>JBCCXW010000030.1:0-28639 GCA_039191105.1 Pseudomonadota bacterium
AACTTTGTCAATCCGCGCGACTGCGCTAAGGCGCCGGGATGAAGTCTGAGTCTGAAGCTTTTGAACAGACGCTCGCCGCCGCGCTTGATGGGAAGACAAAGCCGGTCGGGGCGCTCGGGCAAATCGAAGCGCTGGCCGCGAAGCTTGCGCGCGTGCAGCGCTCGCTGACGCCCCATGCTGAGACATGCACGCTGACGATTTTCGCCGGCGATCACGGCATAACGGAGGCGGGCGTCTCGGCCTATCCGCAGGCGGTGACGCGCCAAATGGTGCTGAATTTCCTTGCCGGAGGTGCGGCTGCGAATGTGTTTGCCCGAGTTGTCGGCGCAACCGTCCAAGTCGTCGACGCCGGTATTGCCGGCCCGCCCATAACGCATCCACACTTAATCGATCGACGGATCGCGGACGGCACGCAGAATGCGATTGAACAGCCCGCAATGGATCATGAAGCCCTGACCCAAGCGCTTGCGGCCGGGCGCGATCTTGGCAAGGCGATTACAGCCGAGGTCGCTTGCTTCGGTGAAATGGGGATTGGCAATACGTCATCGGCGACTCTCATTTCTGCAAAAGTCCTGAACCGGTCGGTCGAGGCGCTCATTGGCCGGGGGACCGGGCTCGACGATGCCGGGCTAACGCGTAAGTTGGGTGTATTGGAGAGCGCCGCCGCACGCACGCCAAGTGCATTGGCCGCGCGCGCGGCCCTTCAAGAGTATGGCGGTTTTGAAGTGGTGATGATGACAGGCGCCATGATCGGCGCTGCGGAAACCGCTCGCCTGGTTATCGTCGACGGGTTTATTGCGACGGTCGCAGCCCTGTGTGCACAGCGCATCGCGCCCGGTTGCGACGCTTGTTTTGTCTACGCCCACACCTCCGCCGAAGCCGGGCATGGCATCGTGCTTGACGCTCTGGGAGCTCAGCCGCTCCTGGATCTTAATATGCGTCTCGGCGAAGGCACTGGCGCCCTTCTTGCTTTTCCTCTAGTGAAAGCGGCTGCCGCGATGCTGAGGGATATGGCGAGTTTTGACAGCGCCGGGGTGAGTGGTCCGGCATGAAGAGCGAAGGCGCCTCTTTTCTCCTTGCGGTGCAGTTTTTGACTCGCTTTCCAGTCAAGACCGCAAGGCTCTATACGCCAGAACGCATGGCCAAAGCGGTTCGCTACTATCCCCTGGTCGGCGCATTGGTTGGCGCTGTTTCGGCAATGCCATTCCTAATGGCGAGTTTGCTCCTGCCGAGCACCGTCGCCATCATCATCGCGATTGCAGTCGGCGTGCTGATCACCGGCGCTTTCCATGAAGATGGGCTCGCCGATACGTTTGATGGCCTTGGCGGAGGCCTGTCGCGCGACCAGGCATTGCAGATCATGAAGGACTCGCGCCTCGGCACCTATGGCACGCTCGCTTTGATCATCGCGCTCGGTCTGAAGGCGGCGACACTGATCGCGATGCCTACGGCGGTCATCCCAATGGCGTTTGTGGTGGCGCATGGTTTGTCGCGACTGTCGAGCGTATGGGTCATCGCGACCAGTCGCTATGTTCGCGAAGATGGCAAAGCCAAGCCGGTTGCAGATGCGGCAAGCCGCACGAGCCTCTTCGTGGCGCTGGCAACCGGCGCAGCGCTGATCGCCCTGTGGTGTGTCTGGCAACCACCTATGGCGCTGATCTGGGGCGGCGCTGGTCTGTTGGCCGGGCATTTTGCCATGCGGTTCATGTTTGAACGCAAACTTGGCGGATATACCGGCGACACACTCGGCGCTGTGCAGCAGGCGAGTGAAATCGGGTTCTATCTCGGATTGCTCGCTTGGCTTTGATCCTGCTTCGCCACACAGTGCCGGACGTCGCACCGGGCATATGCTATGGACAAACTGATCTTGATGTCAGTGAGACCTTTATGGACGACGCCGATGCGGCCTTCGCCGCGCTCCCCGATTTTAATCGGATCGTCACCAGCCCGCTGCGGCGTTGCCAAAAGCTTGCGCTCTATATTGGCGAGAGAAGAAACCTCTCCATCGAACCGGACACCCGCCTGACGGAGATGGATTTCGGTACCTGGGAGAACCGCGCTTGGGCGGATATCCCCCGCGCGCAGATTGACGACTGGGCCGATGATTTCCAGCACGCCCGCCCGCATGCCGGAGAGAGCGTCGCCCTCTTCCAAGCCCGCGTCCGAGCCGCGCTCGAGCACTGGGGCGCGCCCGACCTGACGACGCTCATCGTGACGCATGCCGGCGTCATCCGCGCCGCGCTCGCAATAGGAGACACTGCCGCGGATTTCAATGCGCAAATCGACTTTGGCGAATTTGTCACCATATCCTGACCTGTGAGGAGACTTCGATGAGCGATACCGACCGCCATAAGGCCGAGATGCAGAAATTGCAGGCTGAGCAAAAGCGAAAAACCAGCGACGCCACCGATCCGGAGCGCGGTCTCGTTCTGGTCCATACCGGCGATGGAAAGGGAAAGTCGAGCTCGGCTTTCGGTGTGATTGTGCGCGCCCTCGGCTGGCGTCAAAAGGTCGGCGTGGTCCAGTTTATCAAAGGCAAATGGATTACTGGTGAGCGCCAATTCTTCGATAAGCTCGGCGACGTTGACTGGCACACGATGGGCGAAGGCTTTACCTGGGACACCCAAGACAAAGACCGCGATATCGCCGCCGCCACCGCCGCTTTCGAGAAAGCCTGCGCGATGATGGCGAGCGGGGCGTATGATCTGATCGTGCTCGATGAGATTAACATCGCTCTGCGCTACGATTACCTGTCAATCGAGGCGGTGATAGACGGCCTAGACGCCCGCTCAGACCGAACCAGTGTCGTTCTCACGGGCCGCGACGCGAAACCAGAGCTGTGCGATTATGCCGATCTTGTCAGCGAAATGCGCGAAATCAAACACCCCTTTAAAGCCGGAATCAAAGCTCAGCGCGGCATCGATTTTTAGCGCCGCCACACCCCGGTTTGAGACACAGACTCAATTGACAAAATCGCAGACCGACCCCAAGAGCGTGTGCAGATGGTGCTGCTTTAACGGCAGCTAAGAGGGAAGCCGGTGGAAATCCGGTGCTGTACCCGCAACTGTCAGCCAGGAGCGACAGGCCACGATGTCACTGGAGCATCTGCTCTGGGAAGACGGCCTCAAGCATTGATCGGTGAGCCAGGAGACCTGCCATCGCGTCGTTCGTCCGGAGGCCGGGAAGAGTTCTCAGCGGGCGGGAAGGCGAAAGCCGACCCTTTGCAACGACAAAGTCATGGCTTGGCCGCTCGCGCAGATCTCTGCGAGGCCTGTTACGTCGTTAATTGTGCCCATGGTCGAGCGGCTGGGTGCTGAGGGGTAGTCCTCATGTCTTATAAATTCGCGCTACTTAGCGCTGTTTCCTTGTCACTCTCATGGCCGGTTTTGGCCCAAGACGCCAGCGACGAAGCGGTTACGCTGAACACGGTCGTGATCGAAGGCTCGCGGCTGAATCAAACCGCCACAGAAATCGGCTCTTCGGTGAGCATTATCACCGCAGATGATATTGAAGAGCTTGGCGTCGATTTCGCGATTGATGCCATCGCAGCGGCGCCGGGTGTCACGGTCAATCAAAACGGCACCTTTGGCGGACAAGCTTCTGTTCGCATTCGCGGCGCCGCGAGCGAGCAAACGCTTGTGCTGATCGATGGCATTCCGGTAAATGATCCAAGCTCTCCAGGTGGTGGCTTCAACTTCGCACGCGTCGACACGGAAAACATCGAGCGCATCGAAATTCTCAAAGGCGCGCAATCGACGCTCTGGGGCACCGATGCGATCGGCGGGGTCGTTTCCATCACAACCAAGTCGCCAGAAGGCGGATTGGGTGGCAGCGCATTTGCAGAATATGGCTCCTTTAACCTGCTGCGCGGTGGCGCTTCGATCGAAAATGGCAACGACCAAGGCGACTTCCGCCTCGCCATCACCAGCACCTCTACCGACGGTATTTCGAGAGCCGATGAGAATGATGGCAATACGGAAGAAGATGGATACGAAGCGCTCACCCTATCGGCAAAAGGCGGCTTGAACTTTGGCAAAGATGCCAGGCTGTCAGCGGACATTTATTGGGCCGATGCTGATACGGACATTGATGGTTTCGCCCCAGGCTTCACGGACACAGATGAGACCAGCGAAACCGAAGAATTCTCCGGCAATGTCTCCCTGACGGGCAGCCTGTTCGATGGACGCTTAGAGAACCTCTTACTGGTCGGATACTCTGAAATTGATCGAGAGAATTTCGACGCCGGCGTTTCGTCATTTTCCGCAGATGGCGAGCGGATGATTTATCGCTATCAAGGTACGCTGAAGATCAATGATCGCAATACGCTGGCATTCGGGGCGGACCGAGACGAAACCGACACAAGAGGTGACCAGACCACGATTGATGGCGTGTTTGCATTATACGAGTTTCAACCAATTGAAACCGTGACCCTCACCGGCGGGCTCCGGGTTGATGATCACAGTACGTTCGGCTCTGAAACGACCGGCCGCGTGGCGGCGGCGTACAATCCGAATGAGCAAGTTACACTCCGCGCAAGTTGGGGTCAGGGCTTCAAAGCGCCGACCATTTTCCAGTTGACTGGCGGTGGATTCGCGGCGCCAAACCCGGATCTCCAGCCTGAAACGTCTGAGTCCTTCGATGCCGGGATCGATTGGCGATCAAAAGACGGGCGGGCCGATGCCAGCATCACGGTGTTCCGGTCCGATATTGAAAACCTGATTCAATTCGCCTTTTCGGGCTACTTCAATGAAGCACAAGTCGACACGCAAGGCGTCGAGCTGACCGGTCGATATGACCTTCTCGACTGGCTGAGCGTGTCTGCATCCTATGCGTATATCGACGCCGAAGACACGGATGGTGATCCGCTGCGCCGTATTCCTGAGCATTCAGGCGATATACGGGTCTCAATTGATCCCGACGGCCCATTCTCCGGAGCCATTTTGGTGCGTCACAATGATGATGAGCCAGATGGGTCGTTCACGGTGGATGGCTGGACGCGAGTCGATTTGTCCGGGACGTATGAGGTCAACGAACAGGTTGAAGTGTTTGGACGTATCGAGAACCTTTTCGACGAAGAGTATCAACAAATTCGGCGCTATGGCACGCCAGATCTCTCTGGTTCGATCGGGATCCGTCTGAGATATTAGTCGAATGTTGAGGCTGACTGTCTTCGTGGCGCTTCTTGCGATGGCTGCTTGCAGCCCATCAGGGGGTGGCACTGCGGCTCCCACCGACCGGCCCATGCGGATTGTCAGCCTCGATTTCTGCGCCGACCAATATGTTTTGAAGCTCGCAGATGCAGAGCAAATCTTGGCGGTGTCGCCAGATGCCACAAAGGCGTTTTCTTATATGCGCGCATCGGCAGTGGGCGTCCCCACCGTTCGACCGAAGGCGGAGGATGTGCTAATCCTCAAGCCGGATTTAGTGGTGCGCTCTTATGGCGGAGGCCCGAATGCGACGGCGTTTTTCGAACGCGCCGGTATCCCAGTCTTGCAAGTCAGTTGGGCCACGAATATCGACGGTGAGGAAATCGGATCCATTCCACCGCTGACCCAGCACGTGGCGGATGGCTTGGGACAAACCGAGCGCGGGCGGGCGCTGGTCCGCTCATTCCGAAACCGGCTGAAGGCTGTACGCGCTGGAGACAGTGATGACACAGCTCTCTATATGACGCCAGCGGGCGTCACGACAGGGGCTGGCTCCCTGGTTCACGAAATGCTGATTGCAGCCGGCTTGCAAAACTTTCAGGACGGTCGCGGCTGGCGGTCACTTCCCCTAGAGCGATTGGTTTATGAGCAGCCTGACATGGTCGTCGCCGCATATTTCGACGCCCGCACCAATCACCCAAATGCCTGGAGTGCAGCTCAACATCCGGTCGCGCGCCAACAACTCGCGAGCCCCGATACGGTGGCCTTACAAGGCGCTTGGCTGGCCTGTGGCGGATGGTATCTGATGGATGCGCTTGAAGCCCTGAGCGAGGGTACCGCGCAATGAGGCAAGCGCATTGGCTCACACCCGGCCTTGCCGCAGCAAGCGCGCTGGCGATCTTCGCCGCCTGTCTGCTCGGCTCCACCCCGCTCCCAGCCGACCGGATTCTAGCGGCACTCTTTGGCGGGGCCGACACGGGCGACCGACTTGTGGTTTGGTCGATACGATTGCCACGCGCGCTCGCGGCCTTTCTCGTCGGCGCCGCGCTCGGCGTGAGCGGAGCTGCCTTACAAGGCCTGCTCCGGAACCCACTCGCGGAGCCGGGTGTCCTCGGGGTCTCAGCCAGCGCATCCCTTGCGGCGACATTTTCGCTTTATTATGGCCTTGTGTCCCTTAGCCCATGGATCCTGCCGATTGCCGCGATTATCGGCGCGCTGGCCGCAACGGCGCTCCTCGCGATCGCTGCAATTCGCACCAGCTCGGTCGTGACACTCATCCTCATCGGGGTCGGACTGTCGAGCTTTTCTGGCGCACTGATGAGCCTGTTGATGAATTTGGCGCCTAATCCGTTTTCTTTGTCCGACATGATCAATTGGATGCTCGGATCGGTTGCCAATCGCAGTTTTAATGAGATCGGGTTGGCCTTGCCCTTTTTGGTCGCTGGCAGTGCCCTGCTCTTGGTTACTGGACGTGGGCTCTCGGCGCTGACACTTGGCGAAGAAGCCGCGAGCGGGGTCGGCCTGAATCTGCGCCATCAGCGTATTTTCACCGTGCTCGGCGCGGGCCTCGCGACCGGCGCATCCGTCGCGCTGGCCGGCGCAATCGGATTTGTCGGCATCATTGCGCCCCATATCATCCGACCCTTTGTCGGACATGATCCAGCTAGGTCCCTCATACCGTCGGCGCTGCTGGCAGGATTGATCCTGGTTTTAGCGGATATCGGCGTTCGAACCATTCCGACCGACAATGAACTTAAACTTGGTGTTGTCGCTGCGCTGCTGGGCGCGCCGATCTTTATCTGGATCGCGATGCAAAGGCGGGCCGTTCATGACTAAGCTCATTGCCACGCAGCTTAGTGTCGTCGTTAAAGACGCGACTCTGGTTCGTGATGCCAGCTTCTCGCTGGCGCCCGGAGAGTTCGTCGCCCTACTCGGACCAAACGGCGCCGGCAAAACCAGTCTGATCCGGGCCAGTCTCGGTCTGCAAAAACCCAGTGGTGGTGATGCGACGCTGGGCGGCGATGAGACGATCGATTTGCGGCCGATCGATCGCGCCCGTCGGGTCGCTTACTTGCCGCAAATTCGGCCGCTGGCGTGGCCGAATACGGTGCGCGACGTGGTTGCTTTGGGCCGATTTAGTCATGGCGCGGCTTTGGGACGGCTTAAAGCCAGGGACGCTGAGGCCGTCGATCGAGCGCTTGAGGCATGTGACCTCGTGCGCTTTGCGAATCGGCGCGTCGATACGCTGTCCGGCGGCGAGTTGGCGCGGATGCATTGCGCGCGCGCATTTGCGGCCGAAGCCCCCCTTTTGATCGCCGACGAGCCAACCGCGGCGCTTGATCCGCGCCATCAGTTTCGCATCCTCAATTTGATCGCTGACTATGTCGCGCAGGGCGGCGGCGCTTTGGTGGTGCTGCACGATATTGAACTTGCCGCGCGCTATGCGTCACGCCTGATTTGGATGAAGCAGGGTGAGATCGTCGCGGACGGTCCTCCAAGCGAAACGCTAACCGCCGCGCGCCTCGAAGCCGTTTATGGCATTCGCGCGCAAGTTTCGGGGTCCCGCGTTGATATGGCAGGACCCGTTTGAGCCCGCGGCGACAAACTGGCTTTAGACCGGCCAGCCGGTCATGAATGCCCTACTTCTCATCGTTCTCGCTTGGGCCATCGAACTTGCCATTGGATGGCCAGATGCCGTTTATCGGCGCATCCGCCATCCTGTGGTTTGGTTCGGGGTACTCGTCTCAGCGGCAGAGCGCCTTTTTAATCGATCGGCGTGGTCGCACCGCCTGCGCTATCTTGCAGGATTGATCTGCACCCTTGTTTTGGTCGGGATCGTCACGCTCATCGCGATCGCAATCTCCATAGCGCTTCCTAACACGTTCTGGGGGATTGCCATTGAAGCGCTTCTCGCCTCGAGCTTGATCGCCTCGCGCAGTCTTCGGGCACATATTTTAGCGGTGGCCGAGCCCTTATCGCACGGTGATTTAGAGCGCGCCCGCCAGGCCGTTGCCATGATTGTGGGGCGTGACCCATTTCGTCTGGACCAGGCAGGCGTGGCCCGCGCGACCTTGGAGAGCCTTGCCGAGAACACGTCCGATGGGGTGATCGCGCCGCTCTTCTGGGGCGGGATTTTTGGTCTGCCGGGCCTTGCCGCATATAAAGCGATCAATACGCTCGACTCTATGATTGGCCACAAATCTGATCGCTATCTCGCCTTTGGCGGATTTGCAGCGCGCCTGGACGATCTCGCCAATCTAATCCCAGCCCGGCTCACCGGCTGGCTTTTTGCGATCTCTCGTTTCAACGCCGTCGCGGTTCAGGTCATGCTACGTGACGCGCCGCGTCACCGGTCGCCGAATGCAGGTTGGCCAGAAGCCGCTATGGCCGGAAGCCTTGGGGTGAGGCTATCGGGACCGCGCGTATATGGCTGCCGTGTCAGCGAAGAGCCATGGCTCAACGAAGGCGCCCGCGATCCAGAGCCGAGCGATATTATGCAAGGGCTCGCGCTCTATCGGCGCACCCTTGGCCTCGCTGCGGTCATCCTTCTGGTGTGTTTGTTGTGGTTAAGCCAATGAGCAAGGATCTCATCCATGGCGGCGCTGTAGACGCCATTGCTGCAACCTTTCCGGAGGCAACCAAGCCGTGGCTTGACCTCTCAACCGGGATCAATCCGTGGCCTTATCCCAATATCGACGTGTCGACGCGGGCATTGGCGCGGTTGCCGACACAAGCTGACCAAGATGCGTGCCGCGACGCGATGGCTTCCGCGCTGAAAGCACCAGCGCAATCAATTGTTCTGGCGCCCGGAAGTGAGTGCCTCATTCGCCTCCTGCCAAGCCTGATTCATCCGCGCCGCATCGCTTTGCTTTCACCAACTTATGGAGATCACAGCGAAACCTGGTCGCGCGCTGGGGCAGAGATCATTCAAACCGATGACCCTTTGCGTGTTTCATCCTCTGTCGATACGGTGATCCTGACCCATCCAAACAATCCTGATGGGCGCCGTTTCGATCCAGAGGCGCTTGAGACGGCGCGGCAGGCCCTCGCGGCGCGTGGCGGCTGGTTGATTGTTGATGAGGCATTTGCGGATCTCTTACCGGAGCAGAGCCTCGCCCCGAAGGCCGGCGCCGACGGCCTGATTATTCTGCGTTCATTCGGAAAGTTTTTCGGGCTTGCTGGACTTCGTCTGGGCGCCTGCCTGGCCCCCGTTGGCTTGCGAAAAGCACTGAAAGATCGCCTCGGTGCCTGGCCCGTGTCTGGCGCGGCGCTCGAAATCGGCACGCGCGCTTATGCCGATTTTACCTGGCAGGCTCAAACGCAAACCCGCCTTGTCGAAGCGGCCGAGCGCCTCGATCTCATCCTACACGATGCGGGGTTCGAACAGGTCGGCGGTACCGCACTCTTTCGCTTTGTTACCACGAAGGACGCTTATGCGGTTTTTGAGACTCTAGCGCGGGCCGGGATTTACACGCGTCGCTTCGCCTGGTCGCAAACGCACTTGCGCATCGGTCTACCGGGAAGTTCGGAGGCTGAAGCGCGCTTGCGGGCCGCCCTTACCCCTTTAAACGGAGTGGCAAGCCTGCCGCGATAAACTCCACGCGATGACAATGGCGCGCGACCTCTTGGTTCAATCGTCCTTGTGCATCCCGAAACCTCCGGCCCAAAGGTGTCTCCGGCACAAGACCGAGGCCGATTTCGTTCGATACCAGGACGATCGGGATCGGCATCTTCGCCAATTGCACGCACAGGTCGCGCGTCGCGGACGCAACTTCGCGCTCATAGTGCATGAGGTTTGACAGCCAGACCGTCAAACAGTCGACCAGACAGACATCAAAAGCTGGATCGATGCCAGCCAGCGCCGGGACAAGATCAAGCGGCGTTTCCATCGTCGACCAGCCATCGCCCCGTTCTTCTTGATGGCGGGCAATCCGTGACGCCATTTCTTCGTCAGACGCTTCGGCGGTCGCCAAAAACAAACGGTTTGGGCCGATCTCTTCGGCAAGCGCCAGCGCGCGCCGGCTCTTACCAGAGCGCGCGCCGCCGAGGATGAAATAGGCATCGGACATTCTGGTCTAATAGCAACGCGATGCGTCAACGAATACAGATTTGCTGCGAATAAGCCCTACATCGCAAAGGGCGGCTTCTGATATCCCCCCATCCCTTCACGCGCCAAAGCCTCGGCAAAGCCGATACAAGTCGCATCTTCATAGTGCGGACCGAGAATTTGCAGACCGACCGGCAATCCATTCGGCGCAAGCCCCGCTGGCGCTGCGGTTGCAGGCAGTCCAGTGACCGTGGCCGCTGCAAACCAGAGGTGCGACGCAAATGCAATTTCATCGGTGAGCGCACCTGGCGCCATCGCCGTGCGGGTTTGAACCGGCATCAAGAACACATCGAAGTCCTTAAAGTATCGCTGCCAAGCCGCGCGCAGTGCGAGGCGCTCGGTTTCTTTGGCAACGAACGCAGCACGGCGGTCAGAGAAGCCCTGATTGAACGCGCCATAATAATCGCCCTGCACCCATTCCGGACCATCAGCGGCCGCATCGCGCTCGTGTTCCGCGGCTTGTTCCGGGGTGGTCATTAGCGTGCCGATGGTTGCGCGGAAATAGTGACGCAAATCGCGCTGTCGTCTTGGATCGACACCTTCCGGCCAGCCTTCTTCTATTCGCGCGACCCGGCCGGTGAGAGACTCAATCAGCGTGCCGAGCACTTCTAATGTGTCGGCGTCAGGTTCAGCGTCTGGGTGCGAAAGCGCAAATCCAACTCGAAAGTCCTTCAGGGCGCTATGGCGGGGAGGTGGAACGCGATAGGAAAGCGCGCGGGTCGCAGCCCCGTCCGGTCCGCCAATGATGCTAAGCGCTGTTAACAGATCCGGCGCCGAGCGCGCCATCGGTCCGGACACGGGTAAATCGCTAAACTGAGGGGTTTCCATCATCGCTGTGCGCAGCCCGGGCGGCGCTGCAGATGGGACATGCCCACGTTGTGGGACGACCCCCGCTGTGGGTTTGTGCCCGTAAATGCCGCAATTCGCTGCCGGTTGCCGGATCGAACCGCCGAGGTCGGACCCAATATCCAAAAACGATAGGCCGGATGAGAGCGCTGCTGCAGCCCCGGCTGACGAGCCGCCAGGCACCCGGTCGAGGTTCCAAGGATTGCGGGTGCTGCCATAGACCGGATTGCGGCCGTCCCAATCGCCCAACATCAGAGAAACATTGGTCTTGCCGAGCAGGATGGCGCCGGCTGCGATCAAACGCTCTGCAACGGCGCTGTTTTCAGGGGCCGGCGTTTTGGGAAAATTTGGATTGCCCCAAGTTGTTGCCAAGCCGGAGACGTCAAAGCTCTCCTTAATTGTCATCGGCAAGCCGGCGAGCGGTCCAAGCGAATGGCCTTTTGCCCGCACCTCGTCGATCGCCGCGGCCTCGGATAAGGCTTGGTCGCTGCGCAAAAGCGCGATCGCATTTAGGGTGTCTTTGCTTGCCGTGATCCGCTGCAAACAGAGCTCGGTCAGTTCGCGCGCGGACACCTCACGCTTCTTCAGGGCGGCGAGCGCCTCTCCAGCGCTCGCGAACGCGATATTCGCGCCTTGTAGCGATGGATCGGCGAAAACCGGTCGCGCGGCGCTCGCGGCTGCGAGAAGAGTCGCAGCGGAAGTTTGCAGCAACCTGCGTCGACTAAGGGTCATAATGAAGCTCCCATAAGCGGTTTCACTCTCTGAGGTAGCCATCGGCTTGCAGGGTCAGCATCGCTCCTACAAGAGTATGATGCGGCGTGACCGCGTTTGTCCGCACTTGGCCAGGTCTGCCGGTTCGGTTAGCTTGGTGGAGACGAAAACACGGTTGCGCACCGACAAGATAACGCTTTGGAGCTATATTTGGATCAATCCCGAAAACCGCGTTTGGTGGGCTGGAAACGAATTGCGGGGCATTTGGGCTGCAGTGAACGGACCGCGCGTCGCTGGGAACACGAAGAAACGCTTCCGATTCATCGTCAACAGCACACAGCAAAATCGACAGTCTACGCCCATCCAGAAGAACTAGACGCTTGGGTGACATCGCGCGCGACCCGTCCGCCCTCAGCCTCCGACCATTGGTGGACGCCGTCGAACCTGCGAAGGCTTGCCGTTTTTACGGTCGCCGCACTGGCTTTGGTCATATTAAGTGGATTAGGCGTGCGGGCGCTCGCCCCGAGTGCAGTAGTCGAAACGGCAGGATCGGACGACCCAATTGCGGTCGATCTTTATGACCGTGGCCGGGCCTTATGGTTGCAACGCGGCAAAGAACCAAACACACGCGCGGTCAAATTGTTCACGCAAGCAGTGGCCCGTGACGAGAACTATGCGCAAGCTTGGCAAGCGCTAGCATCCGCATGGATGACGCTGCCGACATATTCTGAGGAGGTCGATCCGCGACGCGCGTTTGACGAAGCGATATTTGCCGCTGATCGCGCCGTACGCCTCGACCCCAGCTTGGTGGAAGCTCGCACCGTGATGGCGTCCGTCGCGCAACGGCGCGGCGACTGGCTCAGTGCGCGTGACATATTTGAGGAAGCGATCGCGGCGGATCCGGACAACCCGATGCTCAGACTTTGGTTTGCGGAACACTTTCGGGATCTAGGCTATATCGACCATAATAAAACCGTTTTGCTGAGGGCGCGCGACCTTGCGCCAACCTCACCGCCGATTCTGATCGCGCTGGCGATGAACGGCCATATCAACCGCGATCCTCAAAAGGCTCTCAATGATTTACAAGCGCTCTGGCACGATCGCGGATTTGAAACACCGACGGGATGGTTTGGAATCTTGAGCGTCTATTTGCGTTTGGGCGATTTTGACACGGCAGCAGCTTGGGTTTCACAGTCACCGGCGCCGATGGATGAAGCGCTTTTGCTGTCATTTATAGAGGCCAAACGGACCGGCAATCCCGACTCTATCGCAACCGTCGAAGCGGACATTTTATCGGCTTATCAAGCCGGCTTGCCGGGCTGGCTGGCTTATACGCTTTTCGACCATCTCGAGGCCACGGATCTGGCCATGGAGGTCGCCGCCGCAGAAGCTGAGACGGGCCGGTTTGATATCTCGATCGTGATGTTTGACCCAATGTTCCCGGCGGGCCGACAACACAAGCGTTTCGATGCGATTGTTTCGGACCTCGGTTATGTCGATTATTGGACGGTTTATGGCGCCCCGGATTTCTGTGAGGAAGCGCCGCAACCCGCGATTTGTGCGGAATTGACCGGCTAATCCGCAAACGTCAAAACCGGCAGTGTCCAATCGATATGCACAAGTGCTGCAAGACTGACGGTATTAAAAATGCCCACCAACCGAATGCAGGCGTGTCTTGGCTTCGCGCTTGGTATACGCATAAGCTCCCGAGATAAAAGCAAAGCGCTAGAGGAGAAGTAAGATGGTGAGATTTGGTTTGGCTGGGACCCTGATATTATTGTGCAGCGCGTGCGCACCCCAGCTGCCAGGCGCGGGCAGCGTGATCAGCGAAATGCAAGCGCCGGACCTCCAATCGAGCACAGACGCGACCGATCCCGCTGCATTGCACGATACTTTGCTCACGCTCGATGCCCACCTCGACACGCCAGCTCTGTTCCATCGCGCTAGCTATGATTTTTCGGCGCGCGGTTCATTCGCGAATGATCGTACAAATGTCGATCTTCCCCGGCTCCAAGAGGGTCAACTCGATGGCGGGTTTTGGGTGATCTACACCGCGCCCGGCCCCCTCAATGAGGCAGCTTACATCGCGGCGCGCACATCGGCGATCTTGCGGCAAATGTCGATCCGGGAAATGGCCTCGAAATATGCCGAGTCGGTTGAGCTTGCCTTTGCCGCCGATGATGCCGAGCGCATCCATGCGGACGGGAAAATCGTCGTCTTCCAAAGCATGGAAAACGCCTATCCGCTGGGCGAAGATATTTCGCTTTTAGAAGTGTTTTATGTGGGCGGCTTAAGGATGCTCGGACTGGTGCATTTCGAAAGCAATCAGTTCGCGGACAGTTCAACCGACGAACCGCTGCACGGTGGATTGAGCGAGTTGGGCAAAGAGCTTGTTCGAGAGGCCAATCGTATGGGGCTGATCGTTGATGCCTCGCATGCGTCAGATGACGCTTTGCGCGACATGATGGACGTTTCATCGACCCCCGTCATCCTGTCCCATAGCGGACCGGACGGGGTGTTTGAACATGCCCGCAATGTGCCAGACGACCTCTTAATTCAACTGGCTGAAAGCGGCGGCGTGGTGCATGTGAATGCGTTTGGCGGCTATCTTGAAGCGCTTGAGGTATCGCCCGAACGGCAAGCGGCACTGGACGCCCTAAATGCAGATTTTGGGATGAGCATTGCCGAGATGAATGATGAACAATTGCAAGCCTATCGCATGGCGCGTATGGCGCTCGATGGCGAGTTTCCGCCGCCACGCTCAAGCTTTGAAAAATACTTAGAGCACCTCTTTTATACAATTGATTTAGTCGGCATTGATCATGTCGGAATTGGAGCAGATTGGGATGGTGGCGGCGGCGTCGATGGTATGGCGGAAGTCTCGGATGTTCCCAAAATCACCGCCGCCCTCGTGGAGGCCGGCTATAGCGCCGAAGATATCGAAAAGATTTGGAGCGGGAATGTGCTGCGTCTTCTCCGCGAAGTGGAAGCGGCCAAGACAGGTGAGCTGACATCGCCGGACATCTTGAAATAGGCTTCCTGTCTGCGGTCACGACCTCTTAAACACGCGATGTTATTCTTCTATTGGGCTTTGCATCCGCTCAAGCTAAACTGAAAAAGAGCGAAGCGGTCCTGGTCCACTGCGCGTGTGTTTAAGGACTTACGATATGAGCATGACCCTACCGACTTTCACCGTATCGGGGACCCCGGAATCAATGGGCCGCGCCTATGGTACGTTTTGCGGTGAGATGATTCACGCATTCGTTGGCGAGCGGGTCGCTGCGGTCGAGCTGTATTTGAGCGAAGCGGGCCATGCCGGTACGGCAAAGCTGTTTGACGCGGGCGCCGCCTGTTTGGAGCAAGTTCGGCGGTTTGATCCCAGTGGCCACGCAGAGCACCTTGCGATCGCGGCAGGCGCTGAGATCGATCCGGTGCAATTGTTCACAACCGCAAACATGACCGATGTTCGCGATATTATTGTCCTGCCAGGTGATCCAATCGTTTTGGAAGATGAAGGGTGCACCGCTGCGCTGTTGCCGCCCAGCGCGACGGCGAAAGACGAAAGTTTGCAAGGTCAGACCTGGGATTTGAACGAGCCAGACGTGAAATATGTGATCGCGCTGCATCAAATCCCAGATGAAGGCCCAGAAACGTGGACCGTGACATGTGCGGGGTGCCAGACCCTTATGGGGATGAATGAGCACGGCGTGACGGTCGGGACCACAAACCTGAAAACCAAGGGCGCCGAGGTCGGCATCCCCTATTTATCGGTGCTCCACCTGGCACTGAAGCAGACCACGCGCGCGGCGGCGAGCGCCGTGATAGAAAAGGCCCCGGTTGCGGGCAGCCATTCTTATTGGGTCGGCGACCGAACGGGCGCGATTGAGTGGGAGCGCTCACCGGGCGCGGCCTTTGCGCGAACCACGCAGGATGGACCTTTGGCCCGCACCAACCATTGTCTGTTCGAGAATCATATCGCCCTCGAAACCGATCTATCGGAGAGCACGCATGCCCGGTTTGATCGTATGGGAACGCTGCTCCGAAGCTCCAGAACGCATACGATTGAAACGCTGAAAAACGCCTTCTCGAATCGCTCCGATGGTCGCTTGAGCATTAATCGGTTTTCTGAAGATCAGACCGGCGCGACGACGAATGCCGTCGTTGCTATGGATCCAGCGAAGCTGGACTTTCAGGCCTGCCGCGGCCCAGCCGACCAGGGTGTCTGGACGACCCTAGCGTTTGAACGCGGCCAAGCCGGGGCGGCATCCGCGCATTCAAAAGCTGACACCCTGCGCCAAGAAGCGTGATCTACGGCCCAGCCGCATTCATTAAAATATAGCGACTTAAGGAAGCTTAACTGTTGCACCGCAAACAATCCTTTCATGGTGAATGAAAGCTTGTGACGACCGATCGATTCTATGGGCCTTCATTGCGAAAGATGAAAGCCTCGATGGGTTAGCTCTCAAGCGCGTTTGAATTTACTGCGATACCGTTTGGGGACATGCCATGAGACTGGTCATTACCTTCGCCTCGTGTTTTGCGTTGACATCTTTTTTGGTCGGCTGTTCCGGCAGCGACAGTGATGAGAGCGGCGCGGCTATGCCGGCCCTTGGTGGCCAGCCCAATACGCCGCCGCCAGTTTCGCCGCCGCCTCCGCCGCCGCCACCCCCTCCACCGCCGCCTCCGACGACGCCGCAATCGGTCACATTCTCTGGAGAAACCGAGATTTGGCATCCGATCACGCTGACCATGGATGGTCCAAATGCCGACGAGGCTGGCGCTCCGAACCCATTTACCGATTATGCCTTAAGCGTGACGTTTTCCCAGGGCAGCAAATCCTACACCATCCCCGGATACTTTGCCGCGTGTGGGAATGCGGCCGAGAGTGGATGCACGACCGGCGATAAATGGCGTGTGCATTTCGCCCCTGATGCCCAAGGGACGTGGAATTATGAGATCTCCTTTCTGGAAGGAAATGATGCGTCCTTGTCTGGAACGGGTACCGCAGTCGCTTCGCTGAATGGATTGACCGGAAGCTTCGACATCGGCGCGAGCTCCAAAACCGGATCGGATTTACGCGCGCCTAACCGCGGGCGTCTACAATATCAAGGTGGCCATTATTTGCAGTTTGCAAATGGCGATCCGTTTTTCAAAGTCGGTGCGGACTCGCCCGAGAATACGCTCGCATATGATGATTTCGACGCCACGCCGAATCGCGGTGACCGCCTGAAAGACTGGTGGCCGCACCTCGATGATTTCGCCAATGCCACCGGCGCGGACGCTTATCTTTGGCAAGGCACGAAAGGTCAGGAATTGCTGGGGGCCTGGTCTTATCTGGCCAATCAAGGCGTCAATGCAGTGTCCTTCCTGACCTTTAGTCTTGGCGGCGACGATGAGAACATCTTCCCGCACCTGCTCCAAGTCAGTGTTTCCGAGTACAATAATCTGGGACGCAATGCGCAATGGGATCGCGGCGTGCATCATGATCGCTTCGATGTCTCGAAATTGGATCAGTGGGATCGCGTCTTCTCTTATGCCGATCAGCTTGGCTTATTCCTGCATTTCAAGACGATGGAGACCGAGAACGATCAGCTGATGGATGGCGGCGCCTTTGGCCGCGAACGCCAGCTCTATTATCGCGAATTGGTGGCCCGGTTCGGACACCATCTCGCGCTCAATTGGAACCTCGGTGAGGAATATACGCTTAGCAGCGAGACCGCACGTCAGACGCTCGCGTATCTCGACGAGATTGACGCTTATGACCATTTGCGAGTGCTGCACACATTTCCCGGACAATGGGATCAGCGCTATGCGCCCCTTCTGGGCAATCAGTCGGCGCTGACAGGGGCGTCGATACAGACTGGAAATCAGAACTTTAATGAGGTGCGCCAGACCCTCACGGAATGGGTGTCGCGCTCGCAAGCTGAAGGCACATCCTGGGTGGTTGCGCTTGATGAGCCCGGCAGTGCAAGCCGCGGCGTCTCTGCGGATGACAGCTATCCCGCTGGCCAGCTGCCGCAATCTCGCAATCAAAGTGATAATCGTGGTGACGTGCGCGGCCGGGTTCTGTGGAACGCGTTGACCTCCGGCAGTGCTGGGGTTGAGTATTATTATGGCTATCAAACCGGGTGCGGTGATTTGATGTGTCAGGATCACGAGACGCGGCAGTCGAAATGGTCAGATGCAGCAAACGCTGTGGCCTTTTTCAACGCCCATATCGGTGCCAAAGCGCTGACCATGGCGGAAGCCGATTCCCTTCTGACCACGCAAGGCGGCGCAGATCAGAGCACAACCGTCGGCGTTTATCAGCTGCCAAGCAGTCCAAAAACCTTCACCATTGAAGCCGAAGACATTGGCACCAATCCACCGGGGGATTGGGTGTTTGAAAATGACAAACCTGGCTTCACAGGCACCGGTTACTATCGCTGGGCCGGGCCTGACCTCTTCAATATCAGTAGAGCCGGCAGCGGCACGATGGGGTACATTGTCAACATTCCCGCCAGTGATGCGGGCGACTATCGCTTTGCCTTTCGCGCGCGCCGGATTTCACGCACCGATGGCCGCACCGATCTCAACAATGATATCTGGATGCGTGTGATTGATGAATCGACCGGCCAACAAGTGCAACCGAATGGCGAGTCAGGCCAGACTTGGTGGAAGATGTTCTTCAGCGGCAGTCTGACCGATTGGGTCTGGTCGAACAGTCTTGACCGGCAAGACGGCACGAAGCTTCCCGCTGTCTACAACCTCTCTGCGGGGCGCCATCGGATCGAGATTTCTGGTCGGTCGACCGAATTTCATTTCGATCGGATGACGCTGAACCAAGGCACCAACCGATCGACCAATGAAACCAACACGACCGAACCAGATGGCAGCGTCGGTGGGACAACAATGACCGTGTCGCCAGGATCAAATGATAGCGACAATTACCTGTTCGCCGCACCAGGCGATATCTACGTCGCTTACTTGGACTCGGATGCGGATGAACAAGTGCTCGATATGAGTGGTCAAACTGGCACTTACACGGTGCGCTGGTACGACCCCGTTCTTGGCGGCGCCCTGCAAATTGGCTCTGTTGACAGCGTATCGGGCGGAGACTTCCGCGCGCTTGGCGCCCCTCCGTCCAGCCCGAACAGTGACTGGGTGGCGCTGATCCGGCGCAGCTGATCGTTACGCGGGCACGGTCTCAATTTTCCAGAAGGCGCAATTAACGCGTTGACCCGATCATGGTAGGTCCCTCCCGACATCGAACGCGGGAGATAATAGCATGCAAAAGCGCAAAGTCGGGCCATTCGAGGTCCAACCCATCGGCTTAGGCTGCATGAACATGATGCATGCTTACAATGCACCGATCTCAGAAGCGGAGTCAGACGTCCTTCTCAATCGAGCTCTAGATCTTGGCTATGATTTCTTAGATACGGCAACGATTTACGGTCTCGGCGAAAGCGAACGTCGGATTGGCAAATTTCTCAAGCACCGCCGGGACGAATTCGTTCTGGCCAGCAAATGCGTCTTCGGCTTCGAGGATGGCCATCGCACGCTTGATGCGCGGCCAGAGGCCATTATCCGCGCGTGCGAGGCAAGCTTAAAGCGGCTGCAAACCGACACAATTGACCTGTATTATATGCATCGCCCGGATCCAAAGGTACCACTGGAAGACTCCGTGGGCGCCCTCGCCGAATTGGTCTCACAAGGAAAGATTCGCGCCATAGGATTGTCCGAAATGTCAGCCGAGATGTTGCACGCAGCGGCGGAAATCCATCCCATTGCCGCGATGCAGTCAGAGTATTCCCTGATCGTGCGCAACCCAGAGATTGCCGTTAAACAGGCCTGCCAAACCCTCGGCACGAGCCTGGTGGCGTTTTCGCCGGTGGGCCGAGGCATGTTCGCGCATGAACCCCTGGACCCGAACGCCTATTGGGACGGTGATATGCGCCGCAGCTTTTTTCCGCGCTTGGCCGAGCCGCACTTCTCAGAAAACCAGAAACTGTTGCCGCTCGCCAGAGACATCGCAGAGCGCCTTGATTGCAGCCTCCCGCAATTGGCATTGGCGTGGGTGCTCAGCAAAGGCTCCGAAGTGGTCGCCATTCCCGGAACGAAGCGGATCGATCACCTCGAAGAGAATTGGGCCGCGCAGGATGTGACGCTCAGCGCTGACATGATCCATCAGCTGGATCAGCACTTTGCGCCAGACCGGATCTCTGGCCCCCGCTATAGCGCGCGCGGTCAAGCCACCGTGACCACCGAGCAATTTGACTTTGAAGTCGAGAACACTTGATGCTGAAAGCAGCGCTAATCCTCAAGCAACGAGACCAAATCCGCGACAATATCGGCGGCGGGCTCAATCGCCGTAATCGCGCCGAGCCCCGTGCCCGCATACATTGCTGAGGCCTCGATTGTACCCGACATGCCATCGGACGGCGTCGCGACAAAATAACGGGGGAGATGCGTATTGTTTGGCAGTGTGAGGATTGGATCTCCCTCGCCGGGTCGTTCGCCTTCTGGCGGACAGCCAGCAGCATGCCATGCTTCATAGGTCGAGTTGCGTATGACGCGGTGCGGCGCGTCCGGCCACATGCCATCAAAACAAGTCGTGCGCACTGTCGAACCGCTTGCCGCCGAAATGATGGCCTGTTTGTACGCCGGATGCGCCATGGATTCTTCGGCGATGACGAAGCGCGTCCCAAGAAGGGCCGCATCAGCGCCCTTGGCCATAACGCTAGCGACATCTGCCGCCGTCGCGAGCCCCCCTGCGGCGATGATGGGCACCCCCAGAGCGGCTTTTGTCAGCTGGTCAAGAAGCGCACGGCGTGGTGTTTCGCCGAGCACGTGTCCGCCCGCTTCGACCCCTTGCGCGATCAGCGCCGCGGCCCCAACCGTGACGGCATGGCGCGCCGCGGCGAGGTCGCCAACGGTTGCAATCAGGCGCCCCTCACCCGCCGCGATGGTCGGCATCGACGACGCTGGATCACCCCAAAATAAATTGAACAGCTTTACACCTGCTGCGAGCGCGGTTTCGATCAGCACGATCTGCTGCAGGTCGGCTCTAAGATTGACGGCGAACGGTCGGTCCGTGAGCGCTTGGGTCTGCTCAATCGATGCGCGCGCGGCATCTGGCGATTGCGGCCATATCGGCAATATGCCGAGGCCGCCGGCATTTGCGACCGCCGCGACGAGCTTTGGCCCAGCGACACCGCCCATACCGCCTTGGACAATCGGTTGGTTGATGCGAAATTTTTGCGTAAACTGCGTGTGCACCTGCCCTCTCCAGGACTCATTGCCTATGGCGATCAACGCGTTTCTGCAACCACGTCATACTGATATACCGAGTCTTGGCGGGTCAATCCGATCGATGGCGCGATGCGACCGGCCAACCAAATCGGCCCATACGACACCAGACGACCAGGCAATGTGCGCTGATGGAAGGTCTTGGCATTTCTCCGAGACGCGGCCTGGATGTGTGACGCGCGACCGTAACGAACCGACTGATATGCCTGCAATCCATCGGTGATAGATGGCGATTGGCTGACCTGCTTTGCGATCACCCAGGCATCTTCGATGGCCATGGCAGCGCCTTGCGCCATAAAGGGCAACATCGGGTGTGCGGCATCCCCCAACAGAGCCACATGTCCATCGACCCAACGCGCCAGCGGTGAACGGTCAAACAAGGCCCAGCGGAACAGGTCATCGCTCTCTTCCAGCATCCGCCCAATCGTCGGATGCCACCCCGAAAAATCGCCGATCGCCTCGTCGCGCGATCCCTTCTCGGTCCAGCTCTCATTCGTCCAGTCGTCGCGCTCGACCACGGCAACGAGGTTGGCCAGGTGCCCGCCGCGTAACCGATACGTGACTGCATGTTTGCCCCGCCCCATCCAAGCGCAGACGACGGGGTCCGGCGAATGATTGCCCAGCCGGTCGACGGCGACAACCGACCGCCAGGCCACATTGCCGGTAAACCGAGGCGTATCAGGCCCGAGCATTTGCGCGCGCAGAGCTGAATGTATGCCATCCGCACCGACCAGAACATTGCCGGTCACGGTCCCTCCGCCCGCAAGCTGCGCTGTGACCTGCTCGGCGTCTTGCGCATAGCCGTCAATCTCAACGCCAAGGCGCACAGCGCCCGGTGCGCGCACTGCGAGGGCGGTTTGCAAGACCGAGATCAGATCGGCGCGATGAATATGAAGGTAAGGCGCGCCCCATCTCTTGATGGCGGCGTCCCCGAGGGGCATCCGGATCAGCCGCATGCCGCTCTCGCCCATGCGAATTTCGATGCCTTCTGGCAGAAAGCCCGCCGCAATCAGGGCTTGATCCAAACCGAGCGCTTCGAACACTTTCATTGCGTTCGGACTGAGCTGGATTCCAGCCCCGATCTCGCCCATCGCCGACGACTTTTCGAAAACCTCCACCGCCCAGCCTTGGTGTTGGAAGCAAAGGGCTGCCGTCAGACCGCCAATCCCAGCGCCAGAGATGATTGCCTTCATCCCCGCACCCCACAAAGCCGCGCCTGACGCGCACTTGAATCGCGGCAATTTGGCCTGCGCAGAACGCCGTCGGTTAAGTTCATGGCAAAATACCTAGCCACAAACCGCGATGCGATCACTGTGGCAGGTTGGATCGCGCGTTCACGTGATGCGCTCGAAGGCCACACGCGAAGGGTCCTTGCCCGCTTATGACGACAGGCGATAACCGCCCGCTTCGGTCAAAAGGAGCCGCGCATTGCCTGGGTCCGGCTCGATTTTCTGGCGCAGGCGATAGATGTGCGTTTCAAGCGTATGCGTTGTCACCGCAGCATTATAGCCCCAAACCTCAGACAATAATTCTTCTCGGGCCACAGGCTTCCCCCCTGCCCGATAAAGGTATTTCAAAATGTTGGTCTCTTTCTCCGTCAACCGGATTTTACGATCATCTTCACGCACGAGAAGCTTTAAGCTGGGGCGAAACTCATAAGGGCCGACATCAAATGTCGCGTCTTCGCTTTGTTCAAAACTGCGCAAGTGCGCCCTGACACGTGCCAAAAGCACCGAAAACTTGAAAGGCTTCGTGACGTAATCATTGGCGCCGCTATCCAGTCCCAAAATCGTGTCGGCATCGCTGTCTTGAGCTGTGAGCATAATGATCGGCGCGCGGATCCCGCGACTGCGCATAACTTTGCAGGCTTCGCGGCCATCCATGTCTGGCATATCAACATCAAGCAAAATGAGATCGGTCCGCTCGCTTTCAGCCATTTTGACCCCATTGGTCGCATTCTCTGCCTGAAGAACGCTGAACCCTTCATACAAGTCAAATTGCTCTGCCAGGGCCTCGCGCAGCCCGTCATCATCGTCCACCAGCAAGATGGTTTTTGTCACTGCCATGACTTTCTCCCTTGTCTTGTGGCCAGCAGATAGTGAATGAAGTCAAAGAGTTCATTACACGCTTCTTCAGCGGATGTCACAAAAAGGAGAGCGGTTCGTGACTGATGGCGTCTACACCGCAACCGCGAAAGGTAAGTTTTTCGGCGACGGGATCACCTGCCAGTGCGCCCTGGGGCGAGGCGGGATTGTTGGTGCCCTGCAGAAACGCGAGGGAGATGGCGCAAGTCCGCTTGGAACCTGGCGCATGAAACGGGTGTTTTATCGTCCTGACCGATTGCAGCGCCCCCAGACCGCACTCCCCATCGTGCCGCTTGCCGAACAAGACGGATGGTGCGATGCGCCCGATCATCCGCTTTACAATCGCCCGGTGCGTTTGCCCTTTGCGGCGAGCCATGAACGTCTCTGGAGAGACGATCACGCTTACGATTTGGTGGTTGAGCTTGCTTACAATGACGGACCGATCCTCGCAGATCGTGGCAGTGCGATCTTTTTTCATTTGGCGCATGATGATTATCGCACCACGCGGGGCTGTGTCGCGATTGCCAAAGAACATATGCTTAGAGTTTTAGAGCGCGTCTCGGACGCCAGCGCGATTGAGATCCGCTACTAAAGCCGCTGAAGGTCCGCGCGTCGCGCCACATTCCAGCCACAAGAATCAATCAAGCGTTAATTTGGGGAGGGCGTTGTAAGGAGGCTGCACGTGTTTCAGCTGACTGAACTTTCGCCGCCGCGCCCGGAAACCGGGAGCTTTTACCTTGTGACCCAGACCAGCGAGCATGGGCCCTTTGACACCTATCATGACGCCGTTGATGCGGCAGAGCATCCAAACCCAGAGATGCTCGGTTTCAACCCGCGCCGCGGCTATTATGTCGTCGATCGCAGCGAACCAGATGCGCCCTAACTGAGCAGAGGGCGTCCGGCGACAACCAGGCTTACGAAGCCAGCTCGGCCGCATATTCCTGCAGCTTCATGACGGAGGGAACGGCGTTCTCGCGCACCCGTTTCAAAATCGCGATTTTACCCTCTTCGCCTTCGCCAACGCTCGCGGCAAGCTGCGAATAACCGTCCAGACGATTGTTCAACAGCCATTCGCGGAGATCTTTTTCTTGCGACCATGTGTATTGGTTCATCATGAAAGCCGATTGCATCCCGATCCAATCGGTATCGTGATTGGGCAGCGGAACCACTTGGCATAAGCGGTTCTTTTCCTCTTCGGTGTCTCGGGTCAGTTCGATATGCGCGATAAAGGCCGCGCTGAAGACGGGCTGCACAGTGCGAACCGTCTGCAAACGAATGGTCTCTCCGGCAAAGACGGGAACGACTTCAGAATTCCCAACGGCGCAGGCCGAGCAATCGACGAAGAGCGTATTGGGATCGCTCTCCAAAGGGCCCTCGTCAAAGATGATCTGTTCCGGTTCGATGCGCTGAATGCGGCCCATGCGAATAACGTTTTTGACTTTCTTCAGCTCAGCGAGCTCCGGGTCTGAAATCGTTGCGCCATGAAACATGGTCGGACGAAACGCCGGATCGATCCGCGTGAACACACCCGCCGCTTCGAGGCGGTCAAAGAGATCTGATACGGAGTCCGATTGCGCGATCGCCTCCATCTGCGCCGCTTGAGCACCCATCGTCGCTTCGAAGTATTGACCAGCCGGCTGCGTATTCTCGCGGCGCATCAACCAGGCATCGCGTGGGCGCACCCAGTGAATTTGCTCGGGATCGACATGATTTTCGAGCAGCCAGATCACCGCATCTATGCCCGTCTTACCACCGCCAATAATGACATAGCGTGACGGTTGTTCAGTGACTTTTGGCAGATCATTGAGCGGGATCATGTTGACGCCATCCGCAATCTCGAAATTGGGCGTGTGCGTCGACGGAACGGTCGTACGAAGCCAAGTCGCATCTACGATCTTCTCGCGCGCAGTGACCTGGTAGGTTTTGTCGGACGTGAGCGCGGTGACTTTACCGCCGTCCTCATATTTGCACATGGGCAGATAGGTGACGCGACCGGTCGGCAGAAATTGATACCGCATGACCTCGTCGAAATAGGCCATGATTTCGGGTCCTGACGCCAAGTCCTGCAAGCCTTTGTTTAAGCCGATGGAATCGATCACGCCCTTAGAAAGCTCTTTCGAGCTGACGCCATAATAGGCAGATGGCTGGTGCAGGGTGACAAACGGATAGGCATCGTTCCAATGCCCACCTGGCTTTTGGTGCATATCAACGATGAGAACGGTTTTATCACTTTCGGTGAGGATGATGTCCGCGAATGCCATGCCCATCGCACCTGCACCGATCACCACATAATCTACTTCGATCTTGTCCAGGGCCATGTTTCGCATCTCCGTTGACTGAACAGCTTGATAACAGTGTTATGGCGTGTTAATAACGCTGTTATTGAAAGTCAAGCACCAAACCGGTATGAGTGAAAGTAAGTCCAAAATCCTAACAGCCGCTTCAGAATTGTTCGCCCAGTCCGGCGCAAGCGGATTGAGCGTTCGAGCCATTTCGAACCGCGCAGGGCTATCGACAATTGGCATCTACAATCATTTCCAAGGCAAACAAGGTATTCTCGACGCGCTGTACATCGAAGGGTTTGAGCTTGTGATGCAGGCGATTTCGATCACCGATCCAGACCTGTCACCGCGCGACGCCGTCTTGAAAGGCCTCGCCAATTATATCGACCTCGCGGCCACACATCGTGGCCATTATCAACTCATTTTTGGCCGTGGAGACGTCGGTTACGTACCTTCATCGGGGGCCATCGCGGTTGGCGCCAAGGCGTTCGATCACCTCACGGCGCTTGTCTCGAGGGTGTTCCCCGGCCATGTTTCTAATCGCCAACGCCGTGAAGCGGCCTTGCAGCTTTGGGCATTGACGCACGGTTATGTCAGCCTCCAAGATCATGAAGCGACTGAACTGATCCCCATGACCGCCTGGCGCGACTTGATCCTCACCGCGGCGACGTTTCATCTCGACGCCTTGATCGCCAAGTACGCGCCCTAAGGATCGCGTGCGCCAAACAGCGCCGTACCGACACGCACATGCGTCGCACCGAGCCTGGCGGCGAGCGCATAATCACCGCTCATCCCCATGCTCACATTGCCAAGACCGTGCTCATCCGCCAACGCTTTCAGCAAAGCGAAATGAGGGCCGGCAGGGTCTGCCGCGGGCGGGATACACATCAGGCCGATGATCCGCCCAGGATAGCTGTCGCGGGCGCGGCGAAGGAGGCTGCTGAGGCCGTCGACACTTATACCTGCCTTCTGCGGTTCTTCGCCTGTGTTGACTTGAATGAGAAGATCAGGCGGCGCCGCACCGGTTTTTCGAAGCGCTTTGATCAAGGCCGAGAGTAGCTTCTCCCGGTCGAGCGTTTCGATCACATGGAAAAGCCTGACCGCCTCCTCGGCTTTATTGGTTTGAAGGGGGCCGATCAAACGCAGCTCTAAATCTGGATAATCCGCCAAGCGGTCACGCCAACGCGCCTCTGCCTCTTGCACGCGGTTTTCTCCGAACACGCGCTGTCCAGCGGCCAAAGCTGCCTCGATTCGCTCATCCGATTGCCGTTTAGAGGCGGCAATGAGCGTCACCGCTGCGCCAATTTCGGACAAGATGGTCTGACGCGCTTCGCGAATGCTATGCTTATATGTATTTGGGTCCATGATGAGGTTGAAACACCAAGCTAAGACAGCCCGCAAGTGGCGTGTCGCATCGCGGCAGATTGCCCGGCACTTTCCGACGGGCTTGCCGCGCCTTTTGCTTCTCACCGACCCCGAACGGCTGCCAGATCCAATCGCGGTCGCGCAGCAATTGCCGCCAGGATCCGGCGTCATCTATCGCCATTTCGGGCGCGATGATCGCGTCCAGTTGGCGGCGCAATTGTTCCATCTCTGCCGACAAAAACGGTGCGTGTTTTTGATTGCCGCTGATCCTGTTTTGGCGATGCGTGTCGGTGCCGATGGTGTTCACTGGCCGGAAGCGCATGCGCATAGAGCGCGCAAATGGCGCAAACGGTTTAAGCTACAGACCGCGAGCGCACATTCTCGGCGGGCGGTTCGCCAGAATGACTGTTTCAAAGTCAACGCCGTCCTGTTCTCTACCGTGTTCGTCTCAAACAGTTCGAGCGCGGGAGCGCCGATGGGCGCTGTGTGCTATCGCCAGCTCGCCAGATCATCTCCTATACCGCTCTATGCGCTGGGCGGGGTGAACGCGGAAAACGCCCAACGGATTGCGGATGTCTCTGCGCTGGCGGCAATTGAAGGCTTTGTCTCAGACGCCGACTAACACGCGGCGCGCACGGCTTCGGCGACGGACTCAACGGCTGCGTCCATCAGATTGGCATCGGTTGCTTCCGCCATAACCCGAATGAGCGGTTCGGTCCCAGACTTACGGATGACCAAGCGCCCTTTTTTACCAAGCGCTTTTTCCGCCTCAGCAATGGCCGCCTGGACGCTGTCGGCTTCCAAGGGCGCGCCGGTTTCGTAACGGATATTGACCAGTTTTTGCGGCACTGGGTCGAAAACGTGAGCGATCTCGGAAAGCGGTTTCTCCGTTTCCACCATGACCGCCAGAATTTGCAGAGCCGCCATCAAACCATCGCCCGTGGTCGAGAAATCCGACATCACGATGTGTCCCGACTGTTCGCCGCCGAGATTGAATTTGCCCTCGAGCATCCGCTCAACAACGTAGCGGTCTCCAACTTTTGTGCGCTCGAGCGCCATGCCGAGCGAATTGAGATAGGTTTCGAGCCCGAGATTGGACATCACCGTGGTGACCACACCAGGTTGGGACAATTGGCCTCGCTGTTTCCAATGCGCCGCGATCAGGCCGATCAGCTGATCACCATCGACCTCGTCCCCCTTTTCATCGATGATGATGCATCGATCCGCATCGCCATCGAGCGCGATCCCGATATCCGCACGATACGTCTGCACGGTTTCTTTCAGCGCGCGCGTATCGGTGGACCCAACTTCAGAGTTGATATTGAACCCATCCGGCTCGACTCCCATCGGAAACACTTCTGCGCCAAGTTCATAAAGCGCTTTGGGAGCGACCCGGTAGGCCGCGCCATTGGCGCAATCGATGCACACGCGAAGCCCTTTGAGATTCATCCGGCGCGGAAAACTCGCTTTGACGATTTCGATATAACGCGCCTGCGCATCATCGATCCGCTTGGCGCGGCCAAGATCGCCTGGTGCGGCGAGCTTGTCATCCAGCGCACGGTCCATCCGACTTTCGATTTCAAGCTCAATCTCATCTGAGAGTTTATACCCATTCGGGCCGAATAGTTTGATGCCATTGTCTTGGAAAGGATTGTGGCTCGCTGAGATCATTACCCCAAGATCCGCGCGTAAAGACCGTGTCATCATTGCAACACCTGGGGTCGGAAGCGGGCCAAAAAGCAACACATCCATACCGACCGAGGTAAACCCAGCGACGAGCGCCGGCTCGATCATATATCCTGATAGGCG
>JBCCXW010000031.1:0-28492 GCA_039191105.1 Pseudomonadota bacterium
GACGTTTGGCGACTGACCGATCACACAAGCGGTCGCATCGTCGACATGGTTGGCCAATTCAAGCTCGCCATCGATCGCGGGTGTCAGCTGGATCACCTCGATCCCCTGCGCCTCGCAGAGCAATCGCGTCGCGGCCGCATAATGTGGGTGCAATCCGCCTGACAAAATGACCTTCTTACGGCGCGTTGCTCTGCACGCCATCACAGCGGCTTCAGCGCAGGCTGTAGAACCGTCATACATGCTGGCATTGGCGACATCCATCGCTGTCATGGCGGCCACTTGGGTCTGGAACTCAAACAAGGTCTGGAGCGTGCCTTGTGCGATTTCAGGCTGATAGGGCGTGTATGTGGTGAGGAATTCTGATCGCTGGATCACCATATCGACCGTCGCCGGCACATGATGCTTGTAAGCACCAGCGCCGACAAAGAACGGTCCATCACTGGCCGTGGTATTTTTCGCTGCCAGTTGCGCCATATGTCGTTCGACGGCCAGTTCACTTTGATGATCTGGTAGGCCGTGGATTTTTCCATCCAAGCGGGCGCTTTCTGGAACATCTTGATAAAACGCGTCGACCGATGCAGCGCCGATCGTATTGAGCATCGCCACGCGATCCTCTGGCGTCAGGGGAAGATATCTCATGCTTTCGTCTCCAGGTTCATTTCGCGGGCCAGGCGTTCGGCTCGGGCATTGTGATGGATCAAGTCCGACACCACGCCGGCGCGATCTTTTTGGCTTTTGTCTTGGCTTAGTTTCCGGACGCCTTTCAGCAGACAGACATCGATTTCAAACGCGACGATCGCCTTCGTGAGCCGCTCAATATAGTCGTCCGGGGCGTCAGTTATCGCCCAGGGCATATCGCGCTCGGCTTCCATATGGTCTGAGAGCGCCGCGACACTGGCGCGGATATCGACCGGATCATTTTTGAAGGTCAGTCGCCCTCGCGCCTCGGCAGCGATATAATTCCAAGTCGGAACCACTTTCCCGTGCTCGGCTTTGGACGGATACGCCGAGGCGGACACATAGGCATCATCGCGTCGGAAAATTGCGCTCACCATCGGCGAAAGTCCGCAGAGCTCTCGCCAAAATGAATTGCCGCGAGCGACATGACCGATCAGCTTTGTTTGGTCTCGGTCCCAAACCGTTGGCGCCATGAGAACCAAAGGCCCATCGCGACCATTCGCGGCGATCGTGGCGAGTGGGCTTTGCGCGATAATGTTGCGGGCGGCTTGCGTATCTGTTTGAAAGCGTTTGGCGGGATGCATTGAGATCACAGCCCCTCGCAATAGGATTTATAGGCGTCGGCATCCATCAGGCCTTCAAGCTCATCCGCATCGGAGAGTTTGATTTTACAGAACCAACCTTTGCCTTCCGGGTCTTCATTCACGGTTTCGGGCGCATCAGCGAGGTCGCCATTGCCTTCAACCACTTCGCCGGCCACGGGCGCATAGACATCCGACGCCGCTTTGACGCTTTCCACAACCGCCATATCGTCGCCCTTCCCAAAATTTGCGCCGGCGTCCGGAACCTCAACGAAAACGACATCCCCGAGTTGCTCGGCGGCGTATTTGGTAATGCCGACCGTGCCCATATCGCCGTTGACAGTGATCCATTCGTGATCCTCGGTAAAATAAGTGCTCATCTCACTCACCCCATTAGCGTTTATAATTTGGTTCAATAAATGGCAGCGCGCAGACCTCTGCAGGGCGCGCTTTGCCCCGGACCATGAGATCGATCTTGGTGCCCGGTGCGGTCAGATCGCTCCGCACATATCCCATTGCAATCGGTCGATCGACGCTCGGCCCGAAACCGCCCGAGGTCACGATACCGACAGGCGCCCCATTCACCTGGATTTCGGTCCCCTCGCGCGCGGGTGCCCGTTCGAGCGGTTGGATCCCGACCCGTTTTTCAGCAGCGCCCGTGTCAAGCGCTCTCAAAATCCGCTCCGCGCCGGGAAAATCAGCCCGTTCACGGCGCGATTTCTGGATCACCCAAGCGAGATCCGCCTCAACGGGATCCCGGCTCGCGTCCATATCGTGCCCGTAAAGACAGAGGCCCGCTTCGAGCCGTAGACTATCTCGGGCGCCTAAGCCCATCGGTTTTACACGATCATCCGAAAGAAGCGCCTCAACAATCCCCAAGCCGTAAGCATTGTTGGGCAGCAGCAATTCAAATCCGTCTTCCCCCGTATACCCGGAGCGGGACAGCATGACCTTTTCTGCACCGATCTGGAGATAGGCGCAGCGCATGAATTTTAGATGTGCGGCATCGGGGAAATGGGACGCTAAAACCGCCTCCGCATCAGGTCCTTGAAGCGCCATGAGGATACGGTCATCCGCGCGCTGCAGCATCGCTGCATCGCTCAACGTCTCTTCCATCAAAGCCCAGTCTTGATCTTTCACCGCGCCATTGACGACGATGTAGAGCATGCCCTCCAAACCCTCGCCGGGCATACGCGTGATGATCAAATCGTCCAGGATGCCGCCGTTTTCGTTCAACAAAACCGAAAGACGCCCCTGCCCCGGTTTCAAACCGGCGATATTGCTTGGCACCAAGCGCTCAATCGCGGCTGCAATTTTCGCATGTCCGTCCGGCGCGCCGAGCCCCTCTTTCAGGAATAAGAAACTGGGGCCCATATGTGAGACATCGAAAAGCCCGGCATGTTTGCGAGTCCAAAGGTGCTCCGGCTTCACGCCTTCGAATTGTACGGGCATCTCGTAGCCCGCAAACGGAACCATTTTCCCGCCATGGGCCAAATGCATCTCATAGAGCGGCGTGCGCTTCAGAGTGTCTGTCGCTTGGTCGGCCAAATTTGGCCCCTTTCAAGGCAAGACAGCGCGCGCCAGAAGCGGCCCTGTGCTGCCCCCGCTGTCTCGGCGCCTGAGAGATTCCGCCCTAGAATGAGATAGGGCTTGCTCCTTCGGCGAGGCCGCCACGGATACCGTGCGCCTCTTTCCAGCGTGTTGACCTTGTTCCGGTCCTTTTGCCTGAGCGTTTCCGGGGCGGTTGCGCCTTCGGCGATCGGGAAGTCGATTCTCTCCCGGAACAAGAAGTTGATAGAAAGCTAGTGCGAATCCGCGGGGTCGACAAGCCTGATTGCGGTTTCTGAGGTGCGACTTAACTCACCAGGGTCAGCGCGGACAATTGGCTGGCAATCGCTGCGTAAGCATCGAGCAATTCTTGCCCATTATCCGCATCGAAGAAGCGGCTTGCATCGCCGGCGCAGTCTTGCAGTGTTGCTTTCGCAGTGCTCGGCGCTTGGAAAGCGACTGCATAGACGATGACGCTGCCGTCGCGCATTTCATCGCACATCTTCTTGGCTTGCTCGCTGCTATTGCCCATACTGGTATCATAGACGCGGTTGAACTGGCCATCGGTCATCAGGATGACCGCCTTTACGCTCTGCGGATCTGAATAGGACACTGGCTCAGACGCTTGTGGCCAAATATCCTTCCATTCTGGTGAAATAAGATACCAAGACCAGGCAACCCCAAGATGGCCTGCGGTCCACCCGTCGGCGACCAGTTTGTCGATTTCGGTCTCAAAGGTCGACAGATTGCTCGTCAAAGGCAGCAGGCTCGAGTCCGGGCAGCTTGTGGCATCGTCGCCAACCCATTTGCCAAGCTCCGGCTCATCATCGTTCCATGCCGCCGCACCGGTCCGTTCAGAGACACAGACTTTGTCCAAGCCGTCGCCATCGGAGTCATCATTTGCTGGGCGTCCGAGCGCGGCATTGCCATATGCGCCTGCATTGACGGAGGTCGAATAGCTCACAAAGGAGACGCGCACGCGGTCACCTGTTGCTGGCGTAATCAAGGTTTGAGCAGCGGTTTTTGCCGCAGACTTGAGATCGGTCAGCTTCTGGCCCGCCATTGAGCCTGAGACATCCAGCATGAGCGCCAAGTCGAGCTTGGTCACATTGGCTTTGGCGATGGCGCCATTCGCCACTTCCATTGTGTCGGGGGTTAAGCTCTCCCCGAACATGGTCGGAATGGTACAATCGGATGTGACCTGAACGGTTCCGGCGCCGCGGTTCACCATGACGGTCGCGTCGGCGCAATTTACATCATCATGCGTCGTGTCGAGATTGGCGAGAAAAGACGATTTCGCAATCGCTTCGATCTCTGCGTCCGTTTTGGACGCATCTTCCATTGCGCGTGCGCCGGCCAAGGAGGCGGCATCAATTGCAGACTGCAAATGCCGCCCGGCGGTAAGCTGGCGTGAACTGTCAATCGAAAGCGCGACAACTAGCAAAAGTGGCACCAAGGCCAAGGCGAAGAAAATCGCCACATTGCCGCTGGTATTTTGAACCCATAGACTTCGAACACGCGCACGCATGACACCGTCCCCATCGCTTCAATCCGGCACAATTGCCGAATTCGCGTGTCAGGAGAGCAAGCGACATGCCAATTCGCTTGCGACGGTGGGTGGTGGGATCTTTACATCGAGCAGGTTTGATGTGTTATCGCACGATCCCCACTCCATCGAATTTGCTCGCAATATCAGCATATGCGGCCCTCAGCGCTGCTTCGTCGTTCGCATCGTAGTAACGGTCAATTGAGGTCGCGCATTCCTTCATTAATTCTTCCGAACTCGTTGGCGCTCTAAACGCTATAGTAAACACGAGAATGCCACTTTTGTTGATTTCGTCACAAAGCGCCTTTGCCTGTTCCTTAGCGCTTGGCTGGCCAGGCAACTTCAGGTTAAGCGCGCCATCAGTCATAATGATTAGGACTTTCAGATTGTTACCATCGAAATAGTTGCGTGGCTTAGATTGGGTTGGCCAGAAGTTCCGCCATTTCCCTGAAATAGCATACCAACCCCAGGCGATCCCAATATGTCCGCCTGTATATCCATCGCCGTCATATGCATCTACCGCGACTTTTAAGTCCGATTTGTTCGCGGTTAGAGGCATCAAGCGCCCTGATCTTGGACAAGCAACCCCGCTTCTCGCCGGACTAACCCATGTATCGGGGTTTCCTAATGAAGCCCGTTTGTCAGAGTAAGCTTCAGCGCCAACCCGTTCTGCGACACATAGACGGTCAACACCATCGCCATCGCTGTCATCGTCAGTCGGTCGACCGAGCGCCTCATTCCCGATGTTGCCAACATCGACACCAGAGGCATACGGAACAAGCGCAATGCGTACATTATCGCTCGTCGGGTCCGTGATCAAACGGTCAAACATCGTCTTTGCCGCGTCCTTTAGGGCAGTTATGCGACTTCCTCTCATTGAGTTCGAGATATCCATGACCAAGCCGACTTCAAGCTTCCTCACAAACGCGGCCGCTGTGGAGTGTACCTCGACTTTCATTCTGTCTGTTCCGCCAAAAGCACCGCGAAACATTGTCGGGGGACGGCACTCCACTTCAATATCTACGGTCATTCTGATTTGACTTGCACCGAAGTATGTCATCCGGCAGTTTCGGTCTGAATGGGCAAACTGCGCGTTCGCTGTCATGGTGTAATATGCTGCGTTGCGCATCCCCCAAAAGTCAAAGTGACCCGCATCGAGCTTTCGAGCTGCAGCAATAGCACCCGCATCTGCAAATGCCTGCGCGTGATTCTTCAGTGTAATCTGTCTCGCAACATCGATTGCTGATCCGGCGGCGATAAGAATCGGTATCATCGAAATCGCGGCCATAACGGCAACATTTGCGCGAGCATCGCGCAGGACGCTTCGAAGGTTGATCTGTCTCACGTACCCGCTCCTCTATGCGACCGCGCTTAGCGGAACACACCCTTGCCCCTAGTACGTGAACCGCCAAACAAACGGAAAAGTGTGTACGTTCGCTTGAGACAAATGGCGGAATTTCAATGAAATTTCAGACGCCGGAGTTAATGAACGGTCATAGGTGGGGCGCGGCGAATTGCGCCGATTGCAACCCCTCTTATCGCGCGATCTTTACACCGTTGAACCGGCTGGCAATCTGCGCATAAGCGGCGGTCAGTTCGTCGGTGTTTGCAGCGTCAAAATAGAAGCTCCCTCCGCTGGCGCATTCCCGCATCAGCGCTTCTGCATTTGGCGCAGCATCGAAGGCAATCGCTAATAGAATTGGCACCGTTGCCAGTGCCATAGATACGGCAACGTTGTCGCGCGATTCCCCGGTAGAAGGGCGCACCTCAACAGACATAACGTACTCGCTCCTCCGTGCGTCCCCTTATTGAGGATAGCACCGTCGCCCCTAGTACGTGACGCGAGCGCTAGATCACGACCGGTGAAAGACCGGTGAACGAAGCGTGTAAAATTCTATTGAAATTTCGTTCGCTTTCGTCAGTCTTTCAATACCGTGGCTTTCAAACGCCGACCAATTTCCGTGTAGACGGCCGACAGATCTCCACCCGCTGAAACATCGTAAAACCGATTGGGATCACCCGCGCAATTTTGCAAAACAGCCTGATAAGCAGGGTCTAAATCATAAGCGACCGAGAAGATCAGGATCCCTTTCCGGCGCATTTCTTGGCATAAATCTTGTGCGAGTCTGTTGCTCGTAAAACTCCTATAGTGCGGGCTCGTAACGTAATTGAAATTCCCATCAGACATGAGAATGACTGCTTTGATCACATCCGTGCCGCCATAGGCGAGCGGCCTTGAAGCTGCCGGCCAAATATTTTTCCACTTCGGCGATAGGAGATACCAAGCCCACGCGACGCCTACATGGCCGGACGTATAACCGCCCGTGTCTAAACGGTTGAGATGTGCCTTGATGTTCCCGACACTTATATTCAGCGCATGCACGGTCGGTCTAAGTGGGCAAGTATTCACGTCAGGCGCATCGAATCGACCCGTTGATGTATCCGGCGGCGCGTCTGTTATGCGCTCTGGGCCGAAGCGTCCGGCGACACATACCCTATTTCGCCCGTCTCTATCGCGATCATCATTCTCCGGTCGTCCCAACGCAAGATTGCCATACGAACCCGCGTTTACACCGGTTGAATAACCCGCGAAGCCGATCCGGATCGTGTCGCCAGCCGTCCTCGTAATAAGCTCGTCAGCCAAGTCTTCAACCGCACCTATCAATGCCGTCCGTTTGGCGCCCGCCATCGAGCCCGATAAATCAAGCGCGAGGGCGAGATCAATATTGTTGACTTTTCCTTCGGCGGTGGCGCTCGCGGTGACGTTCATTTCGGCCTTGCCTGAAACCCCGATCCCGAACAGAGTCGGCACGGCACAAACGCCATCAACTGTAACCTCTTCATTCGCCCGATCGACGAAAACAGCGGGGTCTTCACAGGTCAAATCACTCGGCGCACTCGACATGTTCTCTGCAAACGCAGCTGTAATCTCATTTTCGATATCGACATCGGTTTTCCCGGCCGTTTGCAAAGCGCGCGCGCCGGTCAAAGCCGCGATATCGATGGCGCGTTGCAACCGGTCTTTGGTATTCACTTGGCGTGAGCTGTCCACTGCCAATCCCAAGGCGATCAGCAAGGGTAAAAGCACCAAAGCGGTCACGACGGCGACCTGACCGCGGATATTTCTCAGGGGCTCAAAAGCATAAAAATATGTCACGGATTCACCCGGTTCTGCGCCCCTAGTCGAGTGGTTTCGAGCTAGGGAGCTGACCTTAATAGAGGCCTTCCAAATTCAGCGCAGATATCGATATATCGGCAACAAATGGTGGCGCGATCGACATAACCTCCTGTGAGAATTCGGTTTTTGTCTTAACGCCATTCACTTGGATTTTAATGGCGGCTTAGGGGAAGTGTTAACCAAACAATTTTTAGTTGCTAACTTTCCGAGCGCCCATCACGTTTTCGATAAAATCCTGTTCTCACAGTGTTTGCGTGTTTTTTCCGGGTGTCTCTAATTTTCGTAAGACGGGGTTTCAGCCCCCGTCTGCATCGCCCAAGACTGAATAGGTAAGCGCATTTGGCACAAGCCGGTTTGCGATCGCGGCATAGACCGATCGAAGTTCTTCGCGGGTCGCTGCGAGAAAGAACTGGTCGTCATCACCTGCGCACGCGCCCATCACCTCGCGGGGGTCTTGGATCACCCAGGGTGTTTTGTCCAAATCGAGTCCGACACTGAAGATCATAATCCCGTTTTCGCGCATGGCCCGGCAAATTTCTAAAGCCCGCAGCGTCGGAAGTCGTAGGCCCCGCTCTAGATCTGAGTGCCAATACCTTGCGGCGAAGGCGCCATCGGTCAAAAACAGGACGACTTTTTGAACATCGGGACCTTCCTCATCAGAGGGAGCCGCAATGGCCGGCCAAATCGACTTCCATTTTGGTGAGAGAATGTACCAAGCCCAGGACACGCCAAGATGTCCTGCAGTCCCCCATTCTGGTACGAGCGCGTCCATCGCCGCATGAAACGCCGTCGGGTCCTCCGTCAGCGGTAGGATGGGTTGGCTCGGGCATCCCAAATCCACCGCCCCGTCGGTCTCTGCAGGGCTGCGTAAAAACGCGCCTGGCGCAGGCGCATCATCCGTCATGGCGGCGACGCCATCGCGTTCGATGACGCAATCAGAGCCGGTCCAAGCCTCATCGCGGTCTGTTTGTAGTGAACGGCCGAGGACGCGGTCCACATATTGGCCAGCGTTCAGCGCGGTCGCATATGGGACTAACCCGACCCGGACGTGATCTGGGCCACGCACGGCAATGAGTTGATCAACGAGCCGTTTCGAAGCCGATTGGACGACCTCCATTTTCCAACCGCCCATCGAGTCGGAGGCATCGATGACGAACACCAATTCCAACGGACCGATCGGCTGACCTGCGGTGGTCGCCAATACTGCCGTATCGACGCCATGGTACGGCGCTTGCTCCGCGCCGAGGAGCCGCGCCCGATCGATAACGAAACCAACCGCGATCAACACGGGCAACAGTGTTAACGCCAGAAAGATGACAGCGTTTACCCGCTGACTTTCCCGCCATCTGACAAGGCTGACAGATCTCACGCACCGGCTCCCATACGCACCCCCAAGTGAGGGTTCCGTTTTGCCCTTAGTACGTGAGGAATGGCCGTAACTTGTCGCATTGAAGATGACCTTATGAAGCTTCGTCGAATTCAATTTTGTCTATTTACAGTTGTTGAATCCGGCGGCCCGAAACGTGTTCGATGGCGCTTTCCCCCTATCCGATAATGATAGGCCCCGTTACCGAACTTGCGATCTCTTCGAAAACACCGAGAAGCTCGCTCTCGGATTCAATCTCGTAAAAGTGATCCTCACTGCTGGCGCAATCGACTAAGTTTTGTCGCGCGTTCGATCTCGAGCCCGGTGGCGGAATGTCGAGCCCGATTGTGTAAATTGTGATGCCCTCGTCGTGCATCTCTTCGCAAAGTTGCACCGCATTTGGACCCGGCCAGTGATATGCGCCATATTCAGCACGTAGCCCCGGTTGGCCGAAAAGTTTCCCGTATTCCACCCGAAAGGTTCCATCAGTGACCAATACGAGGATTTTTTCGACACGAGCATCATCATATGCGCCAGCATCAGACCCTTCCGACCAGACCGAATTCCATTTTGGGGATAGCATATACCACGACCAAACCACGCCGAGATGACCGGCTGTTTGAGCATCGGGGTGAGCTGACATATCGTTTATGGCCGATGTTAGGTCTGCCCAAACGTTTGTCAGCGGTAGGATCGCGACGTCAGGACATCGCTCGGTTAAGTTTCTGAGCCAGGCCCCCGGCATTGGCAGCGTGTCAGTAAACTCGAGATCATCGCGGCGCTCAGTGACACAAGACTTGGTCATTCCGGCCTTTGTGTGATCGATATGAGGCGAAAACCCTTTAGCCCACTCGCCATAGATGCCAGCGTTTATAGAGTATCCGAAAGGCGCAATGCCGATCCGAATCTTGCGGGACTTTACCGACATCATATGCGCGACGAGCGCATGGGCGCTTTCTCTTTGCGCCACCTCTCTTGGACCGATCATAGAAAGTGATAAATCCAGCGCCATAATCAGTTCAATCTCCGCTAGGTCGGTTTTTGCGGACGCACCCGCGCCAACCGAAAGTTTGCCTGTTCGCGCCAGGCTGGTTCCGAACACCGCATCAAAAGCGCAATTCGCATCCACACTGACCTGGTCATTGGTTTTGTCGACCGTGATCTCTGGCGTTTCACACGCGAGATCCGAAAAGCTCGTTTCCAGGTTCGCGAAGAAGACATCTTCGACGATCGGCTTGATATCGCCCGCGGTCATCAAGTCGTCTTCCATCGCGCGGGCGCCGGCCAGTGTTGCGGCATCGAGAGCCGCTTGCATGTGCCGCTCCGCACTGACAATCCGCGATGAATCGATCGCCGCGCCAACCGCCATGAGCAGCGGCACCGCTACTATCACGAACATCACCGCGACGTTTGCGGACTCATCTTTCCTCCAACCCCGAAAGAAAGGGTGTTTCACGTACCGGCTCCCTCTTGTGTCCCCTATTGAGGATCACGCTGTGCCCCTAGTACGTGGATAATCAGACTAGAGGCGCCGGTTTAACGGTATGACTCACGTAATTAGCGAATTTTGTGTTCTCGATTTACGATTGCAATTGGCCAAAGGCGATTGGCTTTCAAGCGCGCTCATGACCCAAGCCGCAAATCAATCAATTCTGACGCAATCGCATTGAAAACGGCATTGAGATCGCTCGCCGTTTCGGCTCTGAAAAACCGGTCGTTTTGTCCTGCGCAGTCCCGCAAAAGCGGCGTGGCATCTGGCGGTGCCTGAAACGAAATCGTGAAAATATGAACTCCGCTATCGCGCATTTCCGCACACAAGTTGCGCGCAATCTCCGGCGATTGATCCAATTCAAAATCAGTGTTCCAGACAACATTGAACAGTCCGTCGGTTAAAATGACGCTCGACTTAATCGTATTCGCCTCATGATAGCCACGCGGATCCGATTCGGTTGGCCAGATGAGCCGCCAGTTCGGCGATATCAGATACCATGACCAAGCCACCCCGAGATGCCCACCCGTAGATAGACCCGTCGCCTCCAGCGCGTCGATTGCGTTGTTAAACGTCGCCAAATCAGACGTGAGGGGGAGGAGCCCTTCGACCACGCATGGCACAAAGGGGGCCGGCGCACCGACATAACGACCCGGCAGCGGCGCATCATCGGTAAAGGCGGACAAGCCAGACCTCTGGGTGACGCAAACTCGGTCGACACCGTTTGCATCGCGATCATCTAAAACCGTGCGCCCCAAGGCGAGGTTGCCATATTTTCCAGCATTGACGACATCGCCATACCCCACAAATCCAAGTCGGACACGATCGCCAGATTGCCCCTCAAGGAGCATGGACGCCATGGTCTTGGCGGCTGTTCTGACTTCATCAATCCGATCTTCCATTGAACTCGACAGATCGATCGCGAGCGCAAGTTCGAGATGATTCAGATCTGCTTTCGCCGTCGCCTTATTGCCAACGCGAAGCGATTCAACGCCCTGAATTTTAACCCCAAAAAGCGTCGCGAAGGAACAATTGGCTTCAATTGAAACAGAGGTATTGTCGCGGTCAACACTCACGGTTGGCGCAGCACATTCGGCAGAACGCTCGAGATCTTTAACATTAGCTTCGAACACCGCGTTTGCGATACCAGCGATCTCGACATCGGACAGGCTCTGATCTTCCAGAGCCCGCGCGCCGGCCATTGCGGCTGCATCGATTGTGTATTGCAAGTGGCGATCGGCACTCACTTGGCGCGATACATCAATCGCCATGCCGACAGCCGCCAGCATCGGCAGTAGAACCAGGCTAAAAAACACTATTATATGACCGCGTTCTGCGGCCGCCCAATTGCGTCGAACAAAGGATCTCACGTCCGAGGCTCCCTCATGATCCTCTCTTGAGGATCACACTGCGCCCCTAATACGTGAGCGTGCAGCCTAGCGGCTCCGATTTAACGGATCAGAGTCGGTCCGAGGGAAATTGAGAAAGCACTATTTACGATTGCGCTTGCCCATAAAACCGAACAAATGTCCGGCAACTTTGCGCATCTGGATCTCTTCGCTGCCTTCGGTAATGCGGTAGCGGCGATGATGACGATAGATATGTTCGAAAGGTTTGTGGCGCGAATATCCGATCCCTCCATGCACCTGCATGGCGCGGTCGGCCGCGTTGCAACATAAGCGGTTCGCGCGGTAGTTGCACATCGACACTTTGTCTGACAGCCTCTCCGCGACTTCTGGTTTGGTCATCTGGTCCATTTCCCAAGCCGTTTTGAAGATCAATAGTCTCAGCATCTCAGCCTCTGTCGCGAGCTCAACCAGCGGAAACTGAATCGCTTGGTTAACGGCTAAGGGTTTGCCAAAAGGTTTTCGATCTTGGGCGTATTGGACGCTCTCATCAATGCAGAACAGCGCGGCCCCAACCGAGCTGGCGGCTTGGCGAATTCTGTTCTCATGCACAAAGTGCTGCGCCAGCGCCAACCCGCCATCGGGGGGACCGAATAGCGCACTTTCTGGCACCCACACATCGGTCAGCGAAACCCGGGGGTGATCGGTCGGCATATTGAAGGTCCAGAGGTATTCTTCGATTTTCACCCCGGCGGCGTCGGCTGGCACAAGCAGGCAACTGATGCCGCGGGCATCGCCATCGTCGCCGCTGGTCCGCGCAAAGCACATAATGTGGGTGGCAACATGCATGCCCGTCGTCCACATTTTCTCGCCATTGATCAACCAGCCCTCCACGCCATCTCGGGTTTCGCGGATCGCGCTCGTATTCATATGCGTCGCATCCGAGCCATGCTCCGGCTCCGTCAGCCCAAACGTTGCGATGAACTTGCCATCGAGCGCATCTTGAATGAGGTGTTTCTGCTCTGGCCGTGCAAAATCTCGAAGCATCAGGATTTGCGGATAGTTAGCGACGATTGAGTGCTCATTTTGAAGGTCATTGTGCAGTCCGAGGCCTTTCCGTGCGAGATGCTCTCGGATGATTGCCATGGCCAAATTCGACCCGTCCTGGCCACCATATTCAGACGGTAGCGCAAACCGAAAATGCCCGGCAGCGTCGGCGCGGCGCTTGGCTTCTCTTAATAGCTCTTCCCATTCCGGGCGCGGCAGTCCGCCATTTTCAAAATCGGTCCGCGCCCACTCCCGGCGATGGTCGAAAAACCGGATATTATCATCTTGCGCTTCTAGGGGTTTGATCTCTGCGTCGATAAAATCGTCGAGCACGATCAAGTAATCGGCGATCTCCTGGGGAATATCAAAATCCATCATAAACCTCTTCCGTCTCAGCGCAGACTAGACCCCGCAGACGACCGGACAATCCGCTTCGTCGCGTCAATATAATGTGAGCACACAGGCGGCTGATGACGGAAAGTGTCAGGAGATTTCGCAGGTGCAGCACATTTTCTACGCTCTGAACGATTGACAAATCGTTCAGTGATTATATGTCTAAGTCCGTTAGATGAAGACATCGACGCTCGGTCTATGACCACCCTATATGAAAGGTTTCCTCCCATGATCCGTACGCTTTCCTCCGCCGCACTTGCGCTTGCCTTTGCCGGAACGGCCTTTGCTGGCACGGCCTTCACCGCGACGCTTGAAACGCCGATGCCAAAATCTGAAAAAGTCGTCGCTGCTAAGGCCCTTTGGAGCTGCGAAGACACGACCTGCAGAGCGACGCTCGATCGCAGAACCGTCCGCGTCAGCACCTGCAAAAAAGTCGTCAAAGAGATCGGCAAACTCGCCGAGTTTTCAAACGGCGAAGAATCACTGTCTGCCGAAGACCTTGAGCGTTGTAACGCCGTCGCAAAATCCTAAGAGATTTATTTACCTCACTCCCCCTCAACGGGCCGCTTTCACCGAAGCGGCCCTCTTTTTTTGTGCACAGCATCCAGAATCATGACTGAGGCGTCACGCAAATTATTTCCTTTCCGAACCGATTGCCCTTCAGATAAGATCTCGCAATTCAAACCGGGAGGCTTCAAGAGATGACCATTGCCAGCGTTCGCACACCAGATGAACAGTTCGCCAATCTTCCAGATTTTGCGTTCGCGCCGAACTATGCCGACGCGTTACCGGGCTATGAAGGGTTGCGCGTGCATTACTTGGATGAAGGCCCAAAACAGGCTGAGCGTGTCTTTTTGTGCCTGCACGGACAGCCCTCCTGGTCGTATCTTTACCGGAAAATGATCCCCGTCTTTCTCGGAACGGGGGCACGTGTCATTTGTCCAGATTGGCTCGGATTTGGGCGGTCTGACAAACCGACAGATGACGCGGTCTACACTTACCACTTTCACCGCGAAATGATGGTGGCGTTTATCGAAGCATTGGATTTGCAAAATATCACTTTGGTTTGCCAAGACTGGGGCGGGATCCTCGGCCTGACGATTCCGGTCGATATGCCTGACCGGTTTGTTCGCTTGCTGGTGATGAATACAACCATTGCAATAGGCGAGTCGCCCGGAGAAGGCTTTGAGGCATGGCGCGCGTTTAACCGCACTCAGCCGGATCTGGACGTTGCCGGTCTCATGAAACGCGCCTCGCCCGTTTTGTCTGATGCAGAAGCGGCGGCCTATGCAGCCCCCTACCCGGATCAAAGCTTCAAAGCTGGCGTGCGCCGGTTCCCCGAACTTGTGATGACGGACCCTGGCATGGAAGGAATTGATGTCTCCAAACGTGCGGTCGTTTGGTGGCGTGACCACTGGCAAGGCCATAGCTTTATGGCTGTGGGCGCACAAGATCCCGTTTTAGGGCCGGCACAAATGGAGGCGCTGCGCGCAAATATTCGCGGCTGCCCCGCCCCGATGGTCATTGAAGAGGGCGGGCACTTTGTCCAAGAATGGGGCGCTCCAATCGCTCGCGCCGCATTGGCGGCATGGGGCGACACGGCCTAGTTTAGGTGCGTTATGCGCCTCAAACAAAAAGGGCCCGATCGCAAGACCGGGCCCTTTTTTTTGGTCTGAAAAGTCGACTTATTCGACGATGATGGTCACTTCAGAGCGCCGGTTTAGCGGCTCACGGACACCATCATTCGTGGCTTTCGCCAACTCGTCTTCACCGCGTCCGGCCGTGTTGATCGCATCTGCTTCGATCCCACGGTTCTGAAGCGCGTCGGACACAACGGCGGCACGACTTGCTGATAGACGCAAATTGTAAGCCGAGGCACCAGACGTATCGGTATGACCGACAATGGTCACGCCGCCCGTCGCACAGTCTTCACGATCGCGGATATTGGCAATCGCCTGATCAATCACGGCAGAGGCCTGACTGGTCAGGTCTGAGCTGTCCCACTCGAAGTAAACCACAAAGGCCTGGTTCACTGATGAACATGGCGCAGCCTCGATTTCCTCAGCAATCGTTGGCGGCGGAGGCGGTGGTGGCGGAGGTGGTGGTGGCGGAGGTGGTGGTGGCGGAGGCGGTGGCGGCGGAGGCGGCGGGGGTGGAGGCGGAGGTGTCGCCCCAAACAGATATCGAAGCCCGACCGTTACGCTGTGATCATTATAGTCAATATCGTAATCGACTGGCCCGCCTATTTGGTCCGTGCCGGTCACCGACATATCCCGGACGTTGAAATAGCGGTATCCAAGATCCAACTTCAGGCTGTCGGACAGACCAATACCCACACCCGCAAGGGCCTGATAAGCCAGCGAGGTCTCTTGATCTTTAAAACCGTTCGCGCCGAAGGAGTCATTCCCTACAGTCGCGGCGATGTTGCGAACATTTGCATTCAACCGCGCCGCACCGATACCGGCCCCGATATAGGGCTGGATATTGCCGGAACGGTTAAAGTCATAAAGTGCGTTGAACATCAAATCCCAGGCTTCGATCGACCCGTCTTCATCAAAGCTGTAGACAACTGAGTTCGTCGACATTGGGACCATGCCGCCATTATTGGTATCGGTGACGTCAATATCGCCATCTCGATAGGTCAGCGCTGATTCCAAACGCAGCCCGGTGTCGAACGCATAACCGAGGCCAAGCGAACCAAGCACGACTGAATCCGGTTCGGACGTGCTGCCGAGCGAGAATGGAACATTGGTCTCCGCATCATGGTCGAGCGTGCCGTCAAAGGTGATACCGACATCGCCGCGCGCATACCAACCTTCGTCAGCATGAGCGATAAACCCGGAGCCAGCAAACGCGGCCACTGCGGTGGCGCACATGAGAGTTTTTTTCATACTCTTCCCCTTGTGTCTGCCGTGCGAACACCATTGTCCCACGACGAAAGGAATCTACGGACCATTCCGTAAGATGCTGTCCCTACGCGGATTTCGTGGCAAGCGCGAGGCAGACACGCACAAGATCGGCAGTCCAAGGCTTTTTTTAATCTGGCGCGGCGGATTTGCAACAGGTGCATCTTTACATAGATTGTCCCGGTGTCTCTTTCGAGACCTGGCACATTCGCGCTCAAAGCGTCCCGATCTGGTTATTCGTTCAAGCTGCGGCCGCGATCCGTAACCGCCTTGCGAGCCGCTTCAACACTGTCTGCCGTAACGTTTGCCGCATGCTCCGCCGAACGCGCAATTTCAATTTTTTGCCCTTCAGCGAAGGTCGCTGCATACCCGTCATCAATGACTTTCTTATAGTTTTTTAATAGTGTCGGATCACAACTCGCCATTTCGTGCGCAAGCTTAATTGCCGCTGGCAGCAGGGCGTCCTTGGCATAGACGCGATTGACCAGGCCCCAGCGCTCCGCTGTTTCTGCGTCTAAGAAATTGCCAGAGAAGGACAGCTCTTTGGCGCGGCTCATGCCAATCATTCGCGACAGTTTTTGACTCAAGCCCCAACCCGGCATGATTCCGACGCGGGCATGTGTGTCTGCGAACTTAGCGTCTTCTGAGGCAAGCAGGACATCGCACATCAGCGCCAGCTCAAACCCGCCGGTAATCGCAAATCCATTGATCGCGCCAATAATCGGCCACGGGAATTGTGCGAGCCCTTTGGCGAGATCAATCTCCCCGCCATCCGCGCCCAAGGCAAAGCCGGTCTGGCCCGCTTCTTTCAGGTCGACCCCAGCCGTAAAGGCCCGCCCTGCACCGGTCAGAACCGCGACGCGAATGTCTGGATCGTCAGCCAAGTCTGAAAAGGTTCCGACGAGTTCGGCGCGCAGGGCCCGGCTCAGCGCGTTGAGCGCATCTGGGCGGTTGAGTGTGACGATGGCCACAGGGCCGTCACGCTCGACAAGGACAATATTCTCAGACATTTGCGTTCCTGGTTTTGGTTTTCCGTCTTTGCAGTGCGCGCGCCTCCCTCGCGGAAGCCAAGCCTGGTCAGCGGAATTTTAGCCAAAAAACCGCCGGTACGCCCCCAAGCCTAAGCCCGTCAGCGCAATCAGGGCAGCCGGGAGAAATGCCGCGAACTTAATCTGCGTCATAATCACTTTCAGCCAGATCAGCGCATCATCGCCCGATAGAATCAACAGTTGGATCGTGTTTTCGATCACGTCCGTCGACGCCGCAATCAAGGCTAGGATGACCAGCCACTTGCCAGCGCGGCCGTAAAACCGAAGCGCAATGCCCGCGAAGAAGGCGCCATAGGCCAAGGGATAGGGGTAGTCGAGCACAATCGTCATCCAGAAATGTGCGGACTTTTGCGCCGGCGTCATCGCCGCAACGACGGAACGAACTTGGTCCGGATCGCTGATTGTATCCAATATCTCGAGATCGAACCGGCCGATCCAGAGACCGAATGCAAATCCGATGACCAGGAACGCCAATCCGGTTGAGATGATGGTGCGACCATCACTGAGTATGTTTCGCATTTCCCCTCGCTTTAGCCCTCGCCGTCCATGATTTCAGGCTCCACGCCCTGCGCACGTACCAGCTCTGCCAGGGCGTGCTTTACGTCATGCAATTGGGTCAGGTCTGTCCCGCGCGCGATCAAAGCAACCCCGTGGTCCTTGACGGTTCGAAACCATGGATAAGAGCCGAGGCTCACATTGTCATACGCCTGTGACAATTGCGCCAGCGCTTCGGCGAGATCGCCCTCGCGAAGGTCGGCGCCGCGCACCGTCACACTCTCGACAATCACGCCCGTTTGCAAACGATGGCCAATATCACCCAACATGCCTTCGACGATTTTCGGAACACCGGCCAGCGTAAACACATTGCCGGTCTGAAAACCGGGGGCGCCGGAGACCGGATTGTTGATCAAACTCGCGCCATGGGGCACCCGCGCCATGCGGCGACGGGCTGGCGTGAACTCAGTGTCCATCTGCGCATACCGCTCGGCGAGGAGCGCCGCCGCTTCTGCATGTTCCCCGATCTCAACGTTAAACGCAGCAGCGATGGCATCTGCGGTAATGTCATCATGGGTTGGGCCAATACCACCGGTGGTAAAAACATACGTATAGGTGGTCCGCAGCGCATTAATCGCGGCGACGATTCGGTCTTGTTCATCGGGAACGATCCGTACTTCCCGCACCGGTATACCGTATGGGTGCAAAAACTGTGCGATCGTCTGGGTGTTGATGTCCCGGGTCCGACCAGAGAGAAGTTCATCTCCGATGAGACAAATGGCGGCTGTTGGGTGCGCGGTCATCTGGCGTGACTAGCGCATCGAGCGCGCCGACGCCAACCATAATGCGAACACATTGTCGTCTTGCCCGCGCCGGTTTAAATCTATTCGGTGGTTTGTCAGGCGCAGCTTCGCCAGTGCAGGAGTGGTTGATGGTCGATTTTGGACCGAACGGAACCGTCATGACGGCCCAAACGGAGGCGATGACCGATGGCTCCTATCGTGTGCCGGCGGACGCCAAAATCAAACGAATTGGGCTGGCCAGCTTCTTGTGCGGCGTTGCGGCCTGTATGCTCGTCTCGTTGATCGGGGTCGGATTGATCTTTGTCAGCTACCAAGTATCCGGCGTCATTGGCTGGAATGTCGATGGTATTTTCGCAGATGATGGCTTCTTTGAAGGCGCTGGGTTCGCGACGCTCATGGCTGCGATGAATTGGTATTTTGCCTATTTCACCGTGCCTGCCGCCTGGATCGCCATTGGTTTTTCCCTCGGGCGTTTGCCACATCGCGGCATACTTCATCCGATGCCCTATTATCGCTGGGGGGCCATTTGGGGCGCGATTTTAGTTGGCGTCACTACGGCGGGCTTCTCATTTATGATGTCGACAAACAGCATCATGACGGCGGTTGGCGGCGGGTTGACCGGAATACTCATTGGCGCCGTTGCAGGCCTGTTTTGCGGCGCGCTTTTCCGCGCCATCGTGCGCCCTGCCGAGCAAGTTCGGACCATTCAAGTCGATGTCTTCTGACGCTTGACGCGATCCCGAAATACAGACACCTCGCTTGCCATGGCAAAACCCGAAATCGAAATTTGGACCGATGGTGCCTGTAGCGGTAATCCGGGACCGGGTGGCTGGGGCGCCTTGTTGGTCGCTGGCGGCAGGCGCAAAGAGCTTTATGGCGGCGCGCCTGACACAACCAACAACCGCATGGAGCTGATGGCCGCGATCGAGGCCCTCAATGCACTCAAAAAACCAAGCCGCGTGACCCTTCATACGGACAGCACCTATGTCAAAGACGGTCTGACAAAGTGGATCCATGGCTGGAAGAAAAATGGCTGGAAGACCGCGGCTAAGAAACCGGTCAAAAACAAAGATCTGTGGCAAGCGCTGGATACGGCTTGCGCGCGGCACACGCTGCGCTGGGTGTGGGTAAAAGGGCATGCGGGCGATCCCGGGAATGAAAAAGCTGATGAGCTCGCGCGCCGCGGCGCAGACGAAGCGCGCGCCTCATAACGCTATTGTGAGCCGCAAAGGCCACCGCCCATGCTAACGTCCCCTCAGCAAACCTGGAGACCTCCCATGCGAATCGTTTTGACAGCAATATCAGCAGCCCTGATGGCAGCTTGTGGCCAAGCCCAAACGGATGCGGCAACGGAGCAGACGGCCGTTACAGCGCCATCTGAAGAGACAAAAATCATGGCGGTGATGAGCTATGCCGATTGGTGTAGCAGCTGTCAGGCTCTGGACCCTAAGGTCAAAGCGGTCGAAGCCGCCAATACATTTAAAGGCGTTGAGTTCGCCACGCTTGATTTCACCGGTCGCGATGCGGACGCTTTTTTCGCTGATGCTGAGACGCTCGGCGTTGGGCCAAGCATGCGCGCTGAGTTTGGGGACAAGATCAAAACCGGAAAGCTCTATCTGGTCAGCCTTGACACCGGTGCCGTGATTTCGACCATCGATAAGTCTATGGACAAAGCCGCCATTACGGCCGCGATCACAGAGGCGATTGCCTTGTCGTAAATTTTTTCTTGGCCGTGTGTCAGGATCGCTCTCTCCCATTCGTCTTGTTGACAGATCTTGCAATAGCGCAGGATCTTAATCTTCAAGACCTCTGAAGGGAGGACACGCATGGCTAAATTCGTTTTGATGCTGCCACACGCGCCGGATCGCTACCAAAGTCTTGGCGAAGCAGACTTTATGGACCTGATGAAGGATTATATCGGTTGGGTCGAAGACATGACCGCCAAAGGCAAGTTCGAGGGCGGTGAAAAGCTCCTCGATGAAGGCGGGAAAATCGTCACCAACCGGTCTGGTTCGATCGAAGTGCATGATGGCCCATTCGCCGAAGTTGCGGAAATTCTGGGCGGCTACATGGTGATCAACGCAGCGGATTATGACGAAGCTGTCGAGATTGCGCGGTCCCACCCGCACATGAAGCACAATGAGACGATCATCATTCGTCAGACAGACGCCTCTGCAGACTAATGTCCGCGACAGAGCGTCTTCATAAACTGCTCGACGAGACGGTTCGGCGTGAGCGAGGCTGGTTGATTGCCAGCCTCGTCTCCAAACTCGGGCCATCCAAGGTGGAGCTTGCCGAAGATGTCGCTCAAGACGCGATTCTCAAAGCACTCTCCGTATGGCCTTATAAAGGCATTCCGGACAATCCCCGCGCATGGCTGCGCCGCGTTGCCGGCAATGCCGCGATTGACCGGATCCGGCGATCGGCGCGAGAGCTCGGCGTTGATGATGACTGGGACTTCGTCACCACGGACGACGACGTCGTTACGCCCTCACTGAGCGATCCTGAGCTCGATTTGATGGTGCTGTGCTGCGACCCGAAGCTTACCCCTCAAGATCAGTTGTTTTTGGCGCTCAAGACTGTCTGTGGGTTCACAGCCGCTGACACAGCAGGGCTATTCTTCATCAGCGAAGATGCCTTATCGCAGCGCCTATCCCGGGCGAAACGACAGCTGAAATCACAGCCGAGCAGCATCGCCCGGTTCCCAACCCGGTTTGCCCTCGCAGAGCGCATGCCGCAAATGATGAAAATCATCTATTTGATGTTTGCCCAGGGCTATCTGCCAAGACGCGGCGACGCCTTAATTGGCGACGATGTCTGTCGAGAGGCACTGCGTTTGTCAGAAGGACTGATCGCCGCCACACACGTCAATGCCGTAGGTCTGCACGCCCTGCATGCGCTGCTCCTGTTTCAATCCTCACGGCACGTCGCACGAACGAATGCAGCGGGCGAACTGATCACGCTCGACAAGCAGGACCGAGCGGCGTGGGACCGCAATGCGATTGCGAACGCCCTCAAACACTTAGAAACGGCGCGCGCCGATAAAGAGGTGACACGCTATCACCTCGAAGCCGGGATCGCCTCGCTCCACGCGCAATCTGTCACCTGGGAGGCCACTGACTGGGCTTCCATATCGCGGTTATATGGGCTCCTGAGCCAGCAAGCCCCGTCTTTAGCTGTCTTCGTCAATTGGGCGGTAAGTTTGATGATGCTGGGAGATGAAAACGGTGCGCGCGATGCGCTTGCGACGGCTGGTTCGCTCAATAACGCCCAGTCGTTTCCTGGGTATCACCTTGCGCGGGCACAACTCGCCCAACACTCGGGAGACTCGGAGTTGCAAAAACGTGCCCTAAATGCGGCGCGCGATTGCCAAACATCAACAGCCGTCGACGATCACATCGATCAAGAGCTCAGTCTGATTGAATAACGCGCTACGCGTCACCAAACCTGCCATCTTCAATAATCGCCTCATAATCGGCCTGGATCTGCGCATACTTCATGTCGATGCCGATCTTCATCGTCTTATGCGTAAAGATATAGAGCCGATCCGCTTCAACGCATTCAGAGACCCAATCGGCGACCGCGTTCGGGTCGAGCCCACCCCGGATCACTTCATTCATCATTTGGAATGTCGGATCGTCTTTTGCTTGTTCAGCGGTCACCTCGCTTGAGGGTGCGCCAAAGCCTGTCGTATGAATATTCGTGTTCACCCAGCCTGGGCAGAGCACACTGACGCCGATCTTATGTGGCATCAGCTCCGCTTTTAAGCCTTCAGAATACCCGACCACCGCATATTTCGTTGCATTATATGGCCCCATCCCCCCCGGCGCGACATGACCCGCCATCGAGGCCGTATTGATGAAATGACCGCCTTCGCCATGCGATTGGATGAGCGGCGTAAACACTTCCACGCCATAAACGACGCCGAGGAGATTGATATCGACAATCCAGCGCCAGTCTTCGAGCGGAATTTCGCCCGGCTGACCGCCTTTGCCGACACCGGCATTATTGGCGACGATATGGACTTTGCCAAAGTGATCAATCGTTGCCTGCGCTGCCGCTTTGACCTGTTCGACATCGGCGACATCGCAGACCACAGACGCAATCTCATTGCTGTTTTTGGACAAATCAGCGACAGCGCGGGCCAAGCCGTCTTCGTCCCGGTCGGCCAACATCACGCGGGCACCGCGCGCCAGGAACGACCGCGCCATAGCGAGTCCCAGTCCACTTGCCCCGCCTGTGACAAACGCCACGCGCCCTTTAATCTCGCTCATGCTGTCCTCCTGAAATCAACAAACGGCCCGCTGGGATCGCCCTGCAGGCCGTTTCGAATGGGTTGTTTTGCTCGACTAGGCGTCAACCGTGCCTTTCATGAATCTGGCAAGGCGCTCATTGATGATCTGATCTGCCTCACTCATGATCCGGTCGATGAGTTCTTTACAGGTCGGGATATCGTAGATGAGGCCAGCGACCATACCGCAGGACCAAGCCCCGGCATCCATCTCGCCATCCATCATGATGCGCGGATAGACCCCAGCGACTTCGTCGATAATGTCCTCAAACTTGAGGTCCGCCCCGAGCGCCTTTTCTTTTTCGAGCAAGCGTTCGACCGCTTCATTGTTCAGCACGCGCTCAGTATTGCGTAAGGGGCGCATAACCAAGCGCGTATCCAGCTCTGACGCCGCGACGATGGCCTGTTTCACGTTTTCATGCACAGGCGCTTCCTTCGTCGCGATAAAGCGCGTCCCCATATTCATGCCCTCAGCGCCCATGGCGAGCGAAGCAACAAGAGATCGGCCATCGGCCATGCCTCCTGACGAGACAAATGGGATCTCAAGCTCATCGGCGGCCCGCGGCAGAAGGATCATATTCGGAATATCATCCTCGCCGGGGTGTCCGCCGCACTCGAACCCGTCGACAGAGACTGCATCACAACCAATGTCTTGGGCCTTCAATGAGTGACGCACAGACGTGCATTTGTGGATCACTTTGATCCCGGCATCTTTCAGTGCTGGCAGAACTTGCGCAGGGTTGCGCCCGGCCGTCTCAACCACTTTGACGCCGCCATCAATGACCGCTTTGACGATCGCCGGATAGTCTGGCGGATTGAGCGTCGGCAAGAAGGTAATGTTCACGCCGAACGGCTTATCCGTCATATCGCGGCATTTCGCGATCTCATTGGCGAGGTCTTCCGGTGTTTTCTGGGTCAGGCCGGTAATGATCCCGAGACCACCGGCATTCGAAACGGCCGCCGCCATTTCTGCAAAGCCCACATAGTGCATGCCACCCTGAATAATTGGGTGCTCAATGCCAAACATTTCGGTAATGGCCGTTTTCATGCGTTAATCCTCCATAATACTCGACGATCATGCCGCCTCCTCGTTCGCCAAACAAGGATGACGAAGGGGAAGATCGCTGCCATGGCGCTTGACGGTTGGGCGCAAAGGCGCCCTATCGAAAACCCTGGGAGGCATGGTTATGGGCGTAAAACTCTTTCTTCACGGCGTTCCCGATACGCCGAGCATGTGGGATCCACTGCTCGCTGAACTCGGTTTGGCGCCGGAGACCTATCGCGCGCCAGCAATGCCTGGATTTGTGGAGCCTGCCCCGCGCTCATTCGCATCGACCAAAGAAGCGTATATCGATTGGTATATATCTGAGATTGAACAGGCATATGCCGAATATGGCCCTGTCGACCTCGTGGGACATGATTGGGGCGCCATCATCACAGTCCGCGTAGCGAGCCTCAAGCCTGACCTCGTCCGCACCTGGTGCGTGGCCAACGCGCTGCCGCATCCTGACTATAAATGGCATTCGATGGCACGCATGTGGCAAACCCCGATTGTCGGCGAGCTGATCACTGCGATCACGCGCAAAGAACAATTGTGCAAGGCCCTGCACGCGCAAGGTATTCCGGCTGATCTTGCATCCAAAGAGGCGAGCCATTGGTCACCCCATATGAAGCGCTCGATCTTACGCCTTTACCGCTCGGCGAAGACGGCGGGCACCGAGTGGTGGTCTGACACGAAACACTTACCCGCGCGGGGATTGGTGTTCTGGGGCGTCGACGATCCTTATGTTCCGGTCGGGATTGCCGAAAAATTTTGCGCGGCGACGGGGGCTCAACTCCTAAAGCAAGACGATACTGGCCATTGGTCGATCATTGAGCGCGCAGACGTGCTGGCCGAGGCGCTCAAACGGCATTGGACTTAGTAAAATACAAGTCAATCCGCTCATCCCCGCGCAGGCGGGGATCTCACTCGTTGCTTTCCGTAGTACCGCAAAAGGTCTCCGCCTGCGCGGGGATGAGCGAGCTGTTTTGAGGTTTCCCCTCGGTCGATAGCCGACCGCACCCTGCTGGACCATCACTCAAACCCTCCCAGGAACGCCGCGACATTCGCCCCGAGTGCATCAATGGCATACCCGCCTTCCATGCAGATCAGAGTTGGTACATTGAGGCTCGCGATCATCGCCGCCATCGCGATGTAATCGCTGGTCTCTATCTCAAAATAGCTGATCGGATCGCCAACATATGTGTCTGCGCCATATGGTACGATCAGGAGGTCTGGCCCAAACTGGTGGACCCGTTCGCAGGCCCGCATTAGGACAGTTTGATAGGCAAGCCATTTGGTTCCGCGCGGCATGGGAAAATTAAGTGCGAAACCGGCCCCGGCGCCTCGTCCAACCTCGTCAGCATGCCCCCAATAGAACGGGTAATCCATGACCGGATCGGCGTGGAGCGAGATCGTCAGAACGTCGCTGCGCTCATAGAAGAGATCCTGCGTGCCGTTGCCATGGTGATAATCCACATCAAGGACGGCAACACGGCTTGCGCCCTTATTCAAAGCGCGCTCTGCACAAATGGCGGCAGTGTTGAGATATGAGTACCCACCCATGTAATCGCGGCCAGCATGATGCCCGGGCGGACGACAAAACGCGAACGCATATGGCGAACCTGCGAGCACATAATCGAGTGCGGTCAGAGCACTCTGCACGCTCCAATAGACCGTTTCCCAGGTTCCAGCCGCGACAGGTGTTCCGCAATCGTAGGCATACTGGCCGAGCTCTGCATCGATCCGCTGCAAGTTGAGCGGGCGACGTCCGCGAACCGGAAACACATAAGGAAATGCATCGCCCGGACGCCCCGCCGCAACCCAATCCTGATGCGCGCGCTCCAAAAACCTGACATAGCCCGCATCATGCACGGCCAGGATCGGATCGAGACCGAAATCCCTCGGCGAAGAGACGTCGCTTAACACCGCATTGATCGCATCCACGCGCGCTTGCGATTCCGCGTGCGGTACGAGCGCCCCGTTCTGAAGCTCGAGCGCGGGCGCGTGCGCAAATTGATGCTCAGAGAAAAAGGCTTTCATGGCGCGCGCGTAACACGCCGAACGGAAGAACGAAATCGGACAAAACCGTTCCGCGCAAAGCGATCGGCACAGAATTGACGGCATAAAGTAAAAATCATAATCTATATTTATGAGACGATTAATTTATGCTATTTTTATTTAAGGTATTCGCTGCTTTCTCAGTCTTACTGATCGCGAGCTGTTCAACATATCGAGCGAGTAAGCCAACTGAAGCGAATATTGAGGTTGAAGCTGAAACGATCAGAGTCGCATTGGTACAGCTCGATGCTGATAATGTCGGCAACTGGAGCGTTATCGCATCGTATATCCGACAAGCAAGCCAAAACGGCGCGCGCATCATTGTATTCCCCGAAGCCTCACTGTTTGGTTGGCTGAACCCTGAAGTATTCTATGATCCACAACCAATTCCAAACGCAGCGACCACAATGCTCGCGGCATATGCCGAGACCTATAACATGGCGATTGTGTTCGGCATGGCGGAACAGGGCCCTGCCGCGCCCGGCAATGATCCGTCGGTTCATCAGGCATATGACAGTGCGGTTCTCATCAGCGCATCGGGCGACCTGCTCATCAATAGCCGCAAGTACCAAGTCCTGAAAAACGCGTTTAACCCGGCTGACTGCCCGGACGGGCTTAAGAACCCGACCAATGGGGGGTGTAGCTATTATCAGAGCCCTGTTTCTAAAATCCCTGTGATTGACACAATGCTCGGCCGAACGGCCGTCTTAGTCTGCGCAGATGCCTATACATGGGACACTGCCGCGTTGGATCATGTCAAAGCGCTTGGCGTAGAGACCATATTCGTTGTCTGGGGCGTTGCGGGACCAACGACGCAAAGTTGCGGTACCGATGGGTTCAATGCGACCGCTTATGCAGCAGATGCCGCGCGCTACACAGGTGCGACCGTTATCGGCGCAAACGCAGTGGGCCCGAGACCCTATGGACGCTTCCTGCCATCGGTCTATTGCGGTTATTCGGGGATTGTGACCGGTAATGGCGTCACGCTCGGGTCTGTCGGCCTCGTTGCTGGCGCTTCCTATTTTGATGTTCCACGAGTGAAGGAATAAGGGCGCGGAACTTAAAAAGATCGACAGGAACGAAGCGGGGTCACAGGTCCCTCCAATCCCCGCGCGTGTTTGCCTTATTCCTCGACCTGCGCCAATTGCGGCATGATCGGCGCGACTTGCGTTTCCATGAAAGCCTGTTCGTAGGCCTCCTCGGGTGCGTTCCGCACAGCTTGATCGAGCGCTTGCGCGTCGGGGCCAACTAAGATCCGCCAGCGCTCATCGCGCACGCCCTGCAAGATAATATTAGCCGCTTCGGTTGGATCGAGGCCATTGTCGCGAAAGTCTTCGCCGCGGGCTTGTGCGTCCTCGGCGATCGTCGGATCACTGGCGGGAATATCATCGGCCAAGAGGTCACCGAACTCACGTATCGTATTGAGCGCGATATTTGTTCCGATATGGCCGGGCATAACGACGCTGGCTTTGAGATGCGGGGCATTGTTACGGAAATCATTCACCAAAGCTTCGGTAAACCCCTTCACGGCAAACTTCGCTGCGGAATAGGCGGTATGCGATGTTTCTGGGCCAAGGCTGGCCCAAAAGCCATTCACGGAGCTGACATTGATCATGTGCCCGGCATCCGCCTTTTTCAGGGCCGGCAGAAAGACACGCGCGCTATAGTAAACGCCATACCAACACACGCTAAAGACACGTTCCCAAACATCGCGCGGCGTCCCCACGAAACTGCCGCCGCCCGCGATCCCCGCATTGTTGAAGAGCAAATGAATATGGTCTGTCTCGTGGCGTTCAAGCGCATCGTCGCGAAACGCTTCGAGCTGTGCCTCGATGGCGACATCGGCGAAAAAGCCCGTCACGCGCACCCCTTGCGGCGCGTCGGCGAGCGCCAGCGCGCAGCTTTCGTCCATATCGGCCTGCGAAATATCGCACATTGCGACACTGCAGCCGTCAGCGGCCAATTGCTGGGCGAGCGCGCGGCCGATTCCTGTCCCACCGCCCGTGATCACCGCGAGTTTTCCACTAAAATCCTTCACCCTGCATCCTCCCAAACGCTCATTGTCCAATTTAGCGTACGGGGCCCTATGAGGATTGCAACGCAGACGCGAGGTCAGCTCAGATCCGCCATGAAAAAACCCGCGCCGGCCGACGCGGGTTCTTTGCAATACACGGAACCACCCGGGACTATTCGTCCAACAATTCCATCTCGGCTTCGTGACGCTCGCGATCCGCGGCGCCGCGGGCGTCTTCATCGCGGTCAACCAGTTCAATGACGGCGCGCGGGGCATTGTCGCCATGGCGGAATCCCGCTTTCAGAACGCGCGTATAGCCACCATTGCGGTCTTTGTAGCGCTCACCGAAGACGTCAAACAGCTTCTTCACGGCCTCTTCATTGCGGACTTTCGAGATCGCCTGCCGACGCGCGTGCAAATCGCCGCGCTTGGCCAGCGTGATCAATTTGTCCATGAACGGCTTCATCTCTTTGGCTTTAGGCAGGGTTGTGACGATCTGCTCATGCTCAATCAGAGAGGCGGCCATATTGGCAAACATCGCCTTGCGGTGCGAGGCTGTGCGGTTCAGCTTACGATGGGCAATGCCGTGGCGCATGTTGGTCTCCTTGCGTGCCCTCTCGGGCATACGCTCCTATAGGTGGTCGTCGTATTTCTTGGCGAGC
>JBCCXW010000032.1:0-28413 GCA_039191105.1 Pseudomonadota bacterium
CTTTGTTGCCGTGACGTCCGGCCATCTTGTCGCCGGGCTGCAGCTTGCGCTTCACCGCGAGGAAGACTTTGACGACTTTCATCACGCCGGGTGGCAAATCATCACCCTGCTGAACTTTGTCGACCTTGTCATTAAAGCGCGCATCGAGCTCGCGCATCGCGTCATCAAATTGTTCACGCAGCGCATCAATCTCGGCTTGAGCCTTTTCAGACTTGAGCGCGATTTCCCAAAGCTCTCGATCTGCAAGCGCCTCGATATCCGCCGCCGAAATTTTGCCGGTCTTGAAGCCTTTCGGCCCGACCGCAGCCTCTTTGCCCGTCAACACTTCGCGCAAACGCGCATAGGTGTTGCGCTCTAGAATCGACTGTTCGTCTTCTTTATCCTCTTGCAACTGTTCGATCTGCTCGCGCTCAATTTGCAGAGCACGTTGGTCCTTATCGATGCCATGGCGGTTAAACACACGGACCTCAACGACCGTGCCCGCATCGCCCGGAGGTACGCGAAGAGACGTGTCGCGGACGTCAGAGGCTTTCTCACCAAAGATGGCGCGGAGGAGTTTCTCTTCCGGCGTCATCGGGCTCTCGCCTTTTGGTGTCACCTTACCTACGAGGATATCGCCCGCTTTCACCTCAGCCCCCACGGCCACAATGCCCGCTTCGTCGAGATTACGCAGCGCCTCTTCACCGACATTTGGAATGTCGCGGGTAATTTCCTCAGGTCCAAGCTTGGTGTCGCGCGCAGCGATTTCAAACTCTTCCAAGTGGATCGATGTGTAGACATCGTCGCGCACAATGCGCTCAGAAATCAGAATCGAGTCCTCGAAATTATAGCCATTCCAAGGCATGAACGCGACGAGCACGTTCCGACCCAGGGCCAACTCGCCGAGATCGGTCGACGGTCCATCTGCGATAATATCGCCTTGCTTGACTTCGTCGCCCACTTTTACGATCGGACGCTGGTTGATGCAGCTGTTTTGGTTCGACCGGCGGAACTTAGACAAGCGGTAGATATCAACGCCCGACTTACCCTCCAAATCGTCCGTCGCACGCACAACAATCCGCGTACCATCGACTTGCTCAATCACGCCCGCGCGCGAGGCCACCACAGCAGCGCGGCTATCGCGGGCCACAACCGCTTCCATGCCGGTTCCAACCAATGGTGCATCGGTTTGCACCAGTGGCACGGCTTGGCGTTGCATGTTTGAGCCCATCAAAGCGCGGTTAGCGTCATCATTCTCGAGGAAGGGGATGAGCGCTGCAGCAACAGACACAACTTGCTTCGGCGAGACGTCCATATACTGCACGTCTTCTTTCAGCACCAGCATCGCTTCGCCGTTTACACGCGCGTTGGCGAACTCATTGATTAGCTCGCCTTTGGCGTCGACTTGCGTATTCGCCTGGGCAATTTTGTAGAGCTGCTCTTCCATTGCAGACAAGTAAACCACATCATCCGTGAGCTTGCCGTTTTCGACTTTCCGGTATGGGCTTTCGATAAAGCCATATTTGTTGACGCGCGCATGCGTGGCCAGCGAATTGATCAGGCCAATGTTCGGGCCTTCCGGCGTCTCAATCGGACAAATCCGACCATAATGGGTCGGGTGCACATCGCGCACTTCGAAGCCGGCGCGTTCGCGTTGTAGACCGCCCGGGCCAAGCGCAGAAAGACGACGCTTGTGCGTGATCTCCGATAGCGGATTGGTTTGGTCCATAAACTGCGAGAGCTGTGACGAGCCGAAGAATTCGCGCACCGAGGCCACGACGGGCTTGGCGTTGATTAGATCATTCGGCATTACCGTGTCGATGTCGACAGAGCTCATTCGCTCTTTGATTGCGCGCTCCATCCGAACGAGGCCAATCCGGTAATTGTTTTCCATCAGTTCACCGACTGACCGAACACGCCGATTGCCGAGATTATCAATATCGTCAACGTCGCCTTTGCTATCCTTCAGATCGAGAATCACCTTCATGACGCCGGTAATGTCGTCATTGCGCAGCGTCCGTTCGGTGTCTTCGGCCGGCTCATAACCAGGCACCGTTACTTTCAGGCGGGTGTTCATTTTGACCCGGCCGACCGCTGAAAGGTCATAGCGTTCACTGTCAAAGAAGAGCTGATTGAACAGCGCGTCTGCAGCTTCCTGGGTTGGCGGCTCGCCTGGACGCATTACCCGGTAGATGTCCGAAAGCGCCTCAAAACGCGTATCGTTCTTATCGGCTTTCAGCGTATTGCGCAGCCATGGCCCCCGCCCGCCGCCATCGACGTCGAGCACCTCAATCGCTTTAATCTTCTGCTCACGCAGTTCAGCCAGAAGCTCTTCATCGAGCAAATCGCCGGACTCGCCATAGATTTCGCCCGTTTTGCGATTCACAATGTCGCGTGCAAGAAACTTGTTTTCGAGCGCCGTGGTTGGCAGCAATAGCTCTTCTGTGCCGCCTTCGTTGATCCGCTTGAGTGCAAGCGCTGTGATCTTGCGATCCGCGGGCGCGACCACCTTACCTGACTTTGCATCGACAAGATCAAAAGCCGGCTTGACCCCTTTCCATGCATCGGGGTTGAAACCAGTGATCCAGCCCGCTTTGTCCAATCGATAAATCGAGTGGGTATAGAACATGTCGAGGATCTGATCGGCATCATAACCAAGTGCCATTAAAAGCGTTGTCGCTGGCAGTTTTCGTTTGCGATCAATCCGGACATTGAGAATATCCTTGGCGTCAAACTCAAAGTCGAGCCAAGAGCCGCGATAAGGAATGATGCGTGCCGCAAAGAGCAGCTTTCCGGAAGAGTGCGTTTTGCCCCGATCATGGTCGAAGAACACACCCGGTGAGCGATGAAGCTGACTGACAATCACGCGCTCCGTGCCATTGACGATGAATGTACCCTTATTGGTCATCAAAGGAATATCGCCGAGATAGACCTCTTGTTCTTTGACTTCTTTGACGGACTTCGCGCCCGTGTCCTCGTCAATATCGAACACGACCAATTGCAAACGCACTTTCAGCGGCGCGGCATAAGTCAGGTCGCGCTGCATGCACTCTTCGGTATCAAACTTCGGCGGCTCAAACTCATACGAGACATATTCGAGCGATGCGCGCTCGTTGAAATCGATGATCGGGAACACTGATTTGAACACACCGCCCAGACCATCATCGGTCCGTTCATGTTGCGGTGTGTGCATTTGTAAAAAGTGTTCGTATGAGGAGCGCTGAACCTCGATGAGGTTTGGCATATCGATGGCTTCGGGAATTTTACCGAAGGATTTGCGGATGCGTTTCTTTTCTGTGAAAGAGAGTGCCATCTTGTCTTCCGTTCTGGGCGGCTCGGCCGGGCAACCGGAGCAGCGTGTCGCTTAAAATGCGCGGACGCGGCAAAGCCAAACCGACTTTGCCGCGCTGATTTTCGACGGAACGGCGCCTCGCGCAAACACCATCCCGCACTTTACAAGCCCCCGCTGGGGCAGAGTTTTATTTGAGCTCGACAGTCGCGCCAGCTTCTTCGAACTTCTTTTTGATTTCTTCGGCTTCGTCTTTTGCGACGCCTTCTTTGATCGCCTTCGGAGCGCTTTCGACGAGCTCTTTAGCTTCTTTCAGACCAAGGCCGCCTACGACTTCGCGTACGACTTTGATGACGTTGATTTTCTTATCGCCAGCGCTGGTCAGGACGATATCGAACTCGTCTTTCTCTTCGGCTGCCGCTGCACCAGCATCGCCGCCCGCGCCTGGCATCGCCATGACCGCCGCAGGCGCGGCTGCAGAAACGCCCCACTTTTCTTCAAGTAAAGTGGCGAGTTCTGAGGCTTCGAGAACGGTCAGGGACGACAAATCCTCGACGATTTTTTCCAATTTAGACATGTGTCAGTTCCTATTAAACAGGGTGAAGTGGTTTGGGTCTTCAGGTTGTGAAAATGACCTTAAGCCGCGTCTTTTGCTCCATATGCCGCAATTACGCGCGCCAATTGACCCGCTGGGGCTTGAACCACGCCGGCAACCTTGGTTGCTGGAGCTTGGATCAGGCCGATCAGCTTGCCACGAAGTTGGTCGAGAGACGGCAGTTTGGCCAAAGCCTCAACACCGCTCTTATCAAGCACCTTCTCTTCCATCAGACCGCCAATAATCACGAGATTATCGTTCTCTTTGGCATAGTCCGCAGCGCCCTTGGCCGCAGCCACTGGGTCATCCGCATAAGCAATCACGGTTTGGTCGACAAACATGGCTGCCGCCGCGTCTCCACCCTTCCCGCCTAGAGCTTTTTTTACGAGTCGGTTCTTGACGACTTTCGCAGAGGCGCCCTGCTCGCGCAGCATGCCCCTGAATTTGGTCATCTCCGCAACAGTCAGACCGGTATAGCGCGCCACAACGACGCTGCCAGAGTCAGCGAACACACCTTTGAGTGTCTCGATGGCTTCGGCTTTTCCGGCTCTATCCATTACGGATCTCCTTCGAAAAAGGCGACCGGACCGTCCGGGCGCCTGGGGTTGCCATTGGCGGCGTCAAGACGCTGCCTCCAGCGCCTGCCCAGGGCCTGGCAGACCGACCGACTGCGCGATATCGCAGTCCAACCTGCCTCACCCCGTCTATCAGAGGATTTACACTTCAAAAGAAGACACCCATGGTCTCGGACAGGAAACGGGAGACCGACGAATCGTCAATCTCCCGCAAGCTGCGTTCCTTAACCTTTCAACTTAAGCGGCGCAAGCCCCAAAAACAGAAAAGTCAAGAAAAAAATTTGAAAGCGCATTTGCGTCGCTCTTAAATCGCTCTTAAGTCGCTCTTAAGACGCGTCTCCGCGCAAATCCGTCGGACTTAAGTAGCGATCGCATCCGACGTGTCGACGCCGACGCCTGGACCCATGGTCGAGCTAAGCGCGATCTTTTTGACATAAGTCCCTTTCGCGCCAGACGGTTTGGCTTTCATCAGAGCATCCACAAAGGCGCGCACATTCTGTTCAATTGCATCTTCGCTGAAGGACGCCTTGCCGATGCCGGCATGAATAATACCAAGCTTCTCGACCCGAAACTCCACCGAACCGCCTTTTGCGTCTTTGACGGCTTGGCCGACATTTGGCGTCACAGTTCCGACTTTTGGGTTCGGCATCAGCCCCCGCGGGCCGAGGATTTTACCAAGGCGACCAACAACAGACATCATGTCAGGCGACGCGATAACGCGATCGAAATCTGACTTCCCGTTCTGGATCTCTTCCATCAGATCTTCAGCACCGACAATCTCAGCGCCAGCGTCACGGGCTTCATCAGCTTTCGCGTCGCGGGCGAACACAGCGACCCGGACGTCTTTACCTGTGCCAGATGGCAGCGAGACAACGCCGCGCACCATTTGGTCGGCATATTTTGGGTCGACGCCAAGATTGACGGCGATCTCGACCGTCTCGTCGAATTTCGCCGTGGCATTGGCTTTAACCATTTTTACCGCATCTGAAACGGTGTAGAGCGCTTCTGCATCAATGGCTTCAGCGAGAGCGCGATAACGTTTTCCAGACATCTGCTTACTCCACCACTTCGAGACCCATCGAGCGCGCGGAGCCCTCAATGATCTTGGTTGCTTGATCTAGGTCATTGGCATTGAGATCTGGCATCTTCTGCTCCGCGATCTCACGGCACTGCGCACGCGTCACTTTACCAGCAACGGACCGACCCGGCTCTTGGCTGCCTTTTTTAAGCTTAGCCGCTTTGCGCAGCAAAACGGATGCGGGTGCTGTTTTGACGATGAAGGTAAACGACTTGTCTTGATAATAGTCGATGACCACCGGCAGCGGCAGGCCTTTTTCCATCTTTTCTGTCTTAGCATTAAATGCCTTGCAGAATTCCATAATATTAATGCCGCGCTGACCGAGCGCCGGACCAACGGGGGGCGATGGGTTTGCAGCACCGGCAGGAATCTGGAGCTTGAGCTGCCCCAGCAGTTTCTTAGCCATAGTAGCCTCTCTGGCAAATGCGGTGTCTGGTGGTCTTTCGATCCAGACGCCAGGGTTTAGAGGGGTCGTGGTGCGGGCTGGCTGCCCCTCCCACGAACGGTTTTTCAGGCCCATCCGGGCACGTGCGGCGCTAAAGCACTTCTGGCCCAGACGGTCAAGCGGTGCGAGCAGGCCAATCCTCTGCCAGTTTGTTCAAATTTAAATGATCTAATGAAGAATGCGGTTGCCAGCGCTGGTTATTCTGTGGTGCGATTGCCGGGGGGACCTGGCAGTAAATGCGTTTTGAAGAGAGACACCTATGCCAAATCCATCGCTCAGGTCCTTTGCATTCGCGGCTTTGATCGCGAGCGCGAGCTTTCTTGTTGCTTGTGGTGGTGGCGGTGGCGGGGGATCATCAACTCCGCCTCCTACCGTCACAGTACCGCCGCCGTCAGCGCCACCCCCACCGACCAGCTTTGCGCCAACTTGGACGCCGGGGGTTTTCGAACCTTCTGGCAATTTCCAACAATTCTGCGCCACGCCGCGATCCGGCGTCGACGCCGGAGGCACCTCGTTTCCGGATCAACCTGGGTCTTTGGCAGAAGAACTGTTTTGGCTCCGCTCCTGGACCGACGAAACCTATTTGTGGAACGATGACGTCATCGATCGAGACCCCAACACGTTTTCAGATCAAGAGACTTATTTCGATCTTCTGAAGACGAATGCGATCACGCCATCAGGCAAAGAGAGAGACGATTTTCATTTCAGTGAACCAACTTCAGTGACGCTGGCACGCCGAACCTCTGCGCCGAGCGCGGGATATGGCGCGACGATCGTCGCTTTTTCGCGCACCCCACCTCGCGATTTTCGGGTGATCTATACGGAGCAAAACTCGCCTGCGGCTCAGATCGTCAGCGGACAACCCAATCTGCGCCGTGGCGCGCGCATCCTCACCATTGACGGCGTCGATTTGGTCAATGCCGATACCCAGAGTGAAATCGACACTTTGAATGCCGGACTGTTTCCCGAAACCGCGGGCGAAACGCGCATTTTTGAAGTGCTTGACCCCGGGGCGTCTTCTTCGCGCAGTGTGCTTCTGACATCGGCTGATATCGTTGATGCGCCAGTCAACCGCACGACGACCATTGATACGCCCACCGGCAAGGTTGGCTATGTCCTTTTCAACACGTTTAGCCCTTTTGCAGCCGAAGAAGCGATTGCAACGGCCATCACGGAAATGCAGTCGGAAAGCGTTACCGATCTCGTGCTCGACTTGCGTTACAATGGGGGTGGATTGCTCGCCATCGCATCGCAGCTCGGCTATATGATTGCCGGTCCAGCGCAAACTCAAAACAAAGCGTTTAATCGCGATATCATCAACGATAACCCGAACAATCCGCTTCGGGCCTTCAATCCGGTCACGCCCTTCTATAGCACGGGTCAGGATTTTACCCTGGCCCGCGGAACGCTGCTGCCGTCACTTAATCTTGACCGCGTTTATGTGCTTTCCACCGGGGACACATGCAGCGCGAGTGAGTCGGTGATTAACGCCCTGCGCGGGATTGATGTCGAAGTGATATTGATTGGTGACACCACTTGCGGAAAACCGTTTGGGTTCTTCGCAACCGATAATTGCGGCATCACTTACTATACCATTCAATTCCAGGCCTCGAATGATCGAAGCTTTGGCGCCTATGCAGACGGGTTCTATCCCGCCAATGCCAGCCAAAGCTTTGGCGTGGAAGTCCCAGGATGCTTGGTCGCCGATGACTTAAACACGGAACTCGGCGATCCAAGCGAAGGTTTGCTTGCAGCCGCGCTGGAATATCGCGCGTCCGGCACTTGCCCGCCAATTGCGCCGGTGACGACGAAGTCTCAGCCGATTTCGATTGCCTTAAAGCCTGGCATGACCGAAGTCGCGACCACGCGTATGACAGCCAGCGAACGTGAAATTGTCGGCAATATGCGGATCGCCCGGCCATGATCAAACGGGCTGTCATCGCGTTTTTGCTCGGCAGCGTTTTGAGCGCCTGTCAGCATGCCGTTGCCGATCGCCCGGCTGTGTTGACCGATGTGTCAGAAACAAAGCTGGCCCGATTGAAAGCTCTGCTCGCACCGACTGTGGGGCGAGACGTGTTTGAGTTTGGGGCCTCTGATCCAACGCAAAGTCCGGTGATTTCAGTTCTGCCGCCGCGCTTGACCGAGTTCGAAATGAATAGCCGCGCAATGCCGATGCTGTTCGATATCGTAATTCGGGATGGCGCCTGCCTAGCGATCCGTCGCGATGCGGGAGACTCAGTCGAGCTTACAGATATAGATTGCCGTCCTGTTTAAACGGCGCACCCCTGCTGAGGCTCTTCGCTAGATAAAGGCGTAGCCATTAGCATTGATATAATTGATCAGCTCATTCCGACGTCGCCCAGGATCAGGGTGCGTTGACATAAATTCGGGCGGCCGATTGCCGGTGCTTTTCTTGTCCATCAGCTCCCATAAGCGCGGTGCCTGCGTCACGTCATAACCGGCTGCATACATGTAATCGACGCCCAGCTTATCCGCCTGCAATTCGTGATTTCGGCTATATGGCAGAAGCACACCGAACTGAATGGCAGCACCGCCCAGGGCGGCCAATGTGTTGCCATATTGGCTGAGTTCGTCAGATTGCGCGATGGCCACTTGTCCGGCCACCATGGCAACTTGCGCCGTCACTTGAGCGGATGCCCGCGCCGCAGAATGCCGACCATCAATGTGACCTGCCTCGTGCCCCAAAATTGAGGCCAATTGGTCATCATTTTCGGTCAGTTCGGTAATTCCGCGATACACTCCAACTTGTTGGCCCGGCATGACGAAGGCATTGATATCGTCGGTGTCAAAAACCGCCACTTCCCATTCATTCGGCACATAATCGGTGTCTTGGTTGTACTTGTTTTTCAGCGCCGAAGATCGTCCGCGGGCCGTTTTGTCCCAGGTCGTCAAAACGCGATTGCGCAGCCGACTGTCGCCGGTTTGAGGCGTTTGCTTCTTCATTTCGTCCCAGGCCGAACTGGACATGGCAGCAAGTGACGCGTTGTCAAACCCCGGCAGAATGAGCTGCTGCTCACCGGTCACAGGATTGGTCGAACAGCCCGTGACGATTGGCACAATCGTGCCGCAAGCGAGGCCGCGGATCATCGCCCGTCGTGACAGTCGCATGCGCGGGGCGGTCTCAAGAAAATCGCGCGGGGCATCGATCCGATCGCCTGTCTCGATCATTTCATCTGTGATCCGCAAATCGCTCATAATTCTGTCTCCCGTCATGCCACAACTTTAGCGCCGAAGGTCATCAAAGGCAAAGCCATCATCGGCCAAAAACCCGGCACTTTTCGCATCCCAAGCCTGAACCCTGGATGAAACCAAAGGGCGGGTTTGCGTCACGATTCCGCCATCAAGCCCTGTGCCTGTTCGACCCAATTTTCGCGGCTGACACGGCCTTTGAAAGACAGATGGTTTTCAATCCAGGTTTCATTCTCAGGCAACCAGCTTGCAATTTGAGCATATGTCCAAATACCCAACCCATTCAGCACTTCAGCGATGCGCGGCCCGATGCCGGTGATCGCGGTTAAATCATCCCCGCCATCTTTCGGCTCACTGATCTGTTCGGGCTGAACGCCATCTAACTCTGCCAAAAGCGCTTCGGACGGATGAACTTCTGGCTCTGGCTCTGGCTCTGGCTCTGGCTCTGGCTCTGGCTCTGGCTCTGGCTCTGGCTCTGGCTCTGGCTCTGGCTCTGGCAAAGGATCCGCTGACGCGGCCGCAGGGGCAAGCTCGGACTCAGCGGATTCTGCACTTTCTTCGAAATAGGCCAACCGTCCTTCGAGATAGCGGTTGCGCCAACGCAAGCGCGCGAGTTCCTCATCGTGTTCGGAATTGGGCTCTGGTTCGGGCGCTTCAGCGGTCGCCTCCGCCGCAAGCACCGCCGCCGAAGCAGCGGCGAGTTTTTCCTCCAGCGCGCTGACGCGCAGGCGCAAATAGTCAGCTTGCCACTTGGTCTTCGCGATCGTGGGATCAATCTCGGGTTCTACAGTCGGCTCGGCAGCCTGCGGCGCGCTCGACGCGGCATTCACGAGGTCGGCCTCCAGATCACCGACTCGCGATTCAAGCCAATTGTTCCGATCGCGCAGCTGGACTACCGCGTCATGATCGGCAGCCGAGACGGCCGCATTCGACGAAGCGTCGCTGAGTGGTTGGTCCGTTTCGGCCCGTTCAACCGGTTCAGACATGCGGTGATGAAGCGCCTCGCGCGCCGTTTTCAGCTCATCTTCAAGACTGGCAATCTGCTGATCGCGTACATCGAGTGCAGCGACCAAGTCCGGATCCGGCTCTGGCGCTTGCTCGGTTTCTTCTCTGTATTTGCGCTGCGCCGCGTAGAGGTCTTCAATCTCTTCTTTCGACTGCGATAATTCGGTCCGCGCGATTTCGCGTTCGACATTAGCTTTGCGCACGCGGGCGCCGGTAAACAGGCCACGAAATGAAAACCCCAATAGCAGGCCCAAAACGGCGGCGGTTGCCAGTACCATCCACATATTCGCTACAAGCCACTGCATCTACTCGCTCCATTCTTGGACGGTGAATTCGATTCTTCGATTCGCCGCCCGACCTTGCGCCGTCGCATTGTCTGATTTTGGCTGATCTGGACCATAGCCTTTGACCGCCAGTCGCGCCGTATCGAACCCCGCCGCCTGCATATAATTCGAGACCGCCTGGGCGCGCGCCGTGCTGAGAGCGACGTTCGCGTCCCGCTGCCCGGAGATATCGGTATGGCCGCCAATCTCAAACTGCAAACTATCGGCGCACGTCTCAGAAACTGCCATGATTTTATCAAGCGTCACGCCGCTCTCGCGAGAAATTGCGGCACTCCCACGTTCAAACACGACCGCATTGGCGTCCATGATCAAGTCAAACGCGGTCTGGCATGCCGTCAAAGCGTCATCGCCTAGATCAATCCCGGAAATTTCATCCAACTCAACAGATATCGTCTCGGTTTCGATTTCTACGGCGTACGCCCCCGGCAAGGTCTCCATATCTTCGCGCAAGAAGGCCAGCGTTGAGCTCGTCGCCTCGCCATTAAACTCAAACCCGTCGCCAACGGGATCGAATTTCATCTCGCCGGACTCAAATTGCGTGAAATGCGGAAGCCCGAGCCGAACGCCATCAATCCAAGGCTCATACTCAGATGGCTCGACGCGCATTTCATCCTGAACAGGGCCCTCAAAATATTGTTGCGCAATCGCTGCGATTTCCGCGCGGTGCGCATCGGTTTCGCAGCGTCCGGAAAGGATGAGGGCACCGTCGACATGCTCAGCTTTCCAATGACTTGGCCCATCAATATCGGGCACACCGGTCCAGGGCGCGTCGATCCCGGCGATTGAGGCCGTGGCTTGAATGCGCGCGGCATCCTCCATGGCGATCCCGGCCAAACGGAGCTCATGATCGGTCAAGCGCGCTTCGCCGCTATCCAGCAATGCCAGTTGATCCAAGCCGAACTTCGCAATACCGACCCAGTCACCGGACGGCACACCAAGCGCTAGCTTTGCGCGATCGTCGAGCCCGCCCGCACTCAACTGCGCAGCATGCGCGGCAAGCGCGGTTTTAGCGTCATCATCCGGAACTGCACCGACCAGCACCAACCCGCCATCCGGGTCTTTCACCGCCCGCCAGACATAAGGCGAAACAGTCTCAATATCGCGAATTTCAGAGAAGTCAGAGTGAACTGATCTGACCCCGCCCCAGAGCAATCCGCCGCGCCCGGAAGAAGTCAGAACCGCAGCTTTCGCGGCTTCCGCGGCATCTACGGATGGCGGCGCCCCAGACAATTGGGCCTGCTGTCCATCCATTTGCACATCCGCCCAGCTATGCCCTGCTGTCGCCAACGCTTCCCTTGCATTGGTTTCGAGCTTGCTTTGCATTTGCGCCGCGTTGAGATGGTATTCAGAGGTCCCGGAAACCGTTACGAGCCCCAATAACACCAGACCAACACCGCTCATCCCGGCGGTCATAATGTCATACGCGCTCATGTCGCAATCTCCCTCGTAAAGACTGCATTCGGTCGACAGATCTGCCTTATCCCTTGGAATCAGGCAAGTGCATGTTACAGGGCCGTTATGAAAGTCGCCTTCGACCAAATCACCTCTTCTAGCAATCCGTTGATCAAGCAATTGAGGAGTCTGGAGCGCAAAAAAGGCCGCAATGAGACCGGACTTTTTTTGGCTGAAGGGGTTCGATTGGTCGAGCAGGCTTTGGCGCGTGACTGGCAAGTCGAAACGCTGATCGTCTCGAATGCCGGTCTCTCCAGGCCCTATATAATGCCGCTCGCAAAGCGGATCAAAACGGCGGGCGGAAGGGTGATTCAAGTCCCGGATCGATTGGCAAAAACGCTGGCCCGAAAAGACAATCCGCAGGCCGTTATCGCAGCTATCAAACAACGCCCGCTCACGTTGAGCGATCTCTCAAACGACCCCACAGGGCTTTGGATCGGGCTTTATGAGTGCCGCGATCCAGGCAATCTCGGCACCATTTTGAGAACGGCCGATTGTGCTGGCGCGGCCGGCGTCATTCTGATCGAGAACAGTTGCGATGCATACTCTGTCGAAGCCGTTCGCGCGTCGATGGGCTCTTTATTTGATGTCGCACTTGCCCGAGCGTCCTTCTCAGATTTCAATACTTGGCGCCGCGCCTTAGGTTTGCAAATGGTGGCTGCGAGCGTGAATGGTGATCGTCGCCACGACCAGGTCCCGTTTGAGCGGCCGAGTTTGATCCTGATGGGCAATGAACAAGCCGGTCTACCGCCAGAAATCGAACGCCTTTGCGACACGCTCTGCTTAATACCGATGCGCGGTGGTGCCGACAGTTTGAACTTGGCGCAAGCCTCTGCGATCCTGCTTTATGAAGCTTGGCGCCAGAGAGGGTTTGGCTGATGGATGTCTCGTCGAGGCTGTTTCTTGCGGATCAATGGGACCGTGATCAATATGCCCTGCTCGATAGCGGTGATGGCCAAAAGTGGGAGCGGTTCGGCGAACAATCGGTTATTCGACCCGATCCACAAGCGTTTTGGCACCCAAATCAACCGGTCGAACATTGGCGTGCGGATGCGCGGTTTGATGCGAAATCCGGCGACGATGATCGCGGCCAATGGCAATTAATCAACCCAAGCGCAGCGGAGACCTGGCCGATGCAGTGGCGCGGTCTTCGCTTCCAGGCCAGACGGACACCGTTTCGACATTTAGGTCTCTTCCAAGAGCATTGCGTGCATTGGGCGTTTGCGCAGGACCAAATTCGCACTACCGATCGAAAGGTGCGCCTGCTGAATCTGTTCGGCTATACAGGACTCATGAGCCTCGCCGCGGCACAAGCCGGAGCAGACGTGACGCATTTAGACGCAAGCCCAAAATCGAACGGTTATGGAAAAGACTATGCCGCCTTGAGCGGTCTTAGCGCGGCACCTATTCGCTGGATCGCTGATGATGCGATGAAGTTTACCGCGCGCGAAATACGGCGCGGCAATCAATATGATGCGATCGTCCTCGATCCACCGAAATTTGGGCGCGGAACGAAAAACGAGACCTGGCGCTTCGAGTCTGACCTGCCTGCCCTTTTGGCCAATGTTCGCGCGCTTTTGTCTGAGACACCGCTGTTTGTTATTCTGACGGCCTATGCGGTGCGCCTGTCGCATATTGCACTGGCGCAAGCCCTTGCCAGCCAACTATCTGGGCTTGGAGGGCGGATCGAAATGGGGGAAATGGCGCTTCCGCACGCACAAGATGATCGACTATTGCCGACATCGATTTGTGCGCGCTGGCGATGCGATTGAGCCCCGCTTAGAGTTTCGCAAATGAAGCGGCACGGGTCACGGCTGCCCAAGCGGCGCTCATCTCCGGCGACCAAGCGGGGCCTCCAATCGCCTCAAACACTTCCGCCATGACGCGATAGAAGCCATCGAAGACGCCGTCATCGATGCCATACCCGGCATGGTTCATCCGTTCGGCGGAGACAAAACGGATCGCCACCTGGTCGTTTCTTAACAGGCCTTCGGCCATGGTCAGCGCCTCATTCAGCATATGGCCGCGCGCGCCCTGATCGATATCGAGGACAAATAAGTCTTCAAATTCAGGATAGCGTTCGAACAAAGCGGCATAGACTGGCGGCACAACATCCTCGCAGCGCCCAGCGACGAGTTCTAAACTTTGATGAAAGGCCTTTAGGTGGCTCATGGGTGCACCACGTAAATCGAGGCCTCAATCGGTCCATTCGGCGTCTCGACGATCGTCACAGTGCGGCGATACTCTTCGCCTTCAAACGTGTCGAGCCGAGCCCAATGCGCAGGCAAGTCGGCTGATTCCAAAACCTGAACCGATATCTTATCGCCTTGAGAGGCAAGCTTGAGCCCCGGAAAGCCGTGTGTTGCACCCCAACCGATCGGACTAAGATATCCGCGAACAATCCCGGTCAGCCATCGACCTTTAAGGTCCTTGATCTGATGAAAATTGATTTCTCCAGGCGCAAGGGTCCCGTAAATCGCGAGCCTTTCCTGTGGCGAAAAGCGGGTCATGCTGGTCTGCGCTGCAGCCTAGGATCCTGGTTGGGCTCTATAGCGGCATATTCCCATGCTTTTTCCATGGATTGCTCAGCTTTTTCCCACGCAATGTCCGGAGCGCTTTGGCGACGCGTCGGCGCGTCGAATGCGGCATGATAATATCATCGATATAGCCCTTTTTCGCGGCGACGTAGGGGTTCGCGAAATTGTCTTCATAATTCTTTGTATGCTCGGCGATTTTCGCTTCATCGCCGAGATCCTTGCGAAAAATAATCTCGACCGCGCCTTTGGCGCCCATGACTGCAATCTCTGCCGACGGCCAGGCATAATTCACATCACCGCGCAAGTGTTTTGAACTCATCACATCATAAGCGCCGCCATAGGCTTTGCGGGTAATTATAGTGACTTTCGGGACGGTTGCTTCGGCATAGGCGAAAAGCAGCTTCGCGCCATGCTTAATCAAGCCGCCATATTCTTGCTTCGTGCCAGGCATGAAGCCTGGGACATCCACGAAGGTGACAATCGGAATGTTGAAACAATCGCAGAACCGAACAAAGCGCGCGGCTTTTCGTGACGCATCTATGTCCAGAACCCCGGCGAGCGTCATCGGCTGATTGGCGACGAAGCCAACGGTCGAGCCTTCCATTCTGCCGAAACCGCAAATGATGTTTGCGCCAAAGGCGGGACTGATCTCGAAAAAATCGCCCTCATCGACGGTTTTTTCGATCAGTTCTTTGATGTCATAAGGCTGGTTTGGATTGTCCGGGATCAGCGTATCGAGACTGTTATCCGCGCGTTCAATCGTGTCGAAAGACGGACGCTCCGGAGGCGCCTCGCGATTAGAGCCCGGCAAGAAATCGATCAGGCGGCGGACTTGCATGAGCGCCTCGATATCGTTCTCAAACGCACCATCGACAACACCGGATTTGGCGGCGTGCACAGATGCGCCGCCAAGCGTCTCGTGCGTCACCTCTTCATTGGTCACGGTTTTGACCACGTCCGGCCCAGTGACATACATATAGGAGGTGTCTTTCACCATAAATATGAAATCCGTCAGCGCCGGGCTGTAAACGTCACCCCCCGCGCAGGGCCCCATAATCACCGAAATCTGCGGCACCACACCGGATGCCATGACGTTCTGTAAGAAAATGTCGGCATATCCCGCCAGACTGTCGACGCCTTCTTGGATGCGTGCGCCGCCAGCATCATAGATGCCGATAACCGGCGCACCGACTTTCATGGCGGCGGTCATGATTTTGATGATCTTTTCAGACTGCGCCAGCGAGAGCGACCCGCCGAACACGGTGAAATCCTTGGAAAACAGATACACCAAGCGGCCATTAATCGTGCCATGTCCTGTGACCACGCCGTCGCCTGGTATGCACTGATCCTCCATGCCGAAATCATGGCTCCGATGTTCGACGAACATATCGGTTTCTTCAAAGCTGCCCTCATCGAGCAGCAGCAAGACGCGTTCGCGTGCGGTCAGTTTGCCCTTATCGTGTTGGCGCTCAATGCGGGCCTGCCCGCCACCGATGCGGGCTTTTTCGCGGCGCGCCTCCAGCGCTTCAATCACATCCTGCATCTCGCTTTCGCCTCCAACCACTCTATTTGTGTGATCGGAGTTTTAATGCCCCGCCGCTGAAGAGCAAGGCAATGGCGAAGGCAAAACGGGCCTCCCCGAGGGGAAGCCCGTATCGCCTCTTTAGATGTAAAGTCTGTCTTACGATCGGCCTTAGTAACGGTAGCCACTATAGCGACGTTTCTGGCCGCGCTTACCGGGTTTTGGGATGCCGCGAATATCGCGAACCTGATCCCCGCCTCGAACAATACAGGTTACGGGCCGCTCATACTCGCGTCGAAACCCTTCAAATTCGACCTCGTTAAACGTCACGCGAAAGCCGCGTGGACCAATTTGTTCGGCATAGCGTCCATCGTCAAAATCAATATCGCGAAAGCCACGATATCGGGCTTCTTGTCGAATGGCGGCGCGGCAAGCGCGAATGGCTTGTCGCTTCAAACCGCGCGAGGCGTAACGGTAGCCCGTTCGATGATGGGCATTGTAAATCACAGCGCCCGCTCCGCGATGGCCGAGATTGAGATGCAAGCTGCCATTGCCGGTCTGGACTGCAATCGAACCCGTGACGCGTTTGCTTGACCGGTCATGGTCGGCCAGCGCCGATGCGGTGAAGAGCAGAGGCGCCGCAATAGCCAGCGCGGCTGCTCGAGGGGTCATGATGCGTTTCATCATGTCAGCAGAAAAACACAGACCAGCGCAACCTGGCCTGAGCGGGCTATTCTGACGCTATTCATGTCTTGCAATCGCCCGATCCTTGCCTTTTTGTCGTTTAAGCTGATGCCCCATGAAGGGTCGCGGGTGACGGATCAGCAGCTTGAGACGGGGACCAGTATGAAAGCGCTTATATCGAGCAGTGCCGCTTTGGCAGTTGCAGCGAACACTGCGGCACAATTGCCAGATCGCGAGGATGAACTTCTCACCAGCGTCTCTGAAACAGACTTGCGTTACATCGCCATCACCGAGGGCCACGAGATTATTGAACCCCTAAACAATGGGGTTGGTTTCACAGCGCACGATCAGTCTGACTTGCCGTATATTTTGCAAGGTGCCGCCTGTGCGGACAGCGCCAAGTGCGTTGGCTTGGAAGTGTTGGTGGTGTTCCGCGACATCCAAGACTTTGGTATCGCAAACTCGATCAATCAGCGCTATTCGGCGATCAAAGCCACAATCGCCGAAGACAGCCTTTTGCTGTCCCGCTATGTAATTTTGGATCGTGGACAGACGATGACCAATCTCAAATTCAATCTGCGCAACGCGCTTCAGATTGCACGGCAAATTCAATCGGAAATGGTGGTCGCGAATAGCAACGCGCCCCAACCGGAATTCACGATCGTGCCTGCCAGCAGTATCGCGTTTGGCGACGATAGCGGCGAATACGCGAACGATGGCAGCTGTGACGATGCCCGTTTCATGCCAGATGGCGATGATTGGTCCTATATGCGCCATCATGTCTTACGCGATGCCACAGATTGCCGCGAACGCTATGAATTGGGCGAAATCGCTATGTTCTTGAGCTTCGGTGACAATACCAGTCAGTATGCGAACAATGATCGATGTGACGATCGCCGCTTCGTCGGCGAGGGTCGCTCACCCGTGATCACGGATCTGCCGGTCGAACACGATGCTGCGGATTGTATCGCCGCGTATCGCCAAGGGACGATCAATCGTACGCGGGGCTGATAATGTCAGCACGCGCTTTAATCATTATTGCTGACTTTGCCGCGCAAGGCTTTCACGGCGCCGCGCTGCTTCTTATCGTTCAAACGCCGACGGATTGCCGCGCGGGGCGGCTTTGTTTTGATCCGTTTGCGCGGCGGTTCAATAACGGCGCGGATCATGTCTACCAAACGCTGACGCGCCGCAGCTCGATTTAAAGCCTGGCTGCGATGATCCTTTGCTTCGATTATCAGCTCGCCGGATTGGGTTAAGCGTCCGCCAAAACGACGCCGAAAGCGGGTTTTGATCGGTCCTGGCAAAGCGCTTGCATCGACATTCCAACGCAGCTGAACCGCGGTCGAGACTTTGTTGACGTTTTGACCGCCGGGCCCAGACGCACGGATGAAACGCTCGGTCAGCTCCCATTCGGGAATGCGCAAAGTTTCAGTCACATAGACGTGATCACGGCCGGACATGAAAGCTCCGTTCAGGGTCAATTCAGGCTGCTCTCCTAAAGTTGTAAGCAAGGCTTGTCACGAACAGCCGAAACGGAGCGTGCCGAATAGCGCGCTCTGAGCGAAAGGCGGGCGTTCTATGTCTATCCTCTCAAAACTAACGTCCGGGATTGCCGTCATGGCCTTGTCGACAGCCACCCTTGCCCCGATCGCGGCGGCCGATCGCGGCGATCGCAGGCCACATTTTTCATCAGATAAACGCGGTGAACGCATCGTTCAAAGGCGGCATCACGAGGCGCGCGGTGACCGTAATCGAGAGCATCGCCAGTCCCGGCGCGTCGAACGCCGCGGCGAATCGCAAGCACGCGATATGAGGATACGCGGCGATCGTGACCGCTCGAACCGTCAAATGCGACGCGACGTCCGTGACGATCGCAGCGGCGAGCGGCGGAACAATCGTCAGGTCGAAAGACGGGCGGAACGGCGCGCAGACAATCGCCGCGAAAACAGAGAAATCCGCCGCAATTCATATGATCGCGGTTATCAGCGTGGATATCGTGATCGGGGCAGCACGATCCAATCGCGCATGCATGATCGCTGGGCCGATCATCACAATCGGCGGGACTATCGACACCGGCAAGACCGGCATAGATCCGACCATCAGCGGTATCATTATAACCGACCCCATCAGCATCGCCATTACAACCACCGTCGGCACTACAATCACGACCGGTATTATCGCCACCACCGCGACTTCAACCGGTACTATCGCCGCCATAGCCATGGCTACTTCTATCGGCACCATCGTCGGCATCATGATTTTCGGCGCTATTCGCCAAAAGCGTTTTACTATCGCGGGCACCGGCCATTCTTTTATTACTCACGACCGAAGTTCCGTTTTGTCTACAATCATCACTACGTTCCGCGATATCGGATTGGCGGACACTACCACTATCATAGCAACACGATCATCATCGGCGACTATGATTATTGGGGCCTCTATGCACCGCCACATGGACATCACTGGGTGCATGACCATGATAGCGGCGACGCGATTCTCGCATCGATTGCGACCGGCGCGATTATCGGGCTCGTCATCGGCGCGCTTGCCGACTAAACCACCGCGCTGATCGCCTAAGAAACACCCATTGCGCAACCACAATGGGCGTTTTTTAATGTTTCATCAAAAAATCGCGTCCCGGTCACTATGTTCACCTTTCATTAGGCATGATCCATGCTTAATTGTCGGTGTCCGGTGAGACATTCAGAATACCGGACATAGTCGTTCAACAGTTGAAAGGAGGTGATCCAATGTCGAGTGAGAAACCAGGAACGGTGATTGGATCCGTTTGTGTTAGGGGTTTCATGGAGCAGCCTCTGAGAACCCTGTAGCATAATCTATGTGGCTGCTCGTGTTGAACGCAGCCAGGATTCAAGAGCCTAACCGGCTCACGGACCCCAGCCGAGACCCGGCTGGGGTTTTCCGTATCAGAAGACAGCAGGGTCCTGACAGAAATTGTCAGCAAAGTCGGCTTGAGGGGTCAACCTCCTATTGTATGCTGCCGAGATGAGAATACTTTAGCGGCATGGCATCGAATCGAACTCAATCCGGCGTTTCTGAAGCGGGTGCAGTATTCGACTGGAGCGGAGCAGCCCGCGACGCCGTCGGCGGCCTACCGTCAAGCGAATGGACCCCGCACCGTCCTGACCGGCGCTGGGAAAAACTCGAAGGCGGGATCACACTTAAAGTTGACGCACCGTATGACCCCGCCGGCGATCAGCGCATGGCGATTCCCGAACTGGTCGAAGGCATTCAAGGTGGCGAGCGCGATCAAGTCCTCCTCGGCGCGACCGGAACCGGCAAAACCTTCACCATGGCCAAAATCATCGAGGCCACACAGCGCCCTGCTTTGATCCTCGCGCCAAACAAAACGCTCGCCGCGCAGCTCTACGGGGAATTTAAGTCCTTCTTCCCGGACAATGCGGTCGAGTATTTTGTCAGCTATTACGATTATTATCAGCCCGAAGCCTACGTCCCGCGGCGCGATCTCTATATCGAGAAAGAAAGCTCAATCAATGAAGCGATCGATCGCATGCGCCACTCTGCGACGCGGGCGATCTTAGAACGTGACGACTGTATCATCGTGGCGTCTGTATCCTGCATCTACGGGATCGGATCGGTTGAAACCTATACCTCGATGACCCGCAAGCTTGAGGCAGGTCAGCGGATCGATCCAAGAGACGTCGCGAAGCTACTGGTTGAGTTGCAATACACGCGAAATGATATGGCCTTTCAACGCGGCAGCTTCCGGATGAAGGGGGATATTATTGACATCTTCCCGGCGCACTATGAGGATCGGGCGTGGAAGCTCTCCTTCTTTGGCGATGAGCTTGAATCCATCACAGAGTTCGACCCGCTCACAGGCCGTAAATCGGAAACGCTTCCGGCGATTAAACTCTATGCCAATAGCCATTATGTGACCCCGCGCCCCACCCTCAATCAAGCCATCGAGCAGATTAAAACCGAACTGAAATCGACCCTCGCGCACTTTCAGAAAGAGGGCAAACTGCTCGAGGCGCAGCGGATCGAGCAACGCGTTCAGTACGATATGGAAATGATGGCCGCGACCGGCAGCTGCAATGGGATTGAGAACTATTCAAGGTATCTGACGGGCCGCAAGCCGGGCGAACCGCCACCCACCATGTTTGAGTATCTGCCCGACAATGCGCTCGTCTTTGTCGATGAGTCGCACCAAACCATCCCGCAGCTCGGCGCCATGTTTCGCGGTGACTTCGCCCGCAAGCGCACGCTTGCGGAATATGGCTTCCGCCTGCCCTCCTGCATGGACAATCGACCGCTGAAATTTGAAGAGTGGACCGCCATGCGCCCGCAAACCGTGCACGTCTCAGCGACCCCGGGCCCGTGGGAATTGGAGCGAACCGGCGGTGTGTTCACCGAACAAGTGATCCGTCCCACTGGCCTCCTTGATCCGACCGTAACGGTCCGCCCCGTCTCGACCGGCACCACCAATCAAGTCGATGACCTCACCGCAGAGATCCATGCCACGACCGCACAAGGCTACCGCACACTCGTCACCACTTTGACCAAAAAAATGGCCGAGGATTTGACGGAATACCTGCATGAGCAAGGGATCAAAGTGCGGTACATGCATTCCGATGTCGACACTGTCGAGCGGATCGAGATCATTCGCGATCTGCGCCTCGGGGAGTTCGACGTCCTGGTCGGCATCAACCTCCTGCGTGAGGGTTTGGACATTCCTGAATGCGGTCTGGTCGGTATTCTAGATGCGGACAAAGAAGGCTTCCTGCGCTCGGAAACATCGCTTGTTCAAACCATTGGACGGGCGGCCCGAAATGCCGATGCGCGGGTCATTCTGTATGCGGACAAAATCACCGGCTCGATGCAACGCGCCATGGATGAGACCGAGCGCCGGCGGGAGAAGCAACAGGCCTATAATCTCGAACACGGCATCACGCCGACAACGATCCAGCGCGAGGTTGCTGACATTCTGGGCGAGCTGGGCGAGAAGCCAGGCGGACGCACGCAGCTAAAAGGCGGCAAATCGCGCAAGAAAGCGGTGGCCGAAGCGCAAGTCGCTTATGATGCCGGCCAGGGCCACAATCTGAAAGCCGTAATCGCCGATCTGGAGAAGCAAATGCGCGAAGCGGCGGCCAATTTGGAGTTCGAAGACGCCGCCCGCTTGCGGGACGAGGTCAAAAAGCTCCGCGAGGAAGAGCTCGGGCTGTAAAGCCCCACGCTCATCCCCGCGAATGCGGGGATCTCGTGCCACGATGCCCGGAAGCCCTGCCTAAGATCCCCGCCTGCGCGGGGATGAGCGGTCTATTATGTCGTCGCCCCACGGCTCGACCATCAGGGCGCGGTTATGCTATACTCCGATCATGTCTTATGATGTCGGTGATGGGGATTTGGTGCTGTGTGTGGATGCCTCGGCCAACCATGTGACCGGGGACCCCGTCCCTTTGGTGCGCGGCGAAACCTATACCGTCTATGGCGTTTTGCCGTTCATTTGCCCGTGCGGGCGCGGTGATGCGCTGCTAGATGTGGGGGTTGGCTTTGCCTGGTGCCAGACCCGCTTCCGCTTGCTGCCCAAACCCCGCAAACAAGAAGAGACCCGCGAGGTTGAGGTCGACGCCCCGAAAGAAGTTGAGCCGGTTTAGCGTACACCGCCCCCTTTTTTAGAGGATACTCTAGTAAGTAAATGAACACAGAAACCGGATCGATCTATTACGAATCATATAAAGTCAGGCAAAATTTAGATCCTCTTAGGGTTCGGATGAATTGGAGAAGTTTCCTATTGTGCTAGATCAATTGGTCTCCGTTTGGTGGATTTGGTTGGCGGATCGCTCCGACACCGCTAGTAAAATTTTGCAAGAAGGCGCACCCGGTCCGCTCAAGCCATTTATAGCTGCACTACCGGATTGGTCGATACTCGGCTTGGCTTTTCTGTTAGTAGCCATTGTAGTTGTCACCCCACTACTGCGTGTGTCCAAATTCCTGTATTCAATGTGGATGCGCGTGTTTAGGAAAGAGGATTATCAGGATCAAAAAAGAGCTACCCACGGCGACGTTAAATCCATCGACCGGAAATTAAAAACGATAATCCATAACTTGAATACAAATGAACAGCGCAGCATCGGCGGGGGGTTCGATAGGCTCAGCAATGATGAAAGAGAGCTTAGAAACGCTGCAGCCAAAGAGATCGTGAGAGAAGAGACCCTTGCATCCGAGAAGGCGACCCAACAGCTTCTCGATAAAGATTTTTCGGGTGCGCTTGCAACTCTAAAGCAAGACGCTATTGCCGATACAGCGATGGCGGCTAAAAAGTGGCGCAGGATCGGCGATTTAACAATCGGAACTGATACTAGCGAAGCATTGGCAGCTTACGAAGAAGCCTTTAAAATTGAACCCAACGATTTTTGGACGTCTATAAAGCTTGCGCGGCTGCGTCGAGAAGCCGGAAACGTAAAAGACGCACGCGAAGTGGCGTTACATGCCGCTCGAATGGCGGATAATGAGCGAAACCGGATGGTTGCCGCGAACACTCTTGGCGACGTTCTGCAGGAGACGGGTGACGTAGCAGGAGCTGAAAACGAGTACCACAAAAGTCTTGCGATTTCACAACGCCTTGCCAAGGTTAGTCCAGGCTGCCCAATAGCTCTAAGAGACCTTCAAATAGTTTATAGCAACCTGGGCACTGTTGTTCGGCTAAGAAACTACGAAAAAGCTAAGTTTTATTTCGAAACAGCGTTAGACATTTCAAAGTGCCTTTCTCGGAGGTATCCACAAGTTGCGGACAACCAACGTAAGTTGTGGGTTTGTTCCGTCGACATGGGCGACATTCTTCGCGAAGGCAAATACTTCGCTGAGGCAAGGGCGCACTGCGAGTTTGGTCTTGGTGTATTAAAGCGCTTCGAGGAAAGCAAACCCGAACTGATTGTTATACAAAGAGATTTGTCCCTGATTTATACTAAGCTGGGCCAAATTTTGCATGAAAGTGGTGATCTCACCGGGGCCAAAACGTTCTATGAAAAAGGGCTTGAGGTGAAGTCGCAACTCGCAAAAAGTAATCCAGGTTCTGCTTTGGCCCAAAGGGATGTTATTGTAAGCTGCAATAAGCTAGGAGACGTCCATTTCGAACTCAATAACAACATAGATGCAGAAACTTACTACAAGAAGGGACTCGCAATCTCGGCCAGACTTGAGGCAGCAAGCGAAAGCTCTGCTACAGCCAAACGAGATTTATCTATCAGCTTCAGCAAAATTGGCTCGGTTGCTTTGAAAAACGGGCATATTTCACGTGCCGAGACGATGTTTGGAAACTCTGAAGAGCTGAGAAGGAAAGTCGCTTTGGCCAACCCAAATTCGACCCAAGCGCAACGCGATCTCGCTATCATCCACCAACGGCTAGGCGACGTTTTCTATCTGAAGGGAGATTTGGAGGGAGCTAACGAACGTTTCAAACAAGCTTTAGCGATTTCGGAAACAATCGAGCAAAAAGACCCAAATTCGGCACTAATCCAGGCGGATTTGTGCATTATCAGAAACCGAATATCGGCAAGCGCCAATTGATAACCTGATCGGTTCTTATGCCAAGCGCATGTATGCAGATGGATGCTCCTATAACAATGTTTAAAAAGACAGGCTGCTCATGTGCTGCTTATTTTTTTGAGCAAGGTTCTTCAACGGGCGAGTAAAATTGATTAGAACGCGAAGGTAGGAGTTACTCCTTGCGCGCGACCGGATCGCGCGACGCGGTCACCTGGATGCGGTCATATAGGGCGTCTAGGAACGGGGCTTTTGCGTTGAGATATTCAGCGATGCCAAAGCGGTTTTCCTGCGCGAGCCGGCGCTTTAAAGCGTCATAGGCGGCGCGATCCCCGGCATGCGTTCGAAGATGATCGCGCAGCGCGAGCATGCGCATAATCATCGGATGCCCGACCCGACAAATATGAAGCTTGTGCGTGCGGACCCCGCCATGATCGCGTTTGAAAAAATGGTGCCCGTGAGAAAGATCGCCCCCGCGGCGATAGCCCAAACGGCGCAGCGCGCGCGCCCACACCGCCAGGGACTCTGACGTCGAAACTACGGCCAGAATATCGATTTCCGGCTTGGCACTGAGGCCCGCGACCGCGGTGCTGCCGACATGGTGGAGGCTCAGACACGCCGCGCCGAACACGGCATTGAGGGCCGCTGCGGCGCGGTCATATTGACCGGGCCAGCAGGCGTCATAGGCGGTGATCTCACTCGTCAGAGGCATGCCGTCTGGCTATGCCCAGCCTGCGGTTTGCGCAAGAGGCGGCGCAGCCGCACGTCTGGACATGGAACATCCACGTCTTATGGGTCTTGCAGCGCCAAAGGATCTTGGAGCATTTTTCCATGCAGAGTGATCAATCTGACGAGCTTATGCTGCAGCGTCATGAGGGCAATGAAGCCTGGTTTTCACGCTGCGGTCATTACCGCTATGATTTGCGCTGGCGCGCGCAGGAGAGCGGCGATTTTGACGCGCAAGAGTGCATTTTCCTCATGTTGAATCCGAGCACGGCGGACGCGTTTAAGCTCGATCCGACCAATCGGCGCTGCTTCGAATTCACCCGGCGCGAGCGGGCGAAAGACATGTATGTCCTGAACATCTTTGCCTATCGCGCGACGGATCCGAAAGATATGAAAGCCCAAGCCGATCCGGTCGGACCGGAGAATGATCGCTATATCCAGCGCGTGCTTCAGCGCGCCCAGACGAACGAAACGAAACTGATTTGCGCCTGGGGCAATCACGGCGCGCATATTGGACGCTCCGATGCGATCAGAGAAATGATTGGCGCGGCCGGAACCCGGGCCTATTGCTTCGGCTACACCAAGACCGGCGAGCCAAAGCACCCGCTTTACCTGCGCAAAGACAGCGCGCTGGTGCCGTTTGAATAGCTGCGCCTTGGAGGGCGGGTTTGGGGTGGGGATTGGGCGCTATCGTGGGGCGGTCTTTGGGGTTTAGGCGCGGCTCTGATTGCGGTGTTTTTGAGTGCTGGTTTGGTTGTGGAATGGGGTTTATTCAAAATCTCCAATTCTCTGCTTCCATAAATGCTTCAAGCGATATGCATGGAATATTGAAGTGCTGACAGATTGTTGGAATTTTTGCAGAATTCGGTTTTGGCTTTTCGAGCGTCACGACAGTGCCGTCGATGGTGGCTGCTTTCGCAATTACGAACGGATCTGCATTGGTTCCACCTTTAAGTATCTTCGCTTGTTCGATATTCTGTTGAAAGTGAGGAACTCGGTAAATCTCTGCAACAAAAGCGCCTTCATCGGCCGTTGGCACCGAAAAAACTGGCTTGTTTGCTTTATGCCATTCTTCAATGCCCTCGATTGAGGAACCTTCGAGTTCGCGAAGCACTTCTCGAGTGGATACGATCGCCCCGGTCGCTATCAAATTATCAAATTGCGCCCATAGCGAAGGAAAACGATCTCTATAGTAGCTCCTAAACAGAGCGCTAAACGCATTGGTATCGAACACATAAGTCAAGCCGCGCTTTGGAGGAGTTTAGCCTCCAATCCGTTTAGCGACTTGGGTTTAACGTCAAGGTATTCCGCAGCTTGAATTTCATCTATTTGATTCTGGTAAAATCGAGAAAAAACCAGGCTGACATAATCGCGACCAAGGTAAGCAAACTTGGTGTTATAGTAGTTTCCGCCCGATCCACCACCTGACTCACTCGCCCAACGTTTGGCAGCGGCTTCATAATCGCGTTGAGATATCCAATCCCTGTCCAAAAATCGCCTGAACACAAACTCCCGGCTCACGTGGAATTCCGATGCAATTTTGGCAGCGGTTTCTTCCGTCGGCGTCTTTCCGGAAACTGCTTTGTTAAATTCGGTTTCCGGAAGCAGGAACTCCGCAGCAAACTGATTGCACTTCAACTCAATTGCTCTTTGCTGGCCCGACAGTCGCGACAAATACCGATCAGAAAGCTGATCGATCCCGCTTGTTTCAAACAGCAAATGTGCCAACTCATGAAAAAGAGTGAAGATCTGACGGCTCTTCGCGCTGGTGTTGTTCACATAGATCAACGGAAATTCGGGATCATATAAACAAAACCCTGAGTACCCCTCTTGTCTGAATTGATCCTTGAAAACGAACACGCCCAAATCCTGGAGCAGGGATCGCCACTTAGTGAGCGCTTCTTCCGTACTGGCCCAGGAGCGTTGTTCATCAATCGAGATACCAACAAAAGAACGGACTTCCTTGGCCATCGCGGATACCGTTGTCTGAGGATCGAAATGTAGCTCGTTAACGATTTTACGTTTCGAAGGGTTCTTTCCACCTTCCAGTTCGCTCAGATTTAGCTGGAAAACTTTCGCTTTGCGCACAAGAAAGCGAATCCGCCGAGGTAATTGCTCATACTCATGTTCAGGCAGGCTGCGGAAAGACTCAGAGATACGCGGCAAATCCGGCGGCTCTGGAAAAAAGAACATGGCTATTGGAATTTTGAATTCTTCGGCCATCTTTTCGAGTTGCGGGTAACTCGGCGAAGACGTTCCGTCTTCCCACTCGGCTAAGTGCTTGAACTTTTGAGAAAGCTCATCACGACTGAAGCCCGCCCGCTCGCGCGCCCACTTCACCATTTGTGGTGTGACTGGAATTGGCTCGTACTTCATTTCGACCTTGTTCGAACAATTTCGTTATAAATGTACAGCTTCTACTCGATAGGTCGATTCTTACTATTTAGTGCAAATCTCGACTTTCTTGGATGTCCGCGTCGAGGATCGGTCAGCGGTTTCCTAACGTCCGGTCTTGGAAAATGCCATCACGCGACCTACACCCGCATCGAGACCAAACCCACATCAAGACCTCAATCACCCAAGCCCACTCCCCCTCATCTCCCCAACCAAATCACACCAGCCCATGCTGAACCGCGGACTCGGCGCTGGCGAGGATGGAGTCTTTGGCGGGGATGAAATCGATGCCCAGCTGCGTTTGCGCTTTGCGATTGTCGTAAAGGCGCTGATGGCCGAGATTGGGGAGGATGGGCTTGATCTGGGGATTGACCACGGACAAGAGTTTGGCGAGCCAAGTCGGCAATTCGCCCTTGGGCAGGCGACGTTCCGGATAGGCCGCCGCGAGAATATCGCCGACCTGTTTGAACCAGAGCGTGTCGGCGCAGACGATAAACCGTTCGCCCGCCGCCTCCGGGCGCGTCATCGCGGCGATATGGGCTTTCGCGACATCTCTGACATCGACGACGCTTTGATGCAGCTTTGGATAAGCCGGCATTTTTCTGTTCAGCGGCGCGGTGACCATGGTCAGCGAGGTTGACACATCCGCGCTCATGGCCGGGCCCAGCACCGCGCCGGGATTGATCACCGCAAGCTCGAGCGCGACAGCGTCTGCGCGGACAAAGTCCCACGCCGCGCGTTCGGCCAGTGTCTTGGACTGGGCATAGAAAGAGACACTGTCGGCGCGGCTCATATCGGTCCAATAGGTCTCGTCGAAGCGGGCCGGTTCGCGCCCGGCCCAGCCCGCGCTGATCGCGGCTATCGACGAGGTCATGACGACCCGCTGAACGCCCGCTGCATCTGCCGCGCGCAAGACCCGCAGCGCCCCATCCCGGGCCGGGCCGATCAGCTCCTCTGCCGATTTCGGCTCCGTTTGCGGAAACGGTGAGGCGACATGGTGGACATGGCTGACATCGGCCATGGCCTCGGCCCACCCCGCATCCTTGCC
>JBCCXW010000033.1:0-28284 GCA_039191105.1 Pseudomonadota bacterium
ATGCCCTTGGGCGCCGAACGCGGGGCCATCCGCTTGACGACGGCGCGCTATTATACGCCGGCGGGCCGGTCCATTCAGGCGACCGGCATTGTCCCTGACATCGAGATCGCAAATCGCCGGGTCAGTGAAGAAGACCTCGCGCGGATCCGTCGCTATTCTGAAGCCGACTTGCCAAATGCGCTTGATAATGAAGACGGCACGGCGCGAAATCTGCCGCATATTCCAGATGATATGCCGCCGGAAGACTATGAAGGTGAAGACTATCAGCTTGAAAAAGCGATTGAGTTTTTGAAATCAGGCGGCGTCCTGGCGAGCACCGATACGCGGTCTGGTTGAACCAGCGCACTTGCGCCTGAAAAAGTTAACGCAAGAGCTGTAATTTTCTCAAATTTGGGCTCGAATCGGGTCTCAAATCGCCTCAAGCTAGGGTTCGAATTTGCCGCTTCTTAACCATTGAAACGGCAAAATGGGCTTTGGAATATTGATTGGGTAGTTTGGAGGCTGAATGTCTGCTCGCATCGCGCGTGATCCTTCTCCATTTCGCAGCGGTCTCACACATGGCGCGCTGGGAGCGTTCACGTTAACCTTTGTGCTTGCCGCTGGCGGCGGCGCCATGCACGTTCTGGGGAGTCCAAGCGCGGCGAGCCCGAATGTCCGTATGGCCTTGTTCGATGAACGCGAGGGTGACGCGCCACAACTCAATCCACGGCTGCCGGGTTACGAACAAGCGATCAGCATCGCACGAGTCGAGCCATTGCCCCAGCCCATTGAAGCAACTGAATCCGAGCCTGATTTGGGGGTTGAATATGCTGGCGGTGTATCCGTAACAGCAACGCCGACAGCGCTACGCGCCGTCCGTCCCAAAGGCGTGCGTATAAATGGCAAAACCGTGATGCCGGGACAAACGTTCAGCCAGATCAGCAAAACCGAACAAGGCTCCGCCGCCGCTGCGACAACGGCCTTTATGCCGGCCACCGCGAGCGCTCCGTCTGCAATCGATCCGGCTTCGCCATTGGCGCGCTTTTCGCGGCCATTTGAAAATCCAGAAGGCAAGCCGACTGTGTCCATTATTGTCGGTGGTCTTGGCACCAATCGAACCCGGACGCGCGATGCGATTAATGAACTCCCCCCAGAGGTCACGCTCGCCTTTGCACCGACCGCCGATAATCTCAGGGGTTGGGTTCAAGAGGCGCGGCGTGCTGGCCACGAAGTTCTAATTGAGCTGCCGATGGAACCTTATGATTTTGGTCGCGGCCGCCCGCATCCACAAGTCATGCAAACCGGTGTTTCTGTGGATCAGAATCTCAAACGCCTATCGACTTTATTGCGCCGCACGTCTGGTTATGTCGGTGTGATGAACCATCAGGGCGACAAATTCGCGACCGATGCCGATGCGATCGACCCGATCACACAGGCGCTGAGCGCACGCGGGGTCGCATTCTTTGAAGATGGACGTTTGATACGCTCTGAGCTTCAGCGCAGCGCGCGCGATGCTGGATTGGCCTTTGGCAAAGCGACCTCCTTGATCGACGCCCGGCCCGGTGCGGATGAAATTTCCCAGCAACTCTTGCTGCTTGAGACAACCGCGCGTGAACAAGGCGCGGCGCTGGGCACTGGCCAACCTTTCCCGGTGACCTATGACATCCTCAAAGAGTGGTTGCCGACTCTGGAAAGCAAAGGCATCGCATTGGCGCCCGCCTCGCATTTCGCCAAACAGTCTTTGACCTCTGGTCAATCCGCGGACGCTGGCCTAAATTCCCAAGGGTGAGTGCCAGAAAACGCGATCCAGCCCTTTACCGTGCAAATGTGGGATTGGCCTTATTTTCCAAGGCGGGCCATGTCTTTATTGGTCGCCGTGTCAACGGCCGCGGCGCCTTTCAGTGGCAAATGCCGCAAGGCGGTGTCGATAAAGACGAAGATCCGGTCGATGCAGCGCTTCGCGAAATGGATGAAGAAATCGGGGTTGCGGCGAAACTGGTCGACATTCTCGAGGAAACGGAAGACTGGCTGTACTATGATTTTCCGCCAGATTTGCTGCGCCGCATGGGCGGACCCTATTTGGGACAGCGCCAAAAATGGTTCGCATTACGCTTCAAAGGATCCGATAGCGATGTTCGTTTGGACAAGCACACGCCAGAGTTTGATGCGTGGCGTTGGGCGCCGTTATCAGACGTCCCAGATTTGATCGTTCCGTTCAAAAGGCCTGTCTATGAACAAGTGGCGAAAAGCTTTGCGGCTTGGACTGAACCTGTAAAGGCATAGACGCGCAGCCCTTTTCAAGCGGTGTCCTAAGGCCTTATGCTCGCGATTGAGACGCGCTGGGAGGCTTGGGACGATGTCAAAATCATTGCTGATGATCCATGGCGTTGGCTGTAGTGGCAGTGTTTGGGATCGAATGATCCGAGACTTCAAGATGGCGGGATGGGCTTGCCAAGCGCCGACGCTTTTTCCTGACTTGCGGACGGCGGAGACACCGCCAGCGGCGTTGGCGGATCTGACCCTCGCTGATTATTTCGATATGAGCCGAGATTGGGCGGATGACATCACCAAAAAAGAGGGGGTGAAACCGGTAGTGATTGGCCATTCTATGGGCGGTTTGATCGCGCAGAATTTGGTTGAAGCTGGGTCCGTGCGTGCCGGAATATTCTTGACGCCCGCTCAACCAAAGGGCTGCACCGTCACCGACCTTCGCGTGCTCCGTACGTTTTGGAACATCCTCAAAGTCGGACAAAAAAACGTGCCCGGCAAAGCCTTTAAAGTCGGCCCAAACGGTTTCTCATGGGGCGTTCTCAACAGTGTGCCGAAGACCCGCCATGCGGAGATCTATGCCAGCGCCCTCTATGATAGCGGTCGCGTTTATCTTGATCTCGCCAATCCTGGTCCCATAGATGAGGCTAAAGTGTATGTGCCAACGCTCACCATCGGCGCCAAGAAAGACAGGGCCACGGTGATCAAAGCTGTCCGCAAAGTCGCCGACAAATATGCTAAGGCGTCGCTTGCTGGCGATTACATTGAATATGGTCGCCATGCCCATTGGATTGTCGACGAACCAGGAACCGAGCAAGTCACCGCTGATATCCTTGAATGGCTTGACGAGAAGGTTTGATCTGAAATCGGCTCAGTCGAGCGCGCCGACATAGGGCAGGCCGCGATATAGGCCGGCATCGTCCATACCGTAACCCACCAAATAGCGTGGCGGCGCATCGAATGCGTGATAGTCGACATTCTCTTCACCGTCAGGCGCCCATGGCTTGCGGGCGAGGGCGCACGTGATGACTTCCCGCGCGCCTTTGGCGAGCAAGTGTTTGCGCGCAAAAGCGAGTGTGCGTCCGGTGTCAAAAACATCATCGATGATCAACACCCCGCGACCCGACACTTCACGGGCGATATCAGCGCGCACAACCACACGGCCCGAACTCTCGCGGGCGTCGCGATAGCTTTCGAGCCAGAGCGCATCCAGAACCGGGTGCACGTCGCGGCGGGCGAGGGCTTTCATCAAATCGCTGGTGAACGGGGTCGCGCCAATCAATATATTTATCGCCGTCCACTCTCCTGCTAAGGCGGGCGCCAATCGATCTGCGAGGGCCTCTATCCGCTCCATGAGGTCGGGCTCGGACAGCACCGTGTCAAATTTTGGTAGGCTCATGAGCGTCAGTATCCGTTTTCAGCAAGAGCGGTATCCGCCGGAACGAAATCGAGTTCAAGTTCAAATGATTCAAATGGTGGGTTCTCAACCCTTGCCGCGAAAACGGCGGTTGCATCGGCCGGGATTGACGAGGGGGTGATTTGCGCAAACGCTTGCGCAACCTGTTGTCCCTCATCATCCAGTAGAATCACGCGCACGAGCGGTGCGTCCTTGGTCCGCCCGGTGACATTCTGAACGGCCCCGCGCACTTCTAGGATCGGTGTCGTCCCATCGAAAAAGCGCTCCGCTTCAGTATCGAGGAATTCCAGTCCGAAGCGATTGACCGGCATTCCAATGGCGGCATATGTGCTTGCCGATTGCGGCCATCGCTTGACCACTTCGCTGCGAAAGACCAATAGCCCGGCCAAAACCACGACAAAGGCGGCGACCGTGGTCGACCACGCGCTAAATGCCGCCGCCCGGCTTTTTCGCATGCGCCGTTCGCGGACTTTCAGGCGATAGGCCTCGTGCGCGCCGACCGTATTTGTGGCGGAGCGATCGCCTTCGGGCCCGACAAACCAAGAATGTCCGCAGGCAGCGCATTTCACAGTCCGTCCGCTCTCGCCAATGGTCGAGTCTTCCGCAAAATACTGGGTCTCGCATTCTGGGCAGGTGAGGATCATGGCTTGGACATTCGCGCAATTTTTAGGAATAGTCGATATGCCCGCACTCCTATTGCTGAAGGATTTACATGTCGCAGCTTCGACCAGATTTCAGTGATGAACCGGCCGTGCGCTTGGACGGGGTCAGTCTCGCATATGAGCGCACCGGAGAGGTCTTGACCGAAATCGATCTCAATTTGCGGCAAGGCAGCTTCACTTTTTTGACCGGACCGTCTGGGGCGGGGAAATCGTCTTTGTTAAAGCTCATGTATTTAGCGCATGAACCAACGCGCGGGGCGATTCGTTTGTTTGGTCGGCAAACGCATGAGATGAAGCGCAAACAACTCGCGGCTTTGCGACGCCGCATCGGCGTTGTGTTCCAAGAGTTTCGTTTGCTCGAACACTTATCGGCATTTGAAAACGTTGCCCTGCCATTGCGGGTTGCCGGGCAAAAAACCGGACAATACCAGAATGAAGTGATCGATCTCCTGCGCTGGGTGGGACTCGGCGAGCGCGTCGATGCGCTCACGCCGTCGCTATCGGGCGGGGAGCAACAGCGCGTCGCGATCGCGCGCGCTCTCATTAACAAACCCGATCTCTTGATCGCCGATGAGCCGACAGGCAATGTCGATCCCGAAATGGGACGCAAAATCCTGCGCCTTTTCGCTGAACTCAATAAGCGGGTGGGGACCACAATTTTAATCGCGACGCATGATCTTTCCCTCATCCGAGAGTTTGACGTGCCCGTCTTGCGGCTGAGCAATGGTCTATTGGTGCGCGATGTCGAGTTTGGGAGCGGCGGATGAATCGACGAGAATCGCCCCTTTTGCCGAAAACCGATGCCCGAGAAGCGGCGCTGTTCTTTGTCATTGGCGCCTTATGCTTCCTGGCCGCGCTGGCCGCCCTGACAACCCGCGGCACATACAAGGCCGCGCAGGCTTGGGGCGCTCAGATCGAAGGCGACATCACGGTCGTGATGCGCGACAGCGATCGACGCGCGGCTGAGGCGGCTGCTGAGCGAGTCGCCGGACTGGTCAATGTGATCGATGCCCGCGTGCTCTCGCGCGATGAAGTGCAAGCTTTGCTCGAACCGAGTCTCGGGCCAGGCGGCTTGCCCGAAGGATTACCGATCCCGATGCTCATGGTCGTGCAGGCAGATCTGTCTCGTGGAGATCCCAGCGCGGGCATTGAAAGGATCTTGGATGATTTGAGCATTGATGGCGATGTTGCCGGCAATGCGGGATATGCAGACAATGTCCGAGGTGCACTTGGCGTTTTGCGCATGGTCGCACTTTCGATCGTCGCCTTGCTGTCAGCGACCGCGATCGCCGTCATCGCGTTTGCCACGCATGCCGCCCTTTTAGCGCGACGAGATATTGTTGAAGTGCTGCATCTATCCGGCGCGGAAGACCGATACATATCAGGCTTGTTTGAGCGACGATTTTGGGTCTTGGCCATCCAAGCCGGCGCTGGCGGGGCGCTAGCGGCACTGATGACCACCGCGCTGATTGTGTTTACGGGCTCCAGCGCACAAGGCGCAGAGGCGCAACTCTTACCGCGTCTAAGCCTCGATTTTTGGGATTTCGTCATCCTCTTATCCACGCCGGTGATGGCGGGTATCGCGGCGCGGATCGCGGCGCGCGCGACGGTGATGGCGTCTTTGAAAGACTCGCTGTGAACGCCTTTCGTTCGGTAATTTATATGATCTGGCTGTATGGCTGGATGGCGCTTTTGGCGATTGTCGCTTTGCCAACATTGCTGCTGCCGCGGGCGGTCGTTTTGTGGTTTATCCGTCTTTATGCCCGCCTGGTTTTGATTGGCCTGAAATGGATTTGTGGCATTTCGACGGAAATACGCGGACGAGAGCATATTCCGGGTGGCGCCCTCCTGATTGCGGGGAAACATCAGGCCATGCTGGACATTTTTGTGCCATTTCTGATTTTTGCTGACCCGGTCGTGGTGATGAAGCGCGAATTGCTCTGGTATCCAGCGCTTGGATGGTATGCGTTGAAAACGCGGATGATGGCCATTGATCGTCTGGGGGGCGCGAAAACGATGCGCGCCATGCTGGAGCTCGCCGATAAGCGCGTGACCGAAGAACAGCGCCAATTGCTGATTTATCCCGAGGGGACGCGGGTGAGGCCCGGCGCCGCGCCAAATTATAAACCCGCTGGCATTCGCGCCTTCTATAAAGGCCTCGCTGTACCGCTGGTGCCGCTGGCGACAAATGCCGGTCTGTGCTGGCCCGCCAAAGGGTTCGTGCGTCGGCCGGGGAAGATCGTCTATGAAGTTCTGCCGCCTCTGGCGGCGGATCTCAGCCCAAAGGCCATGGTCAAGCAGCTTGAAGATAGGCTGGAAAAAGCGTGCGATCGATTGCTTGATGAAGGTCTAGCGGCGCAAAACCGCGCGCGTACCGACCTGCAATGACGCCGCCCCAACCCGAAGCCATTGATAACGCATGTGAGGTTTTAGCGCGCCGAGACCCGGTATTAGCGAAAGCGTACCGAAATGCTGGTTGTCCGACGTGGCGCACAGCCGCGCCAAACTACGCTTCGCTGGCGCGGATTGTCGTGTATCAATTGATTTCGACCAAAGCAGCCGATGCAATTTGGCAGCGCGTATTGGCCCGGCATCCAACCGTTTCGCCCCGCGCGATCTTGGACGATGATCCAGATGGGTTGCTATCGTGCGGCCTGTCCCGTCCCAAATATCAGCATCTTGTGGCGATTGCGACGGCTGTCGACATTGGCGCTTTGGATTTTGAAGCTCTGCGAACCGTACCGATCGACTCGGCGCGGCAAACTTTGCTCGCGATAAAGGGGATCGGCCCATGGACGGCCGAAACGTTTTTAATGAACGCCATCGGCCATTTTGATGCTTTCCCGAAAGGCGATGTCGGGTTGATGGAGAGCTATAGGCGCCTGAGCGATCTACCGGAACGGCCATCGGCAAAAGCGCTGTCTGAAATGGCCGAGGCTTGGCGACCCTATCGTGCGGTTGCGGCGCATCTGCTCTATGCCTGGCTCCACATTGATCGAGATGACGGGACATGACACCCTTGTTCCGTGTGCAGACTGACCGCGTCTTCAGGTCTGGACATGTTGACCGTTTGTCATACTGTCGACACACCGAATCAGTAAGGCTGCGCGCGGATCGAAAGGAGAGTTCGCTTTCAAGCAGAAGGTACGACATCGCAAGACCCTCATAGCGGAGCAGATCCGTTATGGCTGAGGTCCTTTCCACTCCCCCAAATGGTCGGCCCGCCCTCGTTTTAAACGCGGATTACAGGCCCTTATCCTATTATCCTTTGTCGCTTTGGCCTTGGCAGGACGTGGTCAAGGCCGTTTTTTTAGATCGCGTCGATATTATCGCCGAGTATGATCATTATGTCCGCAGCCCAAGTTTCGAGATGAAGCTGCCCTCCGTGATCGCTCTGCGCGAGTTTGTGCGACAAGATCGCGTCCCTGCCTTTACCCGGTTCAATGTGTTCCTGCGCGATGGGTTTCAATGCGTCTATTGCGGGTCGCCGCATGATCTCACCTTTGATCATGTCGTTCCGCGGTCTAAAGGCGGTCGCACGACATGGGATAATATCGTTGCGGCTTGCTCCCCCTGCAATTTGAAGAAAGGCGGACGGTTGCCGAGCGAATGCGGTATGCATCCCAGACGCAAGCCCGTCCGGCCAAGCAACTATTTTCTGCAGGAAATGGGACGCAAATTCCCACCAAACCATCTGCATGAGACATGGATGGACTATCTTTATTGGGATATCGAACTCGAGAGTTAAAGCTTAACGCTTGTTAACCCTTTCTCATTTTGTCATGATCAGGCCCGGAGGGACGGATCATGTGGCGGATATTGCGGTCACTGTCGGACACGCTCGGCGTCGGGTTCTTGATCATGCAATTGGTCAAACTCATCGGTACGTTTTTCACAATTGTTGGACCACTGAAGTTCTTATCCAGCATGTTTGCGGGGATCTTTCCCCTTATCGCGAATTTTCTGAAAGACTATTTCGGTCTGACTGTGAACGGCATGGACGTTATGTCGGTCAGCATCGCGGTCTCTGGCACCCTGATTGTGGCGTCGTCGGTCGCCACGAAAACCGCGATGACAACGCAGTATTTCTGGCGTTTCTTGCTCATCCCGTATGCCCTGATCGTGATCGTATTTGCGATTCTGGTGCAAATCGCGACACCGATGGTGGAGGTATCGACGTTCGGAGAGGCGTGTCGGGCAGGGTCCGACGATCCAGGGACATTCTACGGAAGTTCGTGTGGTGAGATGGTCGCGCAATTGAACTTCCTGCTCGGACCCGACCCAAATATTGCCCCTGGTGAGCTGCCGGTCCCGGCAGCCAACGGTATCGGGTTCGGGCTTTCGGTTTTGTACCTGATCGTTCTTCTACCGCTCATCGCAGTGGTGATCTTCTTTTTTAAGCGCTTGTCGGTCAATAAGCTGTTAGCGCGGGTTTTGGTTGCGGCGGGCTCAGCGATTGGCCTCACTGTGGCATCTTATGCGTATGCCAGTGCGTATGGCGCTTAGCCCTCTCCACGACTGCGCAGCCAGAGCAGCAAAAGTGGGATCCAAATCAGCGATAATGTGATCATGCCCTTAATTGCTTGATAGCTGATCCACCACCAAAAGAAGCGCTGTTTATTCGCGTTCAACCACTCTATTCCACGGCGTAGGCGGGCGAAGGGCCCGGCCGGTTCATCGTCTCTTTGAGCCGGCTCAGTCGACATTTGGGGTCCATGTCCCCGCCTTGCCGAGCTGCTTTTCAAGCAGCGGGTGTAGGTCGGCATTGCTGGCGAGGATTGAGCCGGTTTCGAGCGGTTTTCCGCCACCATTAAGTTCGCTATTCACGCCCCCAGCTTCGCGGACGAGCACCATCCCCGCAGCGATATCCCAAGGGCTCAGAGCGCTTTCCCAGAAGCCGTCGAAACGGCCCGCCGCGACCCAGGCCAGGTCAAGCGCGGCGGATCCGTAACGGCGAATGCCAGCGACACTCCGGGTCATAATGTTCATCTCGGCGGCAAAGCGCGAGTGATACTCTTCCGCTTTGCCGAGCCACGGCGTTCCGGTCGCGATCACCGCTTCTTCAAGCTTTTTGCGCCCAGCGACACGCAGTTTGCGCTGACCCAGCCAGGCGCCGCGCCCGGTTTCGCCCCAGAAAATCTCATTTTTCGAGACATCATAGACAATGCCCGCAAACAGCGCGCCCTCACGCTCCAGGGCGATTGAGACCGCATAGTGTGGCTGACCGTGTAAAAAATTCAGGGTACCATCGAGTGGGTCTACGATAAATCGGTTCGTTTTATCCGTGCCTTCGACAATGCCCCGTTCTTCCATCATAAAGCCATAGCCCGGTCGGGCCTTGGTCAGATGATCATATATAATGTCTTCGGCGCGATGGTCGGCATTGGAGACAAAATCTGCTGGCCCTTTCTTAGAGACTTGCAGAAATTCGACTTCGCCAAAGTCGCGGGCGAGTGATCGGCCCGCTTTGCGCGCGGCCTCTATCATCACATTGCCGAGGGCGGAGGGTTTTGACATTTACGTATAAAGCTTAGTCAGCGCGGCGCAGATAAGTTCGATCTTCGGTTTGCACGATTATCCTTTCGCCAACCCCGATGAACGGAGGCACAGTGACGCGGATCCCATTGTCGCAGGTCGCAGGTTTGAAACTGTTGGCCGCGGTTTGACCTTTCACGACCGGTTCAGTTTCCTCAACGGTGAGCGTGACTTGTTGCGGCAGCGCGATGCCGATTGGCTTATCGCCATAGAACTCGATCTCAACGATCATTCCGTCCTGCAGAAAATCGCCATCGTCACCGACAAAGTCTTTTTGCAGCTCGATCTGTTCAAATGTTTCTTGGTCCATAAAGGCAAACGCTTCGCCCGCATCATAGAGGAACTGAAAGCCCTTTTGCTCGAGTCGAACGCGTTCAACGGTTTCATTCGCCCGAAACCGCTCATTGGCTTTAGAGCCATTGAACAAATTCCGCATTTCGACTTGATTGAAAGCGCCGCCCTTGCCGGGTTTGACATGATTGCATTTCATCGCCCGCCAGACGCTGCCATTATACTCGATCACCATATTGGGCTTGATTTCGTTGCCATTGATTTTGGCCATCTCACGTCCTCGTCAGTAGAGCGCGCGGCGTAGCCGTGGCGGGCGATTTGGTCAAGTTTTGTGGACAGGACCGGGTGCTTAAGCTTGAATGCCGCAAACCACTTTCTAAGAAGGGGCAATAATGGGTATTTTCTCGGGTTTTTTGAGTTTTGAAAAACCGATGAGCGAGACGTTGACGCGGCTCCTCTACTATCTCGGCATCCTTGGCATCATTTGGACCGCGATCAGTCGGTTTTGGTTTTGGCTGACCTATATCGATAATGATTGGGACACCGCCTTATGGGGCATGATCCGCGTCCCGATCATCGCAATCATTACCTTGCTGATCCTGCGCGTTCTGGCCGAATATGTTTTGGCGCATTTTCGCATGGAAAAATCATTGCATGATCTGGTGACGGGTCGGGCCGCGCCGCCGCCAAAGCTCTAAATCTTAGACGTTGCCATAGCCTCATCTATCACGCGATTGAGCATCGCAACGGCTGCGGCTGGACCGTCATTGTGTGCCCAGACACCGCGAGAGACGGCAAGAAAATCGGCGCCGGCTGAGACCAAGGGTGCCGCATTGTCGACAGTGATCCCGCCAATCGCGACACAGGGCAGGGTTAAAAACATTTGGCACCAGGTCAGCACGTCCGGGTCGGCGACGGCGGTTTCCGCTTTGGTCTGCGTCGGGTAAAAGGCACCAAATGCAACATAGTCAGCGCCGGATTCCCCAGCGATCATCGCCTGATGGCGGGAGTCTTTGCAAGTTGCTCCGATGATCATATCAGCGCCGACCACGTCGCGCGCTTCTGCGATGTCCATATCGTTCAGTCCGAGATGAACGCCATCTGCTTCCAGGGCGCGGGCAAGTTGTGGGCTATCATTAATGATTAACGCGATCTGCTCGGCATGGCAGATCCGGCGAACCGCTTGGGTCACTTCGCGCGTTTTTGCGAGATCGATCGCATCCCCTTGCTTGATCCGAATTTGCAAGCTGGCGACGTCGCCGCCCTGGATGGCCGCACGGAAGAGATCCACGAACGCCGCGACATCATCAATTTGCGGAGGGGTGATGAGGTATAGGCGCGGGCGTTCGCGTTGAGGCTCAGTCATGATCCGACGGTTTGCGCTGAAGCAGGGCGAGTCGTCAAGATTTCTCGGGGCGTTCGGGCCGTCTCCTCAGGCAACTGGGGTGGCGTCGCCGCGATCTAGCCCGCGCAAGACGCGTCATAGATGCTGTCAATTGTGCCCGCCAGCATCGTGTCGAAATCAGCATCGCTTTGCTGGGCCGAAAGGCCTTCGGTGAGCGCGCGTGAGAAGCTCGCAATCATGCCGGTATTCTGACACAGACGGCGATTGGCTTCCTCGCGGCTATACCCGCCAGAGAGCGCAACGACGCGCATTACGCGCGGATGCTCGACGAGAGATTTGTACTGGTTGGCGTTTTCCGGCAGCGACAGTTTCAGCATAACCTGTTGGTCGGCTGGGATCGTCTCGAGCTGTTTGGTGATCTCCGCCAGAAGCAAGTCTTCGGCTTCGGCTTTGTCATCGATGGTGATGTTCACTTCCGGCTCGATGATTGGCACCAGGCCGTGGCCGAGGATTTGGCGGCCAACTTCGAATTGTTGCGCAACATTTGCGGCGATCCCTTCGACATTGGCTGCGTGGATGACAGAGCGCATTTTGGTGCCGAAAACACCTTTGGCGACGGCGCGGGTGAGCAGCGCGTCGAGCTGGGGCATTGGGTTCATCAGCTGAACGCCATTCTCTTCTGGCGCAAGACCCTTGTCGACTTTCAGGAAAGGCACAACGCCGCGCTCTTCCCAGAGGTATTTGGCTGTTGGCGTGCCGTCGATCTCGCCATCCATGGTGCGCTCAAACAAGATCGCACCCATGACTTTGTCGCCGGTAAAGGCCGGGGATTTGACGATGCGTGCGCGCATGTCGTGGATCAGGCCGAACATTTCATCATCGCTCGACCAGGCGTCTTCTGTCACGCCATAGAGTTTTAACGCTTTTGGTGTCGATCCCCCCGACTGATCCAAAGCGGCGACAAATCCGTCTTTCTGAGCGGCTTGCTGCGTCATTTGTTGGTTTACCATCTAAAGGTCCCTCTCAAGATAGAAAAAAGGCTGAAAGCCCTGTGCTTTCAGCCTGGAAGTGAATGTTGAAATTGAAACTGACACCGCTGTCTTTTGCGAGCCCTTGGCTTCCGAGGACTGAAGACGCCATCGGAAGTCAAATTTGCGGGTCATTTATTGGCCTTTCAGCGCCTCGACGCCTGGAAGTGGTTTGCCTTCCATCCATTCAAGAAATGCGCCACCTGCGGTGGAGATATGCGTAAAATCTTGGGCGACATTGGCATGGTTTAGCGCCGCGACGGTGTCGCCGCCACCAGCCACGGCGGTCAGCGCGCCAGATTTGCAGCGCGTGCCAGCCGCTTGAGCAGCCTGCACGGTCGCTGTGTCAAACGGGGTCAACTCAAACGCCCCGAGCGGGCCGTTCCAGACCAGCGTGTTCGCAACGTCCAGCGCTGTCGCTAGGATCGCGACGGTTTGTGGGCCGGCATCCAAGATCATCTCATTGTCGGCGACTTCATCGAGCCCGCAAGTGCGATGCGGCGCATTGGCGGCAAAGTCTTTGGCGACCACCACATCCATCGGCAAGAGAATGTCGCACCCTGCGGCCTTGGCATTGGCTTCGATTTGTTTCGCGGTGTCCGTGAGGTCATGCTCGCAGAGCGACTTTCCGACACTATAGCCGCGGGCGGCCAAGAATGTGTTGGCCATGCCACCACCAATCGCTAAAGCGTCGACTTTCGAGACCAAGTTTTTCAGCAAATCGATTTTGGAACTCACTTTTGCGCCGCCGACAACCGCAAGGACCGGCTTTTCGGGACTGCCAAGCGCGCGTTCGAGCGCGTTTAACTCTGCTTCCATCAAGAGACCGGCACAGGCAGGCAATAAGCGTGCGACGCCTTCTGTAGAGGCATGCGCGCGGTGCGCCGCAGAAAAGGCATCATTACAATAGACATCGCCGAGCGAGGCTAAGAATTGCGCCATTTGCGGGGCGTTGTCTTCTTCCATCGAGGTGAAGCGCGTATTCTCGACCAGGATCACCGCATCGGCCGGCGCCGCATCAATCATGCCGCGATCGGGCCGCTCGACAAAGGTCACGGGTTTGCCCAATGCCGCTTCCAGGGACGGCACGGTGATGCGCAAAGACATGTCTGGATTGGGCTGGCCTTTCGGGCGACCGAAATGCGCGAGCAAAACGGGTTTGCCGCCCTTTTCCAGGATTTTCAGAATGGTCGGCGCGACTTTGTCGATCCGGGTCGTGTCGGTGACCTGACCGCCCTCGACGGGCACATTAATGTCAATTCGGGTCAAGACGGCTTTGCCGGCGAGATCCATGTCGTCGAGGGTTTTAAAGTCAGGCATGTCTGGACCGTGTCTTAGAGCAATTTTGCCATCACGAGGGCGGTATCGCTCATCCGGGTCGCAAATCCCCACTCATTGTCATACCAGCTCAGGACGCGGACCAAGGTGCCTTCGGTGACATTGGTGCCTTCCGCTGCGAAGGTCGAGCTGTGCGGATCGTGATTGAAATCTGCGCTCACCAAGGGTGCTGTCGAATATCCGAGGACGCCTTTCATCGGACCATTCGCAGCCGCTTCGATGGCAGCATTGATTTCTTCCACCGTGGTTTCGCGACCAGCATCAAAGACCAAGTCGATCATCGAGACGTTTGGCGTCGGAACGCGAACAGCTGAGCCGTTGAGCTTCCCGGCCAGTTCTGGCAGCACCAATCCGACCGCTTTCGCGGCGCCCGTTGAGGTTGGGATCATCGAACTCGCCGCAGCGCGGGCGCGGTAGAGATCTTTGTGCATCCGGTCGAGCGTCGGCTGATCGCCCGTATAGGCATGAACCGTCGTCATATAGCCGCGTTCAATGCCAACGGTGTCGTTCAGCACTTTGGCGACCGGCGATAAGCAATTGGTCGTGCACGACGCGTTGGAGACGACGAGGTCATCACCGGTCAGCGTGTCATCATTGACCCCAAAGACGATGGTTTTGTCGGCATTCGTCGCTGGCGCGGAGACCAAAACGCGCTTCGCGCCCGCCTCGAGATGCGCAGCGGCTTTTTCTTTTGACGCGAAGATGCCGGTACATTCAAACGCGATGTCCACGCCCATGTCGCCGTGCGGCAATTCTGCTGGATTGCGGATCGCTGTACACTTAAAGGCACGGTCGCCGACCCGGATCATATCGCCATCAACGCTGACCTCTTGATCCAATTTGCCGTGCACCGTGTCATACTGGAGCAAGTGGGCATTCGTCTCGACAGGGCCAAGATCATTAATCGCGACGACTTCAATGTCAGTCCGATCGTGTTCGATGATAGAGCGCAGGACCAAACGACCGATACGGCCAAAGCCATTGATTGCGACGCGAAGAGCCATAGAGAACCTCTTTTGCCAAGATGCTGAATTTCGTGGGGTCTTTAGACGCAAGATTGGCGCCAGTCCAGCGCAGCGCGGTTAGACATATCAGCTGATTACGCTGTCAGCTCGCAGGCCCGGCGCTTATGAGGCGAACCAACCCGCGCGCAGACATGAAAAGAAGAGAATTTACAGGGATTTGAACAGGGAACCTGAGCCTTCAATCTGGCTTTTTCGGATCATCCGGTTGGTTCATCCAGTCGGTGAATTGTTCCCAATCAATCCAGGTTTTCTTTTTGCGCCTGAGTTTCTGCCAAAACCGGCGCCGTTCCGGGGTTGGCAAGGGTTGCAGGTTCTCGATGAAGGCATGCGCGACCGACTTCCAGCTATACCCTTCTGCATATAAGCGACAGGTTGCGCGATCAAGGTCGAGACACGCCAAAGCGCCGGCTGCGAGATCGCCGCCAATCTCTGTGATCGTTCCTGCCTGTGAGCCGGGTATAACGTCTTTTGGGCCGGTTGCTTCAAAGGCTGCCACCGGTGTCCCAGACGCCATCGCTTCCAATACCACCAAACCAAATGTGTCCGTCAGGCTTGGAAACACAAACACATCAGCGCTGGCATAACAGGCTGCGAGATCCTCCCCAAACCGTGCGCCAAGAAACTGAACCCGCGGATAACGCTTTTTCAGGGAGTCGTGCGCCGGGCCGTCGCCGATGACAATTTTGGACCCGGGCAAGCTGAGCTCAACAAAGGCCTCAATATTCTTTTCGACAGCCACGCGCCCAACGTTCAAGAAGATTGGCCGCGGTAAATCGTCAAACGGGTCGTTTTCGTCGCCAGCTTCGATCCGCCGCCCTGGATGAAACAATTCGGTATCAACGCCGCGGGTCCAAGCGACGAGATTGATGAAGTCCTTGGCTTCCAACTCTTCGACCATGCTCGGGGTTGGGACCATGACTTTGCCGGAATATTTGTGAAACCACCGCACAAAACTGTAACCAGCGCGGGTCGGCACGGGCAGCCGGGCAGAAACATATTCTGGGAAGCGGGTATGGTAGGCCGTTGAAAAAGGATGGTGGCTTTTCAGGCACATTTTCCGTCCCGCCATGCCAAGTGTGCCTTCGGTCACGATGTGCACAGCGTCCGGTTCGAACAGCTCGAACCTCTCTTTGATTTTCCGTTCCGCGAACAAAGCGAGTTTTATTTCAGGATAGGTTGGCAGTGGGATTGTGTTAAACCCATCGCCGGGATGGATCACATCAAACTCATGGCCATCGGCTTCGAGCTCTGCGATGACGCGCTGCATGGTCCGCACAACGCCATTGACCTGCGGCTCCCAGGCGTCGGTTATGATCATGATGCGCATGCGCCGCTCCTCACCGCCGCCAAGGACGATTGCCGAGGCTTTGTAAGGTTCCCGCGACGCGCCGTAAAGCTGAAGCTGACGTGCAATATTCCAACTGCGTTTGGTCGGGCCTCATTCGGTTTGGCAGGGAATGAATAAGAACTCGCGGACCGCCTGATAATCGAGCGAAGAGATTTCAGCTTTCAAATTTTCGCCCTCACGCCAATAGCGAATGCGCTGCGGAAAATCATGTTCGGCATTCTCAAACGTCACGGATTGGTCGCCAAACCGAACTTGCTCGAAATGTGAGGGGCCTTGGCCAGCCGGATAGGCGACAAAGCGGCTGGACGTATCGCCCGACACCGCAAATTCGATTCGTATATGTTCGAAAAAGCCGACGCGGATCATGCCGATCGGGTCGGATATCGGCGTGTAAGAGACATTATAGCCAAACAAATATTGGCCTTCGATTGGCGACCAAACTTCGCGGCTGCTGCCATCGGGCGCTTGCCAGCAGCCGGTCAACCAGCCGAAAAATGGACCGTCCGGTTCGCTCGCCGCCGCGGGAAGAGGGATGCACGCCAATAAGGTCGCGCATAGTGCCGATCGAATCATCTCTGCGCCTCCGAATGCTGAAGGATCGAATTTTAGAGGCTCGGCGCAAATTCACCATGGGTGTGAGGACTGATTCTCGCGAAATCCAGCAAATTGAACACCTACTAGATGTAGTGTGCCGCGATTTAAACGACGCCGAGTTGCGCCATAGCGATTCTAATCGCCAAAATCGAACCCGTTAAATTTTGCAAGGGATTTGGTAACCAAATTTTTTTGATAAAAACCAATGCCCTCAAACCCCCAATTGGGACGGGGCCGGACCATTGATCTTAACCTCGCATTAACCACTTATCCACTGCCAAAATATCCCTTGAGCGATGAATCCTGTTGACCTCGCATTAACCTTAGAGGCACAATATGTTGTGTGAGGGCTGATTTGGAAACACCGTATATGGCGGTGGCCCCGTTTCATTCCTATATGTGATGGGCCTTATGCAAGGGGTAGTAGATATGGCAGGCACCAACAATGCGACGGTCGCAAAAACGGTAAAACCACAGGATGCGCAATCCGGCGCACCCGCTTTGCGAGTCGTGCCAAAAAACGTCCAGATTGATCGCTCACGCGATGCAAATCTCACGGAGTTCGGGAAAGTGACGCTCGAAGATCGCTACTTGCTGCCGGGCGAGTCGTATCAAGATATGTTCGCGCGCGTCTCGGAGGCATTCGCGGATGATGCCGATCATGCGCAACGTCTTTACGACTATATGTCGAAGCTCTGGTTCATGCCGGCGACGCCGGTTCTGTCAAATGGCGGAGCGGACCGCGGGTTGCCGATTTCGTGCTTTTTGAACCAGGTCGGTGACAGTCTCGATGACATTGTCGGCACGTGGACAGAAAACGTTTGGCTCGCCTCGAATGGCGGCGGCATCGGCACCTATTGGGGCAATGTCCGATCGATCGGCGAAAAGGTGGGCAAGAGTGGCCAAACCAGCGGGATTATCCCGTTTATCCGCGTCATGGACTCGCTCACGCTGGCCATCAGTCAAGGCTCGCTGCGTCGTGGCTCTGCGGCCTGCTATCTCGATGTCCACCATCCGGAAATTGAAGAGTTTTTAGAGGTTCGCAAACCGTCAGGGGATTTTAATCGCAAATCTCTTAATCTGCATCACGGCATCAATATCACCGATGCGTTTATGGAGGCGGTCAAGAATGACGATGAGTTCGACTTGATCTCGCCCAAAACCGGTGCGCCGCTGCGCAAAGTTAATGCTCGGAAGATTTGGCAGAAAATCTTGGAGCTGCGGATCCAAACCGGCGAGCCGTACCTCCTGTTCACCGATACCGTCAACAATGCGATGCCAGCGCACCAGCGCCAGCTCGGCTTGAAGGTGACGCAATCAAATCTGTGTTCGGAAATCACGTTGCCGACGGGGATCGATCATCATGGCGAAGACCGTACAGCCGTATGCTGCCTGTCGTCTCTGAATGCTGAAAAGTTCATGGAATGGAGCAAGCACGAGACCTTCTTAGAAGACGTCTACCGCTTCCTGGACAATGTTTTGCAGGATTTCATCGATCGCGCACCGCCAGAAATGGCGCGGGCGGTGTATTCTGCAAAGCGCGAACGCTCTGTTGGGCTTGGTCTCATGGGCTTCCACTCCTTTTTACAATCGCTCAATCTCCCAATGGAGAGTGCGATGGCGAAGGTTTGGAACGAAAAAATGTTCAAACATATCCGGCAAGGCGCGGATGCGGCTTCGGTGAAGCTCGCAAAAGAGCGCGGCGCCTGCGAAGACGCTGCGGAAGCGGGTATGATGGCGCGCTTCAGCCACAAAATGGCCGTCGCGCCGACCGCATCGATTTCGATCATTTGCGGCGGAACAAGTGCGGGTATCGAGCCCATCCCCGCCAATGTTTACACCCACAAAACACTGTCGGGCTCGTTCACCGTCAAGAATAGGCATCTTGAGCGGGTGCTTGAAGAAAATGGCGCGAATACGGATGAGGTTTGGACCTCAATCCTCGAGCATGAAGGTTCCGTGCAGCATCTCGATTGTCTAGATGACCATGAGAAACTGACCTTCAAAACGGCATTTGAAATCGATCAACGTTGGATTATCGAACACGCCGCCGACCGCACGCCCTATATTTGCCAGGCACAATCCCTGAACGTGTTCCTGCCGGCAGATATTAACAAATGGGATCTCCACATGTTGCATTGGACCGCTTGGGAGAAGGGTGTGAAGTCACTTTACTATTGCCGTTCGAAGTCGGTCCAACGCGCGAGTTTTGCGGGCGCTGACGAAAAAGAGGCGGGCATAGCCGGTATGGACGTGCCGAATACGGACTATGATGAGTGCCTCGCCTGTCAGTGAGCCTCGTGATCTAAAGAAAAAAGCCCCGTTTAATGACGGGGCTTTTTTCTTTTCAAGTATAGTTGAAGCATAGGAGAAATTCCCGCAAGCACAGACTTGAAGTTGTGCCATTTTTGCACGAGTGTGCCCAAAAAGCAGCTTGTGGCAAAAAAAATGAAAAAAAATCCATGCTATATTAACTTAGATTCACGGGCCTTCCGCCGAAAAATCTCTAAAGATTACAAGTCAAATCATAGTTTCGTGATCGCTAAATGGTTAACAAGGGGCGGGCCATTGCGATTCGCATGCGCGAGTCGTTCATGATAGGGTAATGATCATCAGTCAGCTTCACGGTGGAGAGTGGAGTAGACGCCATGAGAGGTGTGGGAACAATGATCATTGCGGGCACGTCCTTTGTCGCAGCTTTGGCTTGTCAGACCTGCGTCCACGCGCAACCGAACGTTGGACCCCAAATCGACAATGCGACGATTGTTGCCGCGAGCCGCTCGCTCAACCAGAGCATTAAGACACGCATCAATTTGGTTTATTCCGGATCGTTCGCGCAAACCGAAACAAGCCGCCATTTTGGCCTCCAGGTGCCACAAGACACAGACCTGAGTTTGGGCGCCAATGCTGCTGAGGCGCTCACCAGTCGTCGCCTTTATTCAAGCGCGATTATGGCGGAAATCGCCGCGGATCGGGTGCGTGCGAGCCTATCCCCGGTTCCGCGCGAGCAACGCCGCTTGACCGCAGAATTGGCGCTCTCTGCACCATCGGAGCAAACCGGTTTTGGCTTTGATGTCGGCATAGCGCCGCGCGTACAGATTACCAGAGACGGCGCTTTCGCGTCTCGCCGGTTCGGGGGTGAAGTCCGGATTGGTCAAAACTTTGACAAACGCGGGGATGACCTGAATTCAAGCTGGTACTTGTTCGCTGGGGCGGATGGCGAAGCCTTGGTTTGGGAACCCGATGAAACCGGCGCGGTGACGACCGGCAGCATGGCGCTGCGCGACAAAGTCACCGTCGGCGATGTCCAAGCGGGCGTATCGATCCAACGGGGCATGGGCCAATTGTCTCTTAGCTATATTCGCCGTGAGGTCGAGTATCGCGAACGCAATCTCGGCGCCAGCACCAATGAAGACTTCGCAGGGGTGAGCTTTACCATTAAGCGTTAAGGCCATGGTCGCTCTAAACTGTGTTCGAGCCGCCGGTTTGGCGGCTTTTTTCATATTCGACGCTGAGGCTCAATCCGTTCTTCCGCCGGCACCGCAACCGGTCGGGGTTTGGTCTCTGGCGTCGGAGAATGATCTTTTTGGCGGGACAGACCGCAATTATTCGAACGGTCTGCGTCTCGAGCGCGTTCGGCCCGCCAATCGCGTCACACCGGGATTGGCTTGGGTGGCGGACCGCATTCCAGTTTTGGATCTCGACCGAACCGAATTGCGGCAGGGGTTCGCCTTATCGCATACGATCTTCACGCCCGAAGACATTGAGGCCGCGATCCCAGATCCCAACGACCGCCCCTATGCAGCGTGGTTGTATGGATCTGGCACCGTGGTCGCGACGACGCGTCTTGGACCGCGGCAAATGGTGCAAGACGTCTTGCAAGTCAATCTTGGCATTGTTGGTCCTTCGGCAGGCGGCGAATTTGTGCAGGAAAACTGGCACGATTTCATTCAAGCGATTGAGCCACGGGGCTGGGACTCGCAGTTGAAAGATGAGCTCGGCTTGGAGATCACAGCGCAGCGTTTGCGCCAATTCGAAGGCGCGAATTTAGCGTTTGGCTTAGAAACCGATTTTGCGCTGCATGGCGGTGTCACTCTGGGCAATGTTCGGACCTATGCCGCGGCCGGGGGTTTGGCGCGTATCGGCTGGGATTTGTCCTCCGACTTTGGCCCACCGCGCATTCGTCCTGCGCTTGCCGGCGCCGGCGTGTTTCGGCCCGGTCAGCCGATCGGCGGCTATCTTTTTGCAGGGATTGAAGGGCGCGCCATTGCCCGCGATATGTTCCTCGATGGAAATCTCTGGCGCGATGGCCCGCGGGTTGACGACCGCCGCGATTTTGGCGGCGATTTACAAATTGGGTTTGCTGTTCATCAAAGGGATGTGCAAATCGCTTTCACCTATGTCCACCGCACCGAAGAGTTTGTCGCCCAAAGCGGTCCACAACGTTTTGGCGCGGTTTCAATCTCAATTGCACGGTAACCGCGTGCGGCGCTGAATAGCTCTGATTCGAAGTTAAGAATCGCTTTCTTGTGGGCAGCCTGTGGAGAAGTGACGCAGTCCTGTTGGATACATCTTGCGTTCTTTCGCCAATTCAGACACTATATGTTGTGTCGATGAGAAATTTGCAGGGGCATGTAATGGCTGACGGAATGATGAACCTTCCAGGACTACTCACACCATCGAATTCGTACAAACCGTTTCGATATTCATGGGCTTATGATTTTTGGAAATTGCAGCAGCAAGTGCATTGGCTGCCCGAAGAAGTGCCGCTTGGCGAAGACTGCAAAGACTGGGTGAACAAGCTCAATGATAAAGAGCGAAATTTGCTGACCCAAATCTTCCGCTTCTTCACCCAATCAGATGTCGAAGTCGGCGCCAATTATATGGAACACTATATGCCGCTGTTTAAGCCGGTTGAAGTACGCATGATGTTGTCCGCCTTTTCGAACATGGAGACGGTTCATATCGCCGCTTATGCGCTGCTTTTGGAAACCATTGGCATGCCGGATTCAGAGTTCTCCGCCTTCATGGAGTACGAGGAAATGGCCGCGAAGCACGATTATCTAGGCCAGTTCGGGACCGAGACCGAAGAAGACATTCTGACCTCCATGGCTGTGTTTGGCGGCTTTACCGAAGGCCTGCAGCTGTTCGCCTCGTTTGCAATGTTGATGAACTTCCCGCGCTTCAACAAGATGAAAGGCATGGGTCAAATCGTGTCTTGGTCAGTGCGCGATGAGTCGTTGCATTGCGAGGGCATGATGAAACTGTTTCACACATTTGCAGCAGAGACCGGCGCGCTGAACACGCGGGTCAAGAACCGCATTCGTGAGGCCTGCGAAACGGTGGTGCAGCTGGAAGACAAATTCATCGAACTCGCATTCGAAGCGGGCGACGTCGAAGGGATGACGCCGGATGATATTCAGCAATATATCCGCTATATCGCGGACTGGCGTATGGGACAGTTGAAGCTCGATCCGATTTACGGCGTTGATAAGCACCCGATTCCATGGCTCACCGAAATATTGAACGGTGTCGAGCACGCTAACTTCTTTGAGGCCCGCGCGACGGAATACTCGAAGGGCGCGACCCAAGGCGACTGGCATGGCGACGAGGGTGTTTGGGCGATGTTCGATAAGCGCAAACCGCAAACCGTGCTGGCTGGTTAGCGACACGTATCTGCCGTCCGAAACAGCCGCGCCGATGCTGACGGTGCGGCTTTTTCTTTAGCTATTGCTTTGATAGGAAGGTTCTATCGGATTCGAGCTGACGGCCTCCTATGTCTTATCCACATGTAATCTGGGCAGAGGCTTAAACATGACTTTCTATCGCGCGCTTAAAGCAGTCTTTTTGGCAGGACTGGCCGTCCCAATCGCATCGGCGTCGCCAAGTTTTGAATTTACCCAGGACGATGTGCCCTCGGCAGGTGACGTCGCCGTTTTTGTTGGTCCAAGCGGCACCCTAAGCGCGCAGGCGACGCGAATTGATCGCGCGGTGGATAGACGCCTCAGCGCCGCCATTGCCGCTGAAGCCTTTGACGGTGCGCTCGGCTCGACCCTGTCGCTCCGCGCGATGGCGCCATATGACACGATCAGAGTGATCGGCACGGGCGACGCTGAGTTGACACCGCGCTTGCTCACGGATCTCGGCGGCTATGCGGCGATGGCGAATGACCCGGATGGAATGGCGTTGATTGCGGATGGCCTATCAAGCGACATTGCGGACGCTGGCGCGCATCTCGCCAAGGGGTATGCGCTCGGAGGCTACACATTCACAAAATATAAGAGTTTCGACGCCGACAAGGTCGTCCCTGGACCCTATACCGTCGAAATCGTTGGCGGTGGTGCCGACGCTTCCGCGGTATTCCAGACCGACATTGCCCATCTCATTGACGGCGTGAAGCTGGCTCGCGATTTCGGCACAGAGCCTGGTAACGCAATTTGGCCCGCAGAGTTCGTGGCGCGGGTTGAATCCGCGTTTCGCGGCGTTGATAAGGTTGAGATCCGGGTGCTCGATGCGGATGCTATTCGCGCCGCAGGCATGGGCGCCTTAATGGGCGTCGGTCAGGGCTCAATTCACGATCCACGCTTGTTAATCGTCGAGTATCGTGGCGGCCCACGCAATCAAGATCCAATTGCTTTGGTCGGTAAGGGTGTGACCTTCGATACCGGCGGTATCTCGCTCAAGCAAAATACCGGCATGTGGTATATGAAGTCAGATCTGTCCGGTGCGGCGGCGGTCGCAGGGACGGTATTGGCGGCGGCCAAGCGGGGCGAAACCATCAATGTCGTGGGCCTGATGCCGCTGGCCGAGAATATGCCGTCTCAAGATGCCATTCGACCGGGCGACGTGCTAACGACGATGTCAGGAAAGACCATCGAAATCATGAGCACAGACGCTGAGGGTCGATTGATGCTCGCCGACGCGGTTCATTATGCGCAAACGGAATATGATCCGCAGCTGGTCTTAAACATCGCGACGCTGACCGGGTCTGCGGCGCGCGCCTTAGGCGATGATTATGCTGCCGTGATCACACGCGACTGGTCGCTGAGCCTCGAAATGATGGAAATCGGTGAGGTTTCTGGCGAAGATGTCTGGCCGCTACCGCTGCATCCCAGTCATTATGATCAAATTCAATCGCTGATCGCGGACATTAAAAATACCGGCGGCAGTCCCGGCGCTTCCATCGGCGCCGCGGTGGTCGGCACATTTATCGCTGAAGATCTACCTTGGGTGCACTTGGACATTGCCGGCGTCGATTGGCGCGATGAGCCAACCCCAACAGCCCCTGTCGGACATGCGGGCTGGGGCGTTCGGTTTATGGATCAATTGCTGCGCTCTGCCGCCGACTAAACGCTCACGCCGCCTTTCTCAGCATCGGCCAGAAAGGCGGCGAGCCCTTTATCTGTCAGCGGGTGCTTGGCAAGGTCTTTCAAAACACTTGGTGGCACCGTCGCCACATCGGCGCCGGCCAGCGCTGAGAATTTGACATGATTGGCGTTTCGAATCGATGCCGCCAATATTTCTGTCTCAAACGCATAATTGTCGTAGATCGTCCGGATCTCTTCAATCAACTCCATGCCATCAATATTGATATCATCCAGCCGTCCGATGAAGGGTGAGATATAAGCTGCCCCGGCTTTGGCCGCGAGCAAAGCTTGATTGGCCGAGAAGCAAAGGGTGACATTGACGGCGGTACCCAGGCTTGTCAGCTCTTTGCAAGCGCGCAATCCATCCATCGTCAAAGGCAGTTTGACCGCAACATTCGACGCGATCGCTTGCAGTTTCTTGCCCTCTGCAACCATTGACTGCCATTCCGTTGCGACCACTTCGGCGCTGACATGCCCTTCGGTCAGGTCGCAAATTTCGGCAATCACTTCGGAAAAATTGCGGCCCGATTTCATGATCAGCGAGGGGTTCGTGGTGACGCCATCGACCAAGCCTGTGGCCACGAGTTCTTTGATGGCAGCCGTGTCAGCTGTGTCGATGAAAAACTTCATAATACGAGGGGTCCTTAAGCTAGATGACGTCTAAGGTCGGCCAATCGAGGTATATGCAAATCCCCGTTTCTCCATATCATCAGGGCTATAAATATTGCGCAAGTCGATCACAATATTGCTGTTGAGCGCGGATTTAACGCGGTCAAGGTCAAGGGCGCGAAACTGATCCCATTCGGTCAAGATCACCATCGCGTCGGCGCCGTCGATCGCATCATAAGCATTGCTCGCATATTCGAGACCGTCCAGCAGTTTAGCGGCTTCGTCCATCGCTTCGGGATCGAACGCTTTGACCTTTGCGCCAGCAGCGATGAGGGTGGGGACAATATCGAGGCTCGGTGCATCACGCATGTCATCTGTGTTTTGTTTGAATGCGAGGCCAAGCACGCCGATCGTTTTGCCTGACACATCACCACCCATGGCGGCGATGACTTTTCCCGCCATTGCGCGCTTTCTCGCGGCGTTGACCTCAACCACCGTGTCGACGATGCGCACGGGCGATTCATAATCATTTGCGGTTTTCGTCAGGGCCAGCGTGTCTTTTGGAAAACATGACCCCCCATAGCCAGGGCCGGCATTCAGGAACTTGTTCCCGATGCGGCCATCTAGGCCGATCCCGCGCGAGACCTCTTGAACATTGGCGCCGACTTTTTCGCACAAGTCTGCCATCTCATTGATGAATGTGATTTTCACCGCGAGGAAGGCGTTGGCGGCGTATTTGATCAGTTCGGAGGTGCGGCGCTCGGTGAATATGATGGGAGTCTCATTCAGGAAAAGCGGTCGGTAAAGCTCGCGCATCACGTCACGCGCGCGCTCACTATCTGTCCCGACAACCACACGATCAGGGATCTTGAAGTCTTTGATCGCAGCCCCTTCGCGCAGAAACTCCGGATTTGACACGACGGCAAAGTCCGCATCTGGCCGTTTCTTGCGGACAATCGCCTCGACTTCATCACCCGTGCCAACGGGCACCGTCGACTTGGTGATGATGACGGTAAAGTCCGACATCAGCTCTGCGATCTCTTCCGCCGCCGCATAAACATAGGAGAGATCCGCGTGACCATCGCCGCGCCTCGACGGCGTCCCAACGGCGATGAAAACGGCGTCTGCGTCGGCGATCGCTTCCTTGGCATCGGTTGTGAAAAACAGCCGCTCTTGCTGTACATTGGTCTCCACCAAGGCGTCCAAACCCGGTTCGTAGATCGGCATAATGTTCTGGTGGAGGCGTTCGATCTTGCTGGCATCCTTGTCAACGCAGGTCACAATATGCCCAAAGTCGGCGAAACAAGCTCCGCTCACGAGGCCGACATAGCCTGTTCCAATCATTGCGACACGCATCGGAAATCCTTTACTTTGAGGGTCCCTAAATCCAGCCGGTCTGGTGCATTTTTTGGCTGGGGCGGTCAAGTCCGCAGCGGCATCGACTTATAACTGAAACACTCTTTTTGGTTGGAAGCGCCCGGCACGCACTTCGCCGAGAGCAACCGGGTCGCCTGATCCCATTGTCAGAGCTAGCCTTTCGGGCTGTTCGTGGCCGCCTTGGTCTCGCCAATCGTCCAAAATGTGCGGCAGCAGCATCACTTCTCGGCCTTGGCGTATCGCCGCTGCATCAGACGCGCTGACGTCGATTTGCGGCATATCGTGCAAAACCGATTGCAGGGGCAAGAGCCGCGCTCGCAACGCTTCAATATCCGTCGCCATGGCTTCCAAGTCATGGAAAGGAATGGCCAGCGTTTCCGTCATGTGACCAACGCGCGTGCGCCGCAATTGGCTGACATGGCCTTCGGCCCCAAGCATTGCCGCAAGATCGCGGGCCAGGGCACGGACATAAAATCCTTTCCCGCACGCAATCCGCACGGTTGCGCAATCCTCGCCAACCTCGACCAGTTGCGCGGCATGGACAGTCACTTTCCGAGACGGGATTTCGAAGGTTTCACCATCGCGCGCAAGATCGTAAGCCCGTTCGCCATCGATTTTGATTGCCGAGTATTTTGGCGGGACCTGTTCAATCTCGCCGCGGAACTGACAGAGCGCGTGTTCGAGCGCGCGGGCGCTCGGCCGCGTGTCGGAACGCGCAATGATCTCGCCTTCAGCATCTTGCGTCGCAGTGGACGCACCCCAGGCAATGGTGAAGACATACTCTTTGTCACAGTCCATCGCCCACTGAGCGGTCTTCGTGGCTTCGCCAAATGCGATCGGCAGAATGCCATCGGCGAGCGGATCGAGCGTGCCCCCATGGCCGGCTTTTTGAGCCCGCATTAAGCGTTTGAGCTTCCCGACAATTTGCGTTGAGGTGATGTCACGCGGCTTGTCGACGGCGAGCCAGCCATGCACCGGATCTCCTTTACGCTTGCCATGCCGGCTCATGTCCGTCTCCAGCTTGCTCGACCATCAGGCGAGCGAAGGTTTTGGGGGGCTGCCTCAGTCTTTGAACGCGCTGAAAACATCCTCCGCGGATGGTTCTTCAGATCCCTGCGGTCCGGGCTGCGGAGGCGTGTCAAAGTCAATCGCTGCAGCGCTTGGCGTTTCGACCGCTTCGGCAGGGTTGAGGCCTGGACCGGCATCCTCGGCTGCGCGTTCGGCGTCGAGTTTCTTACGCCGTGAAGACGCTTTGGCGATGACTTCATCCAACTCGATTTGCGAGCAAAGACCGAGTGTCACTGGATCCACGGGTTTGATGTTTTGGCTGTTCCAATGTGTTTTGTCGCGGACATTGGTGATCGTCGCCTTCGTGGTTCCGATCAGTTTTGAGATTTGCGGATCAGTGACTTCAGGGTGATTGCGGATGAACCAAGCGATGGCATCCGGTTTATCGCCCCGGCGCGCCACAGGCGTATACCGTGCCCCTTTGCGCTTTGGTTGCGGAATATGAGCAATCTTGGAGGGCGCCGTCTTGAGGCGATAGGCCGGATCCGCTTCGCCCTTATGGATCTCTTCTCGGGTCAATTCACCCCCCGAAATCGGATCGACGCCGCGCATGTTTTCGGCGACGTCGCCATCCGCAATGCCCTTTACTTCCAAATGATGCAGTCCGCACAGATCTGCAATTTGATCAAAAGTCAGGGTGGTATTGTCGATCAACCAAACGGCTGTGGCTTTGGGCATCAAAATATCGGCCATCGGATACTCCTTCGCGAGATCGCTGGAAACACAACCGCCCGAGACTTCGGTCTCGGGCGGTCAGGGTCTCTGGTCTGAAATTACCTAACGCTACAAGTATAAGCAGGCCCAAAGCGGAATGGAAGCCTATGATTGCGGTCGCGACAGCAAGATTTTGCCGATATGACCGCCCTTCGCCAAATGCGCATGCGCGGCTTCAGCCTCATCAAACGTATAGACCGTATCGATCACGGGTTTGATATGACCCTCTAGCACAGCTGGCCAAAACTCCGTGCGGACGGCATCCCGAATGCGCTGCTTTTCGCTGTTGGGGCGCGCGCGGAGCGTCGTTCCTGTCAAT
>JBCCXW010000034.1:0-27636 GCA_039191105.1 Pseudomonadota bacterium
TCCAACCCCGCCGAGCGCATCAATCGCACTCTCAGCATCCTCGCTGCCATAGCGGCTGATGAGATCGATATTCTCGACCGGCAGAAAGACTTTATCACCTTTAGCATAGCCAAGCTCAAGGCAGTCATGCGCAGCGCCGGCCAAGTCGAGGGTCTTTAAACCTTCATACCGCCCGACGCCATGATCAACATGCACAACCAGATCGCCAGGATTAAGACTGCCCGCCTCAGCGATAAAGTTTGCCGCTTTGCGTTTTCGGCGCGGCGCTGCCAATCGATCGCCAAGGATGTCTGGCTCGCCGATGAAAACCAGATCGTCAGTCTCAAAACCGGTTTCAAGCGGCAGCTCGCAAATCGCAGTCTGCGCTTGCTCAGCAGCCTTTAGGGAAAAGACGCGCGTAGCATCTTGTAGACCGTGATCTTCAAGCACGCCCTCGAGCCGGGTCGCAGACCCATCCGTCCAAGCGCCAAAGACCACCGTCTTGCCAGCATCGCGCTTGGCCTGTGCATGGTGCGCGGCGACTTCGAAAATGTTGACCTCCGGTTGGGCGCGTTCTGGGGCAAAGTCGCGTCCAATCGCACCGCCAAGGTCGAGAGCCCCCTCGCCGGCTCCGGCGTGAAACCGCGCAACGCCGAGTTGGTCTAGCGTGTGGGTCAGCTCCGCCTCGGTCAAATATAAGTGTTCGGGAGGCAAGACCCGCGCTTGGCGCCCTTCTCCGGCCGCCTCTAGTCGTGCCTGATGATAATCGATTGCTTGACCCAACCGTTCACTCGCCGCCTCTGCCGCAAGCGCCCCAAAGCCAATCAAGGGTTGCGGGCCAAGATAATCGAACACGGCGTCCAGATGCGTGTGAAACAGCGGTAGCCAGCTCTCAATCCCGCCGCGTCGGATCTCAGCCCGCGCGGCCTCATACATCGGATCGCCGGTCGGCGAGCCCAGCTCTGCCAGATAGCGTTCGCGGAAGAGACCGAGCGTTTCGGGATTAAACAGGATTTCCGAGACCGGCGCGAGCGCAACGTGTTTGAGCGGCCGGATCGAAATTTGGGTTTCAGGATCGAAGGATTTGAGGCTTTCAATCTCGTCGCCGAAAAGATCTAAACGGACAGGCGCATCCCCGATTGGCGGAAAGATATCGACTTTACCGCCGCGGATCGAGTATTCGCCTTTCTCGGAGACGGAAGCGACTCGAACATAGCCATTGATGGACAGATAAGACGCTAGCGCCGCCTGCTCGATCCGACCGCCAGCGGAGACCAAGAGCGAACTCGCCCGCATGATTTCAACGGGCGGAACGCGCTGCACCAATGAGCTTGCAGTGGTGATGACAAGGCAGGGCGCCGCCGAGGTGTCGCGTTGCGCCAGTTTGGCCAAGGCCGCACACCGGGCGGCCGCAACCGCCGGTGACGGGCTGATCCGGTCATAAGGCAGGACATCCCAACCCGGCAGCCGCACGCGCTCCAAACCAGGTCGGAAAAACTCGGTGAGCTTGAGCGCCGTGGCCGCCTGTTTATCATCTCGGGCAACATATAACGCGGCGCCCCCGCGCAGTTCCAAAGCGTCGATCAAGCACAGGATATCGACTCCGAAAGGGGCCCCGAAGATCGCGGCCGGACGGCTCAAATTGGACATCAGTTCGATGGCAGTCATCCGGGCATCGCCTATCCGTTGGGGTTCTATTCCTGCGCGCGAAGGCCGCTACATAACGCATCGTCTGATAAAGACCAGCGCGTGTCTGCGACGCAAAAAGTCAAGCCATTTAGTGTTGTGGATAAAGTCCGAATCAAGAGGGGGGTTTGTGCGTCCAGGGGCTGTCTAGAGACTGTGAATATGGTTAACACCGCCCAATGAGTAATGCTATCGCTCCGCTGCCTCGCACCGAAGAAACACGCATAGAACTGCCGCACAATTTGTCCGCAGAGGCGGCTGTTATTGGCTCCATCCTGTATGACAATAATGCCTACCAGCGTGTCTCTGATTTTTTGCGGCCATCTGATTTTTACGCGCCTGCGCATCAGGAAATCTTCGATGCCTGCCAGATGCTGATCCAAAATGGACGGGTTGCAGACGGTGTGACGCTGCGCGAGCAATTCGAAAAAGATGAACGCCTGACGCAAATCGGCGGCGCGCAATACTTGGCAGATTTGCTCGATAGCGCGGCTTTTGGTCCGGAAGTGCAAGACTATGCCCGTATCATACGTGACCTAGCGATGCGCCGAGAGCTGATCAATATCGGCGCGGGGGTGCAGTCACGGGCACAGCATCACGACCGAGACGTCGACGGCACACAACAGATTGAGCTCGCCGAACGGGAATTATTTGCTTTGGCCGAACGCGGGTCGACGGGGCGCGGATTTTCCAGCTTTTCTGAAGCGCTGACGGAATCGCTGCAAATGGCGGAGGCGGCGTTTAAGCGCGAAGGGAAAATTGCCGGCATCGCGACACGGCTGGATGATCTCGACCATAAAATGGGGGGCTTGCATAAGTCTGATCTGATCATTCTTGCCGGTCGACCCTCAATGGGAAAGACGTCGCTGGTTACCAATATTGCTTACAATGTCGCCGCTGACTATCGCGGCGAGAAACAAGAGGATGGTTCGACCAAAACCCTTGAAGGTGGGAAAGTTGCATTTTTCTCACTGGAGATGTCTTCGGAACAGCTGGCGACGCGGATCTTATCGGAGCGGACCAATATCAATGCCCACAAAATCCGCCAGGGCGACCTCGACAAGCACGACTTCGAAACCCTGCGCGAGGCGACCGAAGAGTTGCAAAATTTGCCGCTCTATATTGACGACCAAGGCGGGATCTCGATCAGCCAGCTCGCTGCGCGGGCTCGGCGACTGCACCGCGCGCAAGGGATCGATCTCATCATTATCGACTATTTGCAGCTACTAACCGGATCATCGGGCAAATCCGACGTCAATCGCGTTCAGGAAATCACTCAAATAACGACCACGCTGAAAGCACTGGCCAAGGAACTTAACGTACCGGTGATTGCGCTATCGCAATTGTCGCGGCAAGTCGAACAGCGCGATGATAAGCGACCTCAATTGTCGGATTTGCGCGAGTCGGGCTCGATTGAACAAGACGCAGACGTGGTTCTGTTTGTCTATCGCGAAAGCTATTATCTCGAACGTACAGAACCGCAGGCCGATGGCGGTGACCCAGCAGCCACGGAAAAATGGGCGGCCTGGCGAACCCGCATGGACGAGGTTTATGGCACCGCTGAAATTATCCTCGGCAAGCAACGACATGGCCCGATTGGCAAAGTGATCTTATCCTTTGACGCCAATGTTACACGGTTTGGCAATCTGGCACGCGCGTCCCAAGGTGCTTTTGACGAATAAGCCTTACATCCGCCGCAAAGGCCTGTAATCGGAGCGGCCATGAGCTTACGCCCGCGTGCCCAAATTCATCTGGCCAATATTGCCGACAATTGGCGCACCCTGCAGGCGGCGCAAGCGGGCGGTGTGACAGGCGCGGTCATCAAGGCGGATGCATACGGCCATGGTTTGAAACAAGTCGCAGAGACGCTGCACGAGGCAGGTTGCGATCATTTCTTTGTGGCCCATAGCCACGAGGCTGAGATGACGCGGGCCACCCTCGGAAGTCACCCAAACATCTATGTTCTAAACGGCCCGACGCCGGACGAAGAGGCCCTCTACCGCGAGAACGCGCTGATTCCCGTGATCAATTCGAGTTTCCAATACCGCACGATGGCCGATTGGTTGATTGATGGGGTGAAGATGCCACGTGGATTCGCGTTGCACTTTGACACGGGGATGAACCGGCTCGGATTGCCCCCTGAGGATGCGTCAGAGCTCGCAGAAGCCAGTTCGGCTCAGGCGCCCATTTTGATCATGTCTCACCTCGCCTGCGCAGAAGACAAATGCACCGGCATGAACGCGCACCAAGCTGAAATCCTTGCCACGGTGTCCGAAGCGTTTCCTGGTGTGCCATTGAGCCTTGCCAATTCAAGTGGGATTTGGCTCGGTCCCGCCTATCACCAGGCGCTCAGCAGGCCAGGCATCGCATTGTATGGCGGCGGGCATCCGCCAAAGGGCGCGGCGCTAAAGCCGGGATTAACGCTCGAGGCCCCGATCCTTCAAGTCTGCCAAATCGAAGCTGGCGAAACGGTCGGGTATGGCGCCACTTGGCGGGCGGAGCGCCCGACATTGCTAGCAACGTTAGCGATTGGCTATGGCGATGGGGTCCCGCGCGCGGCATCAAATAAAGGCTTTGCGTCATTGAGCGGCACGCGCTGTCCTATTCGCGGCCGTGTCTCCATGGATCTCATAACAATTGATGTTACCGATGCTGCAGACCTTGCGCGGCCAGGTGTTTATGCGCAATTGATCGGACCGGATGCGCCGTTAGAAGAACAAGCGGCGCTCGCAGGCACACTCGGATACGAACTCACCTCAGGACTTACGCCCCGTGTCAAACGCATCTACGAAATCTAAATCTGGTTTTCCAAATCCCTTGCAATGGCTTGGCCATGCGACGCTCTCCATGCTCGGCGAGATTGGTCGCTTATCGATTTTTACCGGGAAAACCATCGGCGCAAGCTTTAGCCCGCGCTGGTATGGGGCCCAAATTGTTCGGCAAATGATCGCTATTGGCTTTTATAGCCTGCCCGTGGTCGGGCTCTCCGCGGTATTTATCGGCGCCGCTTTGGCTCTAAACATTTATTCTGGCGGCAGCCGGTTCGGCGCCGAGCAGTTTGTCCCGAATATCGTGGTGCTTGGCATCACCCGAGAACTCGGCGTGACGATTACCGGCCTGATGCTGGCCGGTCGAGTTTCGGCTGGGATCGCCGCGGAGATCGGCGCAATGCGCGTCACCGAGCAGATTGATGCGCTGAAAACGCTCAGCGCCAACCCGTATCGTTACCTCTATGCGCCGCGCTTTTTGGCGGGGATTTTGACCCTGCCTATGCTGGTCATCGTCGCGGACATTATCGGGGTGCTTGGTGGTTGGGCGGTCAGTACGGTCGGGCTTGGCTTCGATTCGACCACCTATTTGCGCAATACGCTCGACTTTTTAACCTGGCAGGATGTTACTGTCGGGCTGATCAAAGCGGTCGTGTTTGGCGGCGTCATTGCCATTCTTGGGTGCTACCATGGCGACAAATCGAGCGCTGGCGCGACCGGCGTTGGCCGCGCCGCAACCTTCGCAATGGTCGGCGCGGCGGTGCTGATCTTGGCATTCAACTATCTCATCTCAACTGTTTTGGTGGACTTTGGATCATGAGCCAGCCGCTTCTCGAACTCAAAGAGGTTCACAAATCGTTCGGACCGAAACATGTGCTCAAGGGCGTCAACCTTGATGTGGCGCCCGGGAAGTCGCTCGTCATCCTAGGGGGCTCAGGCTCGGGGAAGTCTGTGATGCTGAAAAACGCCCTGGGTCTGATGACCCCCAACGAGGGTCAGATCCTGTTCAATGGAGAAGATGTCACCCATGACCAAGGCAAAACCCGCGAGGCGATGCGGGCGCGGATTGGCATGTTGTTCCAATCGGCAGCCCTGTTCGACAGTCTGACGGTTTGGGAGAATATCGCGTTTCGTTTGCTGAACGCCGATGGCATGAAGCGCAAAGATGCCAAAGCGCGGGCGATCGAAACCTTGAAACAAGTGCGGCTCGGGTCGGATGTGGCGGATTTAACTCCAGCTGAGCTCTCCGGCGGCATGCAAAAACGCGTCGGCTTGGCCCGTGCCATTGTCTCAAAACCCGATTTAATTTTCTTTGATGAACCAACGACCGGACTGGACCCGATCACGGCCGATGCGATCAATGACTTAATCGTCGAGCAAACCAAAGCGCTCGGCGCCGCAGCGATTTCGATCACGCATGATATGACAAGCGCGCGTAAGATTGCCGATGAAATCGCGATGCTATTCGAAGGCAAGATCATTTGGCGCGGCCCGGCGAGCAGCATCGATCATAGCGGCAATGATTATGTTGACCAGTTTGTCCACGGCCGCGCCGACGGCCCCATTCAGCCAGCGCTTTAACCCACAAGACTTAACCTCCCCGGGATCCTCCTTTAGGCTCACGATCGCCTAGACGGGGGATAATGGATGCTTGAATTCATCAAATATGGCTCGGTGGCCTTCACGGCAGTGACGACGGTCGTCACCGGTTGGATGCAATATGAGAAGTTTCGCCTTGATGGGGAATGGCAGATTGAGACGTGCACGGAAAGCGCGGACCTTTCGACTTATGTCGATTTGCACCTGGCTTGGCGGGTCTTCCTATCTGATGATCCCTTGTCCGCGCCAGTGGTGGGTCATGGCGAAAAAGTCGAAGAAGCTTTCGCGGCGATTGCCGCCACCGGGCGCTTTCCGGTCAGCTTTGTCGGCACCAAAGAAATCAATCGCGTGTCACTCACCGGCCGGTTTGAAGGCGCGCGTCGCGCGTCCACTGGACGGTTTGAACTGGCGCCCACCCTGTCAAAGCGCAGTTGGACGGGCTATCTGCCCTTCTATCAACGCAATGTGAATGTGCTTGAGGGCCGCTTTGCGTTGACGGCTGGCAATGCCCGCGGCCGCGCCCGAGCGGTCCGCTTGATTGATGGCCAACCGGTCGAAGCGGATCCATTTGTCTGCGGCAGCCCCCGCGCGGCCTAGGATTTCGCCGCCGCGATCCGCGCCCGCGCGATGTCATCGGCAACCTCATTGGTCGGTCGACCGGAAGCACGGGCGTCATCGAGCACAGCGCCGAGCGTCTCAATCAGCGTGTCGAGCTTTGCATCGACCCAAGCCCGCGAATAATCGCCCGAAATCTCCGCCGCGACATTGATGATGCCCCCACCATTGATGACATAGTCTGGCGCATAGAGCATACCGGCGCGGCGCACGAACTCGCCCATGGCCGGGACCACCAATTGATTGTTTGCCCCGCCGGCGATCACTTTGACTTTGAGCCGTTTGAGCGTGTCCTCGTTAATGATCGCGCCCAGCGCATTGGGCGAGAATATATCTGCCTCGACATCGTAAATCTCATCTGGTGCGACCGTCTTTGCGCCCGTGCGCTGCGCAATATCGCTCAAGGCATCTTTATCGAGGTCGGTGATGACGAGATTCGCGCCGGCTTCGGCCAGGTGCAGACATGTATACCCGCCCACCGATCCGACGCCTTGCACGGCGACAGTCTTGCCATTTAGATCGTCGCTGCCAAACGCGCGTAGCGCACATTGCTGGATGCCCTTGAAGACGCCGAGCGCCGTGATCGGCGACGGATCGCCGCTCGCCGCAGCGCCGGTGGTAAGCCCCGCCGCATAGCGTGTTTCTTGTGCTGCAATCTCGATATCGGCGGTTTCAATGCCGACATCTTCCGCGGTCCAGTATCGGCCCTGTAAGCTTTCGACGGCGCGCCCAAAGGCACGAAACAAGGCCTCAGACTTATCAGTCTTCGAATTGCCCCAGATCACGGCTTTGCCGCCACCATGCGGGATCGAGGCCATGGCGTTTTTATAACTCATGCCATGACTAAGGCGCAGCGCGTCCGTCAGCATTGCCTCACTGCTCGGATAGTCCCACATCCGCGTGCCGCCAGATGATGGGCCAAGCGCGGTGGAATGGATCGCGATCACGGCCCGCAAACCGCTGGCGTCGTCGGAGAAAAAGTGCACGCCTTCATGCTGGTCAAAGGAAGAATTGTCGAACATGAAATGCCGCCTGCGATCTTGGTTGCGATGGAAACAAGGGGGCGGTGTAACGCGTGCTCAAGCGCGGTCAACAATTAGCCTGAGATCCGCCCCGGGACTGGCTCAACATTGCTCGGAAACGGCGCATCCGGGTCCTGCAAAAAGGTCAGAACATCCTCGAACACAAGCTCGGACTGAAGGTCTCTTAACAACATATGATACCCGTCCGGATAATAAGCGGTGCGGACATGTTCTGGCAGGCGTCTAACCGTTCGGCGCACGCCGCGTTCTGGAATAACGATGTCCTTCGCCCCATAGGTGAGCATCATTGGGATCTCGTCTGGCAGTCTCGAAGCAGCGCGATGGGCGTTTTCCATCAATGTGACGACGCCATGCACTTGTTCGATTTTATTGGTCTTGATGCCCAGCGGATCCCGCCATAGCCGTTGCAGCATTTCGAGATTGTCGCTGGGTTCAATCTTTACAAAGCGCGGCGGGCGCACGACCCAGCCGGGTCGGACACGAACGCTCGTCCATAAGGCGACGCGCTGGACCACTGGAATTGCGCCCCAGCCGCGCAATCCTGGACCACTAAAAACGACGCGGTCGACGCCTTCGGGTGGATTGTCCGATCCAAACGCCGTCATCACCATCGCACCGCCCATGGAGATCCCAACCACGGCCAGCGTTGCCTCTGGATGCTCAGCCCGCACCAATTGCACAGCGGTGCGCAAATCCTCGCGCATCGACTCTTCGTCCGGCCATTCGCCGCGGCCATAGGAGCGGCCAAAACCGCGCTGATCATAGGCATAGGTCTTCACCCCATGCTCAGCCCAATACGGCGCCGCCATGTGGAAGGCATTGGCGTAATCATTCATACCATGCACGCCGACAATTACGATCTCTGGCGCCGCTTCAGTGTCCCATATCGTCAATCCCAATTCCGCACCGTCGAAGCTGATCAGGCGCGCATTGTCAGGATCCAGTTTCGGCATTGGCGCAGTCTCCAATTCGAGGGCTTTCAAAGTCGCCGGGGTGACGCAGGCCGCGAGCCCCAAAAATGCGCCGCCGATCAAGACAATAATGAATGCACTTGCCTTCGCAATTCGGGCAACAGATCGGTTTCGAACCAAGGGTTGCGCTTCAGCCATGCATTGTTTCTCCAACTCGGATGTGGCGTAACGATGACACCTTGTGCGAGAAAGCTACGCCATTTCTGCACCGTCGCGGTCAAGGTTTTTTCGGTCTGCGCGCCGAGATGCCACTTTTGCGCATAACCGCCGATCAAGACTTTCAGTTTAAGGTTCGGCAAGCGGTCAAAGAGCGGTGTGTGCCAGGTTTGTGCGCAGCGTTTCATGGGCGGGATGTCGGCGCCTTTGTCATCATAGCCCGGAAAGCAAAACCCCATAGGGATAATCGCGACCCGTTTGGCGTCGTAAAATGTCTCTGGCGTGATGTGTAACCAATCTCGTAAACGGTCGCCGGAAGGGTCGCTGAATGGCCGCCCTGACTCCATGGCCAAATTGCCAGGCGCCTGACCCGCGATCAGAATTTTCGCGGTTTGAGAAACCTGCAAAACCGGGCGCGGCGGGCGTTTCATGTCGCTTGCACATAATTGACATGCGCGAATTTCGTCTACGAAAGCATGGAGATCGGTGCTCATAAGTCTATGTCACGAACTCTTCGAGAGCGAGCAAGGAAAACCGTAATGAGCACCCTGATTGAGCAAATCATCAAGCCCCGCGAAAAGGACCTCGGGGATGGGTTTGTGGTCCGCCGCGTGCTGCCATTTCACAGTCGAAAAATGGTCGGTCCATTCATATTCTTCGATCATTTCGGACCTGTCGACTATGCGCCTGGCAAGGGCTTCGATGTCCGACCACACCCGCATATTGGCCTGGCCACCGTGACTTTTCTTTATGAAGGCGCGATCCGGCACAAAGACAATTTGGGCAATGATTTGGTGATTCGCCCGGGTGCGGTGAATTGGATGACGGCGGGGCGCGGCATTTGTCACTCTGAACGCACCCCCGATGAGGAACGCGCGAACGGCCAGTCGATGCATGGGATCCAAACGTGGGTGGCGCTGCCGAAAGACTATGCCGAAATCGCCCCGGACTTTGTCCATCACCCAGCAGATACGCTTCCGGAATTTGACCTTGGCGGCGCGCATGCGCGTGTCCTCGCTGGGACGGCATTCGGGCACACGGCGCCGGTCGAATACCCTTGGGGGATTTGGTATGTCGGGGCCGATGCCGAACACGGCGCCAGCTTCATCGTCGGCGCTGATGAGGCCGAGGAGCGAGCGCTCTACGTCGCGGATGGGCAAGCTGAAATCGAGCAGGAAACCATCACCGCGGGCCAAATGGCAGTTTTACAACTCGGAGCAGATGTGCCGATCGCTGTCGCGCCAGGCACACGCTTTATGCTGGCGGGCGGACAGACCATGGACGGTCCGCGCAAAATTGAATGGAATTTTGTCGCCACAGATACGGACAGATTGGAACAAGCCAAAGCCGATTGGCGCGCCTCAGCCGCCGGCGGCTGGACCAATACGCCGTTTACCTTGCCTGAAGGCGAAGACGACTACATCCCGCTTCCCGGCGATTGATCGCCTTCAGTCTGCTGCTTGTCGGTCGCAGCCACGTGTGTCACATCAAGCGACCAAAAGAGCTTTGTGGGAACAAAATAGAATGATCCGATTGATCCTCTCGGCATCCATGACTGTCGTGCTGAGCGCCTGCGGACAAGATGCGGAAGCGCCGGCGATCAACGCGCCGGACGATGTCACGCCGGCTCAGGTGAAAGCGTCCCTTCAACTGCCGATGCCGCTGCCAAAAGACACCAGTGTAGGGGTCACCGAAGCAGATCTCCATCAACGGATTAGGCTCCTGTCCGATGATGCCTTCGAAGGCCGTGCACCGGCAGCAGAAAAAGGTGAACTCACCGCTGATTGGCTGGCCGCAGAAATGGGCCGGATCGGCTTGCAGCCTGCGGGCGAAGACGGCACTTGGTTTCAAACCGTGGGGATGGTCGAACAGACCCTTGATGCAAATGCGTCGAGCTTGGTCTTCAATGGCGGCGCTTCGGGGGACCCCTTCCCGGTCGAACTTGGACCCGAGGCCGTGTTATGGACCAAAAAACAAGATCGCAATGATGTCAGCTGGCAAGACTCAGAGCTGGTTTTTGTCGGTTATGGTGTCGTTGCGCCCGAATATGACTGGAACGATTATGCCGGCCTGAATGTGGCGGGCAAAACCGTGGTCATGTTGGTCAATGATCCAGGCTATGCCCGGGGAGACGAGCTCTTCAAAGGTCAGGCAATGACTTATTATGGCCGCTGGACCTACAAGTTCGAGGAGGCCGGGCGCCAGGGCGCAACTGGGGCCATCGTCGTTCATGAAGCGGAGCCCGCCTCTTATGGTTGGGAGGTGGTCGCAAACTCCTGGTCAGGGGCGCAGGCTGATCTTGTGCGCGCGGATGGCGGCGCAGATCGAACGGCGTTTGAGGCCTGGATCTCCGAAGAAACCGCACGCTCCTTATTTGCAGAGGCAGGCCTAAACTTCTCAGAGATGAAGCGGCTGGCAAAGCGCGAGGGGTTTGTACCGGTCGATATGGGCAATGTCACCGCCAGCGGATCGCTCACGCAGCTTGTGACCACAACAGAGTCGCGCAACGTCGCTGGCGTCCTGCCCGGCAGAACCGCGCCCGACGAACATGTTTTGTTTACGGCGCATTGGGATCATTTAGGGAAGAAATCCGATCTGCGTGACGGTGCGCCAACGCAAGACTTTTATCGCGACAGTGTCTTCAATGGCGCCGTCGACAATGCCACTGGGACGGCGGCTTTGCTTGAAATGGCAGAAGCCATGGCGGCCGAAGAGCTGGATCGTTCTGCCTTGTTTCTAGCCGTCACGCTCGAAGAGTCAGGTTTGCTTGGATCCGCCTATTATGCAGAAAACCCGACCGTGCCGATGCATAAAATTGTTGCCGGTCTGAACATGGACGCGATGCTGCCCATGGGACGGACCAAGGATATGATCGTGGTCGGTTATGGCGCCTCGGAGCTCGAAGACTTGTTGAAAGAAGAATTGCAAGCCGTCGGTCGCGTTGTGGTTCCGGACCCCAATCCGCAAGCGGGCTATTTCTACCGCTCCGATCATGTCTCATTAGCGAAAAAGGGCGTGCCAATGCTATATGCCGATGGCGGAACGGACAAAATTGATGGCGGGCTCGCTGCGGGGTTGGCGTTTTCCGACACGTATCGAACGCGCCGCTATCACAAGCCGATGGATGAGTATTCCGAAAACTGGGATGTGTCCGGCATCCGGGAAGATGTCTTAGCTTTGCTTGCAGTTGGACTGCGGATTGCGCAATCAGACATATGGCCGACTTGGTATCCTGGTAATGAGTTTGAAGCGATCCGAAAAGCGTCCTTGGCGCAACAAGAGGGATAAAGCTTGCTCTCCTATCAGCATGGCTATCATGCCGGGAATAAGGCCGATGTGCTGAAGCACGCGGTCTTGCATGCCGTTCTAAGCCATTTCGCCGACGCTGGGCGACCCTTGCTATATGTCGAAACGCACGCTGCGCGTGGGTATTACGATCTCAATAGCGATCAAGCGCGCAAGACCGGCGAGGCCGCGCAAGGCGTGCTCGCCTTGCCCGCCGCGGAGCAGGCGCCAAAAGCACTTCAGCCCTGGCTTCGCCTGGTGCAAGCGAAAGGCCCCGGCGCTTATCCGGGATCACCCGCGCTTGCGCGCCAGCTTTTGGGAGCGGACGCACGATTGATGCTGTTTGAACTTCACCCCACCGAGCACAAAGCTTTGTCGCAAACCATGCGCCAAGACGCCCGCGTTCAGATTCGCAAAGAGGACGGCTATCGCGGCGCCCTGCGTCTTCAACCGCGGCGCGGCGAAGACATGCTGGTCGTGCTTGATCCGAGCTATGAAACCGAGGCTGACATGGACGCCCTTGCGCAATGGGTGCCTCGGGCCCTGCGCAAATGGCCGAAGGCGAAACTGGCGATTTGGCTACCGCTCTTCGCCGACGGGCGCGAAGAAGCGTTTGGCGCTTTCCTCGCGGGCCTCGATGAAGGGTTTGTCGCGGGCAGCCGGTGGGCAAGGCAAAGCGATGATCCATCCGCGCTGGAAGGCTCAGCAATGATCGGACTTCGGATCCGTGGCAGCGTCGCGCGCAAGGCGTTTGCAATCTCCGCAGAATTGGACAAGTTATGGGGGTCGTAAGGGTCGGGAGTCGCGGTTTGCAGGCACCGCCAATCTTTGTCGGGCAAAACCATCAAATCGGCGAGCGCATAGGAGCGTTTGTTTGAACCTGTTCTTTCGCCGGATTTGGATCTACGTCAGCACGCTATTCCTCTCGAAGCGCGCACCGCTGACCCAACCCTATGCGCGCCCTTACCGCGTCTGGATCAGCGACCAAGACATGTTCATGCACATGACCAATAGCCGCTATCTCTCTTTTGCAGATCTGGCCCGGCTCAACCTGTTGATCCGGACGGGACTGCGCGAACAGCTGCGCAGACGCAAATGGCGCTTGGAGATTTGCGGTCAGACCCGCACCATTACGCGAATGCTGAAAGCCCCTCAGCGCTTTCAGGTCGTTTGTGAGATTGATGGTTGGCAAGACACGTTTATCGCCTTTCGTCATCGCTTCGTCCGCGGCGACAAGATCCATGCTGAAGTCAACACTCTGATGCGTATTGCCGACGCTCAGAGCGCCGTCATCGATGCGGTCGATCTGATCTCGGCCGTTGACGACGATCTCGGTTCAAGCGACTTATCAGAAATCTTTATTGACTTAATAGATCAATCAAAAGCGTTATAACGATAATTATTTGATTCTTAATAACAATTGAAAACTGAATACATATAGTTTCATTTTTTGATTGTGTTTTTATTTCAAGCAATCTATCGATGCTGTACGGAATATTTGAGGCATCGCATGACCGGCACAAATCCCAATTGGGCCTTCTATGTTGAAGTGGTCAGCCGGGCATTGGACGATCTTGAAGCGGTTTGCACCGCCGAGCCTGGCAGCCCAGAATTCAACTTCATGCGCAATGAGGCGAAAGATGTTTTATCGGAAGCGCGTGAGGCCTTGCTGGCGCTGCGCGCATTTTTGAGCGCCGCTGATACGTTGCCAACGGACTCTAAAACCCAGCATTGATGCGCCCGACGTCAAGCTTGATTCGCGCGCCTCATCGCCTCAGTGTACCCGAAACGGGAGAGCACTCATGGGCAAACAGCATTTGATCACAAAGTCTGACCTGCGCGCGGCGCAATGGCGCGATGTGTCTCCCCCAACCCTAAAGCCAGGTGAAGCCCGTCTGAGCATTGATGCGTTCGCTCTGACCGCCAATAATGTCACCTATGCGGCATTTGGCGGGCCGCCAATGCACTATTGGAACTTCTTCCCCTCTGGCAGCGAACCACTCGGCCGCGTGCCGGTTTGGGGCTTCGCCACGGTCACGGAATCGCTGGCAGATGGCGTCACCGCCGGGCAGCGGGTCTATGGCTATTTCCCGATTTCCGAAGAATTGGTCGTCTTGCCGACCAAAACGACTGAACGCGGCTTCTTTGATGGCGTAGCGCATCGCCAAGGGCTGGCGCCAATCTACAATTACTATAGCGATATCACCACCGACCCCGCTTATGTTGAAGGGACAGAACCTGAGCAAATGCTGTTCCGTCCGCTCTATCTGACGGGCTGGATGATTTGTGACAGCTTGACCGAAAATGAGCCAACCCCAGAGGCAGCGATCCTATCCAGCGCATCGTCGAAAACGGCGCTGGCAACCGCGCATGGTTTGCATCGCCGCGGGGTAAAAACAATCGCTATCACGTCACCGCGCAATGTCAGCTTCGTTCGGGCGAGCGGTCTCTATGAAGACATCCTGACCTATGACCAAATCGCAGACTATCAGGCGGATCGCACCACCGCTTATGTCGATTTTGTTGGCCGACCCGAGCTCACCAAGACGGTGCACACCGCATGTGGGGAACACCTCATTCGCAGCTTGACCATTGGCGCTACAGACTGGGAAGACAAGCGCGTCCCGATCACCGATTTACCTGGACCGACACCGGAATTTTTCTTCGTGCCGGATTATGCGGCCAACCGAGCCAAGCAATTCGCGCCAGGCGAGTTGGATCAGCGCACCGGCACTGATCTCGTCGCATTCTATCCAATCTCGAAAACCTTGGTCACGCCAAAACCGATTAAAGGGGCAGACGCTATTGCACAAGCTTGGCTCGATACGGTCGACGCCAAAGTGCCCGCTAATCAGGGGCTTGTTTGCGCGTTTTGATCCGGGCGCGGACGGACGGTAAACTCGGTGCGGGACGCGCCGCCCGCGTCGCCTTCGGAGAGCGCAGTGACCTCCGCGCTGATCAACGTATCAGCATATCCTCGCGCGGTCAGAGCGTCGGGGTTGACGCCATAAGCCATCATATAGTCGCGCACCGCCGAGGCCCGTCTTTGCGAGAGATCGATATCATCGGCTTTCAAATCGTCGGCATAGGAATGATTGGCGATTTCGATGTCAAACCGTTCGCAGAGCAGCGCCACACCGGTGAGGGCGTCCAATAGGCGTGCGCTCGAATTGTCGACAATGGATTCAGCGATCTGAAAACCAATGTCGCGCCCGGCCATGACTTGCGAAAACGCCGCTTGGCATTCGGTGTCGCTGGCGTCTGCGGTCAAGGTCACGAGCGGTTGTCCAACCGGATCAGTCTGATCTGAGAGACCGATCGCATCGACCACGATGTTGACGATTTCGCCGGCGTTTAAATCAGACTCGACCGTCGAGCGGCCAATGCCATAGGCTTCGTCTTTCTGTGCCGGGCTTGGGGCTTGGCCAACCAGAGTCGCGACCCGGCCCGCCATAACCACATCTAGCCATGGCAAGCCTTCCTCAGACAATTCATCGGACAAGCGCAGGGCAATCGATTCAACCGGATCTCGGACATTCATGTCATTGATCACACGCTGCACCAAAGGCCCTGAGACCGGATCCGCTTCGAAAGCGGCTTTGGCGGCGACAAAGGCGTCGGAGCGGGAGTCATTGTCGCGCGCAATGCCCGAGATCTTTGCGGTTTCCCCGTCCCATTCTAAGGACACCCAAGGATAGCCCATACCGGCCAGCGTCCGCGCGATTCGCCGTGCTGTTTCCGGTGGTTGTTCCTGATCCATCGCTTGCGCTTCGGTGACCGGGATTAATTGGCCATCGACAAACTGAAAAAATTGACCCTCCGGGACGTCCACGCACACGCTTGTATTCGACGCCGAGGAGCCAATGCTCTGGCCGCACGCCGTCAGCAGAAGCGACACTGCTGTCAGTGACGGCCCAAGCAGCCAGGTCCGCATATCTTGCCCCTATTCACGCAATCTTCTCAATCTACAGCTGAATCGATAAACACAAAAGTCAAATCCCCGACGAGGAGAGAATTTCGCCCCTCGATATCGCCATATGCCCGTTACAGACGGCTTGCGCGGGCCATTGATTTGCCCAATTCTAGATTCATCTTGCGGAAGTTTAATCAGGAGTTCGCATGCGATCTTGGTGTCTTGGCCTTGCGGCCAGTTTCATTCTTCCCGCGATGGCGCAAGAATCCGACCGCCCGTCATTCGACCGTGCCGACCCTGAAACGGATCGGCTTGTCGAGCAATGCCTCATCACCGAAGGGGTTACCATGCTCGAGGGCACGGATGTCATTTGCTACAATGCCGCGATTTTTCCAGAGCAATTCCTGAAGCTCAACTCAATGCCAGAAGCGAGCCGGATCATCATCACTAGCCCGGGCGGTAATGTTGCAACCGCGCGGGGCATGAGTACGATCCTCGATCAGCGGGCGGAGCCGGCAGTGATTGCTGGGCAGTGCATGTCGGCCTGCGCTATGGTGATCTTGCCGGGGCTTGATCAAGTTCACATTCATCACACCGCACATATCGCCGTACATGGCATCACAATGATGGATTATCGAACCTGGTGGGGATGGCTCAAAAACGATGCGGCGCCGACACAAATGGCACTGATCTCGGCTCAGCTCGGATACGATTTTGGCTATATTCTTCATCGCAGCGGCGCTGATCATATGCGCGACCATCTCGCCGGGCAGAATGTTGATCTCGGCTATATCCAATCGATTAGTGATCGAATGTTGGCGGCCGCGCAGCGGCACGCCTGCCGGGTCGATCCGAAAGACTATTGGGGCATGCTGGATGCCAGCCACATTCGCGACTTCTTGGGCGATCGGATTACGCTTATGGAAGCCTTTGCGCAGGACTGGGGTGATCCAAACAATCGGATCTACAAAACCGAAACGCAACCGATCTCCGGGCACACTTACATTTTCAAATCGACACTCGCCCAAGCCGATTGCTAAATCCAAAAAAGGGCGCCCGAAACAGGCGCCCTTTGAAAGATGGTATGGTGTCTCAAATCACCACACGTAACGTGCCTTCACATAGTAGGTGCCGCCATTGAACCCAGACGGTGAGCTCTCTGGATAAAGCTGTCCGAGTGATGCAGCATTCGGGTTCTCATCGGGATAATTGTCGAAGATATTATTGCCGCCGATGATCAGCTCGACTTGCTCGGTGAGGAAATAGCCGAATTCCGCATCGATATTGATTTCGGCCCCCTGCTCACCGGTTCCGTTGCCTGTGTCTTCCCACTCGCCATAGTAATTAGCGCGCGCCAAGGCCCGCCACTTGGTGTCGATATGGGTGAGCGTCAGCGCCCCTTTCACTTCCGGCAACAGTTCCTCAAGCGCATCTACGCGACCTTCGCTGATCGGGTTGATATCCCCGCGATCATCCACCGTTGTGTCTATCACGGCAAAGGACAGCGCAAGGTCGGTATCGCCCGTCTGGATAAGATCCAAAGGCAAGGTGCCGACCACTTCAACCCCTTCTGTTGTGGTGTCAAAGCTGTTGGAGAAATAGCGGAACTCACTGAGATCCTCAAATCCAACAAAGTCGCCGCGATTGATCACCCCCGCATCGCCGAGCTGGTTTAAGCCATCACTCACCGATGCAAACGGTCCAAGCCCGTTCTGTGCGCCGGTAAAGTCGAGAGCCTCGAGGAAGTCGACATTCGCCGAAAGGGCAATCCGATCCTCAACCGCAATGTTGAAATAATCGACCGTCCAGGTCATTGGGCCAAGATCGAAGGCCGCGCCGAAGGTGAAGTTCTCAGCGGTTTCCGTACCGAGTTCAGGACGTCCGCCGTCACGGGCTTCAATGAAGTCGGCGGCGAGGACTCCCGCCGCTGATGTTAGCGGCAGCGTGCCCTGGTCGACCAAGACGCCATTCACATTCTGCGTGGTCACATTGGTGACATTGGCCTGACCCGCAGTGGGCGCGTGGAATCCTGTCGAGACCGTTCCGCGTAGGCGAAAATTATCGGTGACTCGGAACAGAGCACCGAGCTTATAGTCGGTGGTATCCCCAAACGCGTCATAGTCTTCATAGCGCACCGCGGCCTGCAGCGTCAGCTGCTCGGTAACATCGGCTTCGAGGTCAACATAAAGCGCATAGCTTTCCTGACTATTGGTGCTCGACGCGGTAAATCCACCAAAGCCGTTCGAGCTTGATGAGAAGCCTTGATCCGCAAGCGGACCAAGGGCGAAAGAGGCCGCATCGCCTTCAGTGATTTCGAACTCTTCCTCGCGGAACTGCGTGCCGAAGGCGATGTTCAGATCCGAGGCTAAGCCTGCGACGGGCATGGCATAGCTAAAGTCAGCATCGAACACCGTTTCTGTTTGCTTATAAGCGCCGGGGAAGAAGTCTCGCGGCGTGTTAGGGCCGAGAGACGCGTTGATCGTGTTGCGGATGAAGAACTCTGTCTCGCTCGAACCATGCACGATGCTCAGATCATAATTTAAACCGGTGCCGAGACCAAACGCACCGCGAACCCCACCAGCGATCGAATAGTCGGTCAGGTCCCCCCCAAACCGTGGCACGAACCCACTCGGGATGGTCTCAACGAAAGAGAAACAGTTTGGATCATCTTGGACCTGCGCCAAGATGGTCGGATCTGCCAGCAACCCGCCGCCTTCGGTTAGCGGAATGCCCGCTGGGCAAGCGCCGCCTGTGCCTTCGCCGTCTAGGTCACCGACCAGGATTGACGCGACACCGGTCGCATCTTCCAATCCGGTCATCGGATCAACCGTCGGCCCGGCATAAACACCGCCGCGATTGGTCGGGTTGCGATAGAAGAAGCCGCCTTCAGCCGTACGCTCCGCATAGTTACCGAAGGCGTAAAGCTCGACATTTTCGCCGACCTCTAAGCCCGAATTGAAGAAGAGTTTATAATTGTCCGTGACGTCCGGCTGACCCCAATATTGCGGGACTTCATCGGTATAAGTGTTGATCGTTTGGAAGTCGGCGACAGCGGTGTTGCCCGCCGCGATCAGCGCTTCGACATCGCCGCGCACGATCGATCGAACGGTACCGTCTTGATCTGAAACTTCCGCCGTTAGATTGAGGAACCCGCGATCGGTCAGAGGCAAACCAATATTGCCCGCGATGCGATAATTGTCGCCATCACCCTCATAAGTCGATCCGTAAACCGCTTCGATCGTACCGCCACTCGAATCTTCTTTGAGCTGAAAATTGATCACCCCGGCGATCGCGTCGGAGCCATATTGCGATGACGCCCCATCTCTCAGAACTTCCACGCGGCTGAGCGCAAGCGCAGGAATGACCGTGACATCTGGGCCTTGCGCGCCATCGGCGATCCCGCCGCCGAGGAAGGAGATAACCGAGCCGCGGTGGCGCCGCTTCCCGTTTAATAGAACGAGCGTATTATCCGGCGACAAAGCGCGCAAATTGGCAGGCCGAATAATCGTTGCCGCGTCTGAAATCGGCTGCGTGTTCACATTATAGGAAGGGACCGCTGTTCGCAGGATTTCGGTGACATCATTGGTGCCCTGATTGACGAACTCTGCGCCAGAGAAAATGTCCACAGGCGCTGGCGTATCCAAAGCGGATCGAGATGGCACCCGCGATCCAATCGAAACAATCGTTTCTAACTCCAAATCCTCGGAGGCTGAGCCACCGGACTCCTCCGTTTCTTGCCCAAGCGCGCTCGGCACTGTGAGCCCGGTGATCAAAAATGCAGCACTCGCTGTGGCCATGAGTCTGGTTCGCATCGCATCCTCCTTGTAATTTTGTTTTGCGATTTCGTCATGGTTGGTTCGCGATCGTCGGAAGGAAAGAAAAATACGCAGAAACCGGCTCAAAAACGCGCCGTTTCACAATCCATTGTGGCAAAACTGACACAATTTTTTAGCAACCTTTCCCAAGTTTAATCAAAAATCACCGCATTTGCGCACGCTGATTGCGCAAGATCGTCAATTTTGGGAAATTATTCCACTGTCGCAGTGTCTCAATACTTGGGATCAGATCTGGCATTTATAGCCTTGAAATCGATCCATATGCACGATGAGAAAATGCGGCTCATTAAGACCGGCGACCAGGTCACTTGATTAAAAGACACTCATTTTGGCCGATCGCACAAAATCAGGTTAGCCACTCATGCCTGCTTTTCGGGCACAGTCCGCCGCGAAGGCGGCGAGCGGTGCAACGCGCGCTTCCATCGTTGCGGCGGCGGCATTTGACGCTGTGCCATCACGCACCCGGCCGACAATTCCTTGGCAAATCGCCGCAAGCCGAAAGGCGTTGTAAGCGAAGTAAAAATCCACTTCAGGCAGTCCATCGCGGCCCGTATATTGGCAATATAGCGCGGTATATTCTTCCATCGTGGGAATACCATAGGCCTGCATATCCTCGATATCGACCAGCGCCCCGCGTGAAGGGTCCGAGCTGGGCATCACCCAATTCATCAAGTGATAGGTGAAATCCGCCAGCGGGTCGCCAAGCGTGCACAATTCCCAGTCTAACACTGCAATCACTTTCGGCTCAGTGGGATGCAGGATCATATTGTCCAGCCGGTAATCGCCATGCACAATCGTGGTCATGTCACCAGCCGGAATATTCTTGGGGAGCCAGTCGATCAGAGCGTCCATATCAGCGATTTTATTGGTTTCAGAGGCGACATATTGCTTCGTCCAGCGATGAGTCTGGCGGGCAATGTAATCAGACTCTTTGCCAAACCCTTCGAGGCCCGCCGCGCGCCAGTCGACATTGTGCAACTCCGCGAAGGTTTTGACTTTCGCTTCATAGATCGCCCGGCGCTCAGCTGGGTCCATATCCGGCAGGGTCCCGTCCCACAAAATTCGGCCCTCAACACAATCCATGATGTAGAATATCGTGCCCACGACGCTCTCATCCATGCACAGGCCATATGGCCGAGCAACCGGAAAACCGAGCGGGTATAGTGCGTCAATGACCCGAAACTCCCGATCCACCGCATGCGCCGAGGGTAGCAATTTGCCTGGTGGTTTGCGTCGCATGACATAAGTCTTCCCGCCAGCGAACAATTTATAGGTTGGGTTCGACTGACCGCCTTTAAACTGTTTGACGGTCAGCGGGCCTTCGAACCCGTCCACATGTTCGACCATCCAAGCCTCAAGATTGGCTTCGTTGAATTTGTGGGTGTCCGCGACATCTTTCGTGCCGGTGAACAGTTCTTGTGCGTTGCCGCCGTGGACCATGGCGCGCCTCCCAAGCGCAAATTGACGTTTCGCCCTGTTTAGCAACGCCATCGCCCGCGACAAGTCCAACGCAGGGTCAGGCGCGATTGCGCAAGGCCTCGATCGCAGCGACCGCGTCGCCGGCGCGGGTCTCTGGGACGAAAACATGATCGTGATGGAACGCCGCAACCGCATTGCACGGAATGCCTGCCTCGCTCAGCGCGGCCGCAATGCGGGCGAGGAATCCTACGGCTTGGAGATCTGAGAAGACATTCAACTCAAGCCAGACCCAACGATTGCTCTGGGGCGTGTCCGCAGCGGCCGCCAGAATGACCGTCAGGCCTTCAGATTCTTGGAACAGCATCAAGATGTCCCGCGCCGCGCGCAGCGTCACCAGGTCGGACCAAGACGCGGCATCTGGCGCGATCGTCTCAAACCGCCAACATCCATCGTGACGTGTGACAGATAAATTGGCCAAGAGTTTTGACAGATCTGCCTCAGCCATATTTACAGCGCGCGCCAGCCAATGTCTTTTCGATAAAAGCCCTGCGGCCAATCAATTTCAGCGACACCTGCATAAGCGCGATCAATTGCTTGGTTGAGGTCTTGGCCGGTCGCCGTGACGCCAAGCACCCGGCCACCAGTGGCAATCAGTTTGCCATCGCTATCTCTGTCCGTCCCCGCCTGAAAAACATTGACGCCATCACAGGCATTTGACGCGCTTATGCCTTCGATGATGGATCCTTTAGCATAGCTTTCAGGATAGCCCTCGGTTGCCAGGACGACGCAAGCGCTTGGTTGAAAACGCCCGATCCCCATCATCTCTGCGATCTCGCGATGGCCATGCACCAGGCCGCCGGTCGCGCATGTCAACAAAGCCGGGACAATATCACCCGGCAATCCGGCCATCAGCACTTGGCATTCTGGATCGCCAAAGCGGGCATTAAACTCGACCACTTTCGGTCCAGACGAGGTCACCATGATCCCGACATAGAGCACGCCTTGGTAAGGCATATCCTCACTCGCCATGCCGGCCAGAAGCGGTTCAACAATCAGCGTTTGAACCAATTCCATCATCCGCGGCGTGACAATCGGCGCAGGCGCATAAGCCCCCATGCCGCCTGTATTCAGCCCCGTATCACCCTCCCCGACGCGCTTGTGGTCCTGCGCAGCGGGCAAGTAGATCGCGCCCTCGCCATCGGTGAGCACAAAGATCGAGGCCTCTTCGCCGTCCAAAAACTCTTCGATCACGATCTCTGCGGAAGCGTCACCAAACTTGCCTGTCATCATCGCTTCGACTTCGTTCTCTGCAGCCTCAAGCGTCTCGCAAATCACAACGCCTTTGCCAGCGGCGAGCCCGTCAGCCTTGATCACATAAGGCGGCTGCATCGTCTCCAAGAAGTCGAGCGCCTCGGTCAAATCCGAGAACCGGCCATAGGCGGCTGTCGGAATATCCAAACGCTTCATCAAGTCTTTCGAGAAGCCCTTGGAGCTTTCCAATTGCGCGGCGTTCTCGCTGGGTCCGAACACATCGAAGCCCCGTGCGCGCAGGGCGTCCGCCAAACCAGCCGCCAACGGCGCCTCCGGACCGATGACGATCAAGTCGGGCAGGACTTGCAGCACCAGTTCTTGCATTTTGTGCAAATCGGTCGGGTTTACATCGAAGCATGGCCCAATCTCATCCATGCCAGGATTGCCCGGCACCGAGAGGACCTCGTCCACAATATCAGACTGAGCAATTTTCCAGGCCAGCGCATGTTCGCGTCCGCCCGCTCCTACGACAAGTATTTTCATGGCGCCAGCCCATGCACCCTGCTCCCCTCGAGATCAAGCCCTCGACCGCGAAACCAGGATGACGGCGGCGGGAAGACAGGCTAGTTTTCACCTTATGGCTGATTCACCCACGTCCAATTTGCCCGAACTTTCGGTCACGGAATTGTCTTTGGCTTTGAAGCGGACGATCGAGACCGCCTATGATCAAGTCCGCGTGCGGGGCGAGCTCGGCCGCGTCACCATTGCTCGGTCGGGCCACATGTATGCTGACTTGAAAGATGATAAGTCCGTGCTCAACACGATCATGTGGAAAGGCCAAGTCGGGCGTTTGCCGTTCCGCCCCGAAGAAGGGCTCGAAGTGATCGCAATCGGTCGCCTGTCGACCTATCCGGGCCGTTCCAATTACCAGCTGATCGCTGACAGCCTTCGGCCAGCAGGGGTCGGGGCGCTTATGGCGCTGCTGGAAGAACGGAAAAAGAAATTTGCCGCTGAGGGCCTGTTTGACGAAAAACACAAAAAGCCCTTGCCCTTTCTTCCGGCGACAATTGGCGTCGTGACCTCGCCAACCGGCGCGGTGATCCGGGACATTTTGCACCGGATCGGTGACCGCTTTCCGGTCCGTGTGATTCTTTGGCCCGCTTTGGTTCAGGGCGACACAGCGGCGGCGCAAATCGTCGCCGGTATTCGTGGGTTCAATGCGATGACCGGGGCGGATCGCCCCGATGTCCTGATTGTTGGCCGCGGCGGCGGGTCAATTGAAGACCTTTGGCCGTTTAATGAAGAAGATGTGGTACGTGCGGCCTTTGAAAGCGAAATCCCGCTCATTTCCGCCGTTGGACACGAAACGGATACCACCCTGATCGACTATGTCTCTGATGCGCGTGCCCCGACGCCCACCGGTGCCGCCGAAATTGCGGTGCCCGTTCGATCCGAGCTGCAATTGCAATTAAGCGATCTGCAACAGCGTCTGAAACGCGCTTTGATCCGCACACATCGGCGCGGCCAAGAACGCCTCGGCAGCGCAAGACTGCCGCGCCCAGAACGCTTGCTTCAAACCAAACGGCAGAGTTTTGACGCGATCGCGGAGCGCTTGCCGTCAGCAATCAAAGTTTTGGTCGATCGTCGTCGGTCCCGTTTGGACGCGCTGAGCGCGGGTCTGATCAGCCCCAAACAGATTGTCCGGGAAAAACGCGCCAGTCTCGATACCGCTTCGGCGCGTCTGACGGCCGGACTGGCACAAGCTGCGGCGAAGAAACGGATCGCCTTTACCCGCACGGCTTCCCGCCTGCGCCCCGAACCGCTTGTTGCAGATGCCCGGCGGGCGCGCGGCTTACTGATCGACACAGCACGCCGAGCGCGTCCGGCATTGGACCGAATTTTGCGCACCCAAGAGCGAGCCTTTTCGGCTCAAGGCAAATTGCTAGAGACCCTCTCTTATCAGGCAACGCTTCAGCGCGGGTATGCGATTGTCCGCGATCCAGATGGTAAAGTGATACGCTCAGCCACTGCGGCTGCAAAAGCTGCCAGTGTCGATCTGACCCTGGTCGATGGCCACGTCACACTGGTTCCAACGGGAACGCCCCGTGCAGCCGAGCAGGCACTTAAGCCAAAACGAAAAGCACCAACAGGCAAAGCGGGCGGTTCGGATCAGGGCAGTTTGTTCTAGTCCAGCTCACACCATCGACATCAAAGCATAAGTGATTTGCGCGGCGGTGAAATCCCAAGCTGCGCTGCCCGGAACAGGGGCCAATTCAGTGACATCAATCCCGACACAGCGCCGCCCTTCAAGCGCCGATCTGATCAGCGACAAAGCTTGGTAATAGCCAAGCCCGCCGGGCACAGGTGTTCCCGTGGCGGGCATGATAGACGGGTCAAGTCCATCAACATCAAAAGTGACATAGACATGCTCGGGAAAGTCTTGCGGCAATTCCACCTGCATTGTGCTCTGCGTCACCAGCGCCTCGGCATCGAGAAAAAAGACATTGCGAGCGCGGCGGCGCGCGTCTTCCTCGCGGCTCAGCGCGCGAACGCCGAATTGCGCAAGACGATGCCCCGCTTCGGTCAGAAGGTTCATCACGGAGGCATGGCTATGGGGTTCACCCTGATAAGCGACCCGCATATCTGCATGCGCATCAATTTGCACAATGCCAATTTGATCCAGCGCTAATCCTCTAGCGACGCCGCTCACGGCGCCATAAGTGATGGCGTGTTCGCCGCCCAAAGTCACCGGCACCCGACCGGCGCGCACGGCCGCTTCGGTCCGCGCAGCGATACGCTGCATGATCTCTGGCAAGCTTCCGGTTTCGCAATCAATCGGCGCTTCTGTGATGATCCCAGAGGCACACGGCTCGGCGCCTTTGTAAAATCGCTCGAGTTGATCACTCGCTTCGATGATCGCTGCCGGGCCCAAGCGCGTGCCGGATCCGTAAGAGACTGTCCGCTCAAGCGGCGCCGGAAGAATGACGTATTTCGCTGTCTTCGGATCGCGTTCTTGCGGTGTCAGTTCAGAGCCGAGGAAGGCGCGCATCACGACAGCCTCTGGCGAAAATCATCATATCCAAATTGGCGGACAAGACGGAGCGCATCCGTCTCAGAATTCCAAATCGCGATGCTGGGCAGAGCGATCCCATTGAACGTATTGGTCTTGACCATGGAGTAATGGGCTTGGTCAAGAAAAGCAAAGCGGTCGCCGACCTTGAAGGCGCCCTTATAATCGCCAATCACATCGCCCGCCAAACATGATGGACCACCAAAGCGATGCCGTTCGCCCTCCAGCGCTTCATTGAGAAGCACCGGCCGGTAAGGTGCCTCGATCACGTCCGGCATATGGCAGGTGGCCGAGACATCTGTGATCACGATTGGCATCTGATTGCGCACAATATCGAGCACTTCGCCAACCAATATACCAGCGTCTTGCGCAACGGCCTCGCCGGGCTCCAAATAGACCTCGATATCGAACGACTCGCGAATGTCTTTGATCAGCGCGATCAAGCCCGCGCGATCATAGTCCGGACGGGTCAAATGATGGCCGCCGCCAAGATTGATGCATTTCAAGGACCCAAGATAAGGCGCGAGCGTCGGCTTTGCTGCCGCCCATGTGCGCGCAAGTGGGCCAAACCCTTGTTCGCAAAGCGTGTGCATATGCACGCCGTCCAAACCGTCCATGTGCGCTCGCGTCACTTGGGACAGCGGCACGCCAAGCCGAGAATGCGGGCCACATGGATCATAACGCGGCACCGTCCCTTCACTGTGCTCAGGATTGATACGCAGGCCGATTTGTTTGCCCGCAGCGCGGATCGCGTTGGCATAGGTTCGTTTCTGGGCCAAAGAGTTGAACACCACATGGTCACTCAAATGCGCGATGTCTGGGAGCTCACTGGCTTTAAAAGCAGGTGAAAACGTTGCCACCTCACCCTGTTCGCGACAGAAAGCATCGCGCCCCAATCGCGCTTCATAGATGCCACTCGCGCATACGCCATCCAGATATTTCGCGATCAAGGGCGCAAGCGAGAACATCGAAAACGCCTTCAACGCCAATAAAATTTTCGCGCCAGATTCCCGCTTCAAAGCGTACAGGGTTTTGAGATTGTCCTCCAACGCACACACATCGATGACGAAACAGGGTGACGGAACACGCGAAAGATCAAACTGCGCAAAGCCGCGCGCATCGCCGCTCTGTGGCATGAGGTAGGGGGCATCGTCTGCCATCTTTAGAACCCGACCGGGCCGTCACGTTCCTGGACATGCCAGGGCAAACCATGTTGGTTTAACATGTCCATGAAATCGTCCGGATCGAGTTGCTCAGTGTTCCAAACGCCCGGCGCGCGCCAATGCCCTTTCAGGATCTGCGCCGCGCCAATCATTGCCGGCACCCCGGTTGTGTAAGCGACCGCTTGTGAACCGACTTCCGCATAACAGTCTTCATGGTCGCAAATGTTGTAAATATAATAGGTTTTCTCGACTCCGTTCTTGCGCCCCGTGGCAATGTCGCCAATGCAAGTTTTGCCTGTCGTGAGTTCACCCAGCTCAGACGGGTCCGGCAATACGGTTTTCAAAAACTGCAACGGGATGATCTTGGTGCCCTCATGCATGACGGGTTCAATAGACGTCATGCCAACATTCTGCAGCACCTGGACGTGATTGATATAGGCGTCACCAAAAGTCATCCAGAACCGGGCCCGTTCGATCTCAGGGAAATGGGTTTTTAAACTCTCTAGCTCCTCATGATACATCAGATACATCGTCTTTTCGCCGATGCCGGGAAAATCGAAGCTGACTTTCGTACTCATCGCCGGGCTTTCGACCCAGGTTCCATCTTCCCAATGCCGAGCTGGCGCTGTGACTTCTCTGATATTGATTTCAGGATTGAAATTTGTCGCGAAGGGTTTGCCATGCTCGCCGCCATTGCAATCCAGAATATCAATGCGCTGGATCGTATCGAGTTTGTGCTTGCGCAGCCAAGTGGCGAAAATCGAAGTCACGCCCGGGTCGAAGCCGGATCCGAGAATGGCGGTTAGCCCCGCTGCTCTAAATCGCTCTTGATAGGCCCATTGCCAGGAATACTCGAACTTGGCTTCGTTCTCGGGTTCGTAA
>JBCCXW010000035.1:0-27531 GCA_039191105.1 Pseudomonadota bacterium
GGCCAGCCGACCCCTTCCGACCAAAACCCAGATCGCCTCACCTTGCTCTGCATTGCACCATAGACGCGGTGGATCACCGGGTAAGACTCCGTCGGATCAAAGCTCGCGGGTTTTAGGATCGTCGCATAGACCTTGGATCCATCAAAACTCTCAAACACGGCGGTCTCCGGCAAAGGTGACCCGAGCAGCGTGGTCGGTGTGTCGGTGCTTTCAAGAACGGTGACGCTGGTCCCGTCCGCCGCTACGAGCTCTGCTGAACTGGCGCGATCAGTGTCTGAGTGGACCCAGACGAGATGGGATTTGGAAGGGCTCAAATAAGCGGAATAAATGCCGGTTTGCTCAGCGAGAATTTGCGGGGCGCCGCCGGTCAGCTGCACCCGATGAGGAATTTGATCATAGGGCCGCGCTTCGCTTACCGGGGCAAGGTAATAGAGCCAGCCCTCCGCCTGATCGATCCCGATCACATCGCCGACATCGAATTCGCCGTCGGTCAGAGCACGAACAGGATCGCCGCTCGCATCCAAAATGACATAGTGAAAGTATCCAGAGTCATCCGTGCGCAGCAAATAATCGCCAGTTTCGAGATGGCGGATGGTGCGCGGCCCACTTGGCCATTTGACCCAACCATGATCGGCGCTTCGTTCGGAAAGGGTTCGCGCAGTACCGGTCGCGATCTCAATCGAGAGAATGGTTTGGGTTGAGAGGTCGCGCGCATAGCGCATCGCTAGGATGGATTCTCCATCGGGCGACCATTCAATAAAGAACAAGTGTTCCTCCGGTCCGCTGGGATCCCCCAATTGGCTTAGCGCGCCCGTGCTAGCGTCTACGGCAAACAGCGTGGTGATCGGAAGCGGGTCGCCTGCCCGGGCCCAATATCTAAAGTCTGTGAGGGTTTCCGATTTGCTCAAATAGTCGATCGAAAGCAGTCCGGGTGTGTCCCGTGCATCATGCCGTCGGGCGATAAAATGCGTCCCTTGCGCATTCCAGATCGTGCCTGAATTTTCCCAAATGTCATTGCCGTGGAACCATTGCACAAAAGGCTCTTGTTCTTGCGTCAATAGGCGGGCCGTGTCCTCGTTCGCGCCGCGGATGGCGAGGTTGGGACCTTCGAGGCTGGCGAACACTGTGCCGTCTGGAGATCGGTTTTCCCGCCGATCATAGCCATTCATGGGAAACATTTTGCGGACCACACGCGCCTCTGGGGCCGGCGCCGTGGGCTCGGGCTGAGCGTCTTGCGTCAGCGCCCGGCGCCAATGGCGCTCGCCAACCGTGAGCCGCAGATGCGTGGCGTCCGCATCAATCGCGATGTTGAGATCGTCTTCCGAAACAGCGAGTTCTAGCGCCAACTCTGATGCGGAGAGGTCCAAGATCATCGTCCCAGTCACCGCATCGCGCATGCGGACATCGGACCCGTAAAGATAAACAAACGTGTCTCCTGAAGCCGTCCAGATGGGGTCGATCCGGGCTGGATTGTCAAAGGCGACAGCATTCATTGCCGCGCGCGCGTTCGCCATATCGAATTTCAGCGCGTCGGTTGTCGGCGTTTCGGTCGCGGCGCTCACCGCGCTTACGGGCGGGTCAATCTCCGCCTGCGTGACGCACGCTACTAGCGAGATGATCAAGCAAAAGGCCAAGCCCGCCCGGGAAATATCGCGTTTCATACCGCACCTCCTCATAAAGTGTATACACTTCGAACAGGGAATGGAAAGGGGGGGGGTTGAGGTCGGGATTAGGCGCTCGCTTCGAGCGCTGCAACGGGGCCGAGAAAACCTTCATAAGCGCGCCAGCGTTCTATGGACGAGGTATATAAAGGCTGGCGCACTTGCCAGCGGCTCGGGGTTCGCACTGTGCGCTTTGTTGCGAAGAATGTCCGGCAATCCTCGTGCCAATCCAGCCCGCAAGCGTGTAAGAGCTCCGGTGCCAGCGAATCAAAATCCGCGACAAATGCTTCATACCGGACGGAAAATATCCGCTCAGGAATCACTGCCTGCCAATGCGCCATGACCGCCCGATAGGTCTCGGCAAATATCGCAAAGTTATCGGCGCTGGTTCGAAAGCCTTGCAGGCGATCTGTGAATTCGGTGAAGAAGCAGGACACAAAGACGTCCCGCAAATCGCGCTGGCAGTGAATGATCTGCGCGTTCGGAAACAGACCCGCAATCAATCCGAGATGGCTGAAGTTAAACGGTAATTTGTCGACCACTTTTTGCGCGTCGGGCGCGAGGGCTTGGATATCGGTTTCGTGGCGCCGCGCGGCGTGCGTAAGCATCTCGATCGGCAGCGTTTTCAGTGCTTTTGGGTAGGGCTCAGCGTCGGTTTTCAAACGCGCCACCATGGCCGGGATTTCGGGGCGCTCATCGGCGCCAAACACGTCAGGATGAGAGGAGAGAATTTGCTCCACCAGCGTCGTTCCGGTGCGCGGCAAGCCAACCACAAAGATCAGTCCGGTGCCATCCCCGCCCGCGGTTTGCAGGCGGTCGATGAGGGTTTGGTCGAATGTCTCTTTCAGAACGGCCAATTCCGCGCTCAAGGCGGCAGCGCTAAACGGCGCGCTTTTGGCGACGCGCTGATTGGCCTTTGCGGCAAACTCCCAAGCTTTCTCATGCGCTTCGCGGCGCTGCATGGCGCGCGCCAGACCAAAACCGAGGCGGATTTTTTCGTCTTCTTCTCCAGGGCTCATCAGCACCCGTTCGGCCGCGCCTAAAATCTCCGAAGACGGCTGATACGAGCGCAGAGTGAGCAATGCGGCCAGGGACCGCGCGCTGGTTGGATCGAGATCGTAGGCCCGCAAAAGTAGGGTTTCCGCTTCGTCGAATGCCCCATCCTCTGTCGCCATGCTGGCCAGTTGGACCAATGCGCGGATCGGTTTCGGCGATTTTTCGATCACCTGTTTGAAGGCGTCGCGCGCCAGAGATCGATCGCCCGCATCTTTCGCGACCAAACCCAAATTCAGCGCAATCGCCGGATGATCTCGAAGCGCGAGCGCTTTTTGATACGCCGCGATCGCGCGATCCAGGGCGCCCGATTGGCGTTCAAGTCCGGCGAGATTGTTCCAACTTTCCGCATCTTGCGGGTTGAGGGTCGTCGCTGTCTCGAACGCTGCGCGCGCGCCGTCGCGATCTGGGCTTTGCAGCAGTGCTTTGCCGAGATTGGCCCAATAGAGCGCATTGTCGGGCGCCGCTTCGGTCGCCCGCCGCAGGTGCATAAGACCGTCTTTCGGGCGACGGTTCTGGATCAGGGCGAGGCCTAGATAATGCTCCGCGGCCGGATCCTGCGTGGCTGAGAGATGTTCCTGGTACAAAGCAATCGCCTGGGAGAGCTGCCGCGATTTGTGCAGCTTGACGGCGCGTTGAAAAAGGGTGGGAGCACTCATTGTGAGCGCCCCCAGCCAAAGGAGGTTCCAGTCATGAACGGAAGACTAGAAGTCCAGGGTCAACCGAGCAAGCACGCTTCTGGGTTGGCCCCACGCCCAACCTGCAAATCCAGATCCGAGGAAGCTTTGGAAATATTCCTCATCCCCTAAGTTCCGACCAATCAACTGGAACGCTAGGTTCTCTTTGATTTGCACATTGAGGTTTGCGTCAATCAACGTGTAATCCGGCAGTTCGAACTCATTGTCCTCACTGTCCCACGTCTCACTGACATATTGGACGCCGCCACCAATACTCACGCCTTCGATATTCTCGAACTCGAATGGCAGCTGGTATTGCACGAACAAGCTGAATTGATCATTCGGTGCGTTCGGAATTTCGTTTCCGACGGTTGGCGCGATGCCTGTTTCGGGATCAATTTCGGCATCGTCTTTCGTGATTTCCGTTTCGAGATTAGCATAGGTCGCAATAATATCGAGGCCCTCGGTCACTTCACCGATGATTTCAATCTCGAAGCCGCGATGCTCTTGGGAACGAGATGAAGGTTCGGCAAAAACGCCATCGCCTGTGGTCGAAGCAACATCATCGCGTTCAATTTCAAATACGCTGATCCCGGCTCCAAGGCGGCCGTCAAAGAACTCGCCTTTCACCCCACCTTCAATTTGCGTCCCGGTTTCGGCCGTTGCCTGATTGCCGTCTAGATCATTGACGGCGACCGGAATAAAGCCCTCTGAATAGCTGCCATAGGCGAACACATTGTCGAGGACTTCATAGACAATTCCGCCGCGAAAGACCGTATCGTCAATCGAGTATTCGAGGGGTGGATCGATCGTTCGGCTCGACCCAAACGGGCCTTCATCCCCGCCATTATTGATCCCGGTTAGGAAGGTCTCTTCTTCCTCATAGCGGACCCCCAACAAGACTTGCAACCGCTCTACCGGACGCAGCACGAGTTGTGCCGTCAGTGCGATACTGTCCTCTTTGCGGATTGTCCGGTCCCAGGCGAACGTCTCTTGCACAAAGATGGGCACATCCCCAGAGCCAAAGTCCCGCGTCGGATCTAGGTAGTTTGCATATTGGGCAAAGAAAGTATCGGGGTCTTGCAGCTGATAGTCTTCGGTGATTTTACGGTCGCGGCTTTCGGCCAAGAGCAAGAAATCATGTTCCTGCCCGAACGCTTCGAATTCTCCGCCAAAGGCGAATTCAGCAAAGTAAGTCTCGTACGTATCGGTATCGTCATATGTGTACCAGAAGCCATACGGCCCGTCGTTTTCCACATCGTCGGTGCCGGTGAAAAACAGGCTTGGGAAACCGCCCCCGAGGAAGCTGATAAATTTGTGCTGGCGATCTGTGCTGGCAAAGCCATAAGTGCCGCGCACATAGGTGTTGTTTTCAAAGTCGTGGCGCAAATTCGCGGTCGCTTCGCGATTGGAATAATCGGTAAAACAGCCGTCGACCAGGCCGCACGGGTTCCAATCGATCGGCACATAGGTCGGCAGCGGATCATTGCGCGCATAATCGCGCGAGAAGGTGCCGGTTGGGTTGCCATCGCCATTCTCGGCGCTGAGGTCGAGCGTGAACAGAGTGTTTGGCCCGAGATCGATATCGAGCGCCGCCCGGATGGGCAGTTTCTCAAGCTCCGCGCCTTCGCGGAAATCACCACGCTCTTCATAAGCGGCCGCAGCATAACCCCGGATTGTGCCAGACTCGTTGAGCGGCCCGCCAAATTCACCCTGGATGCGATACAGATCCCAGGATCCAACCTCGCCCGCAATCGATCCGACAAAGGAGTCGGTTGGGCGTTTGGTGATGATATTGACCGCGCCGCCGTAATTGACTGTGCCGAGCACGATGCTGGTCGGGCCACGCAAATACTCAATCCGCTCAACCCCGATAAAGTCTCGATCAACATTGCTGGCGACCTGAACGCCATTGATCAGAATGCCTTCCGCAACCGAAAGGTCGAAACCACGGGCGCTGAAACGATTGTCGAAGCCGCCATAGGTGCCTTTGGCGACAAAACCCGGCACCAAACCCGAGGCGTCCTCAAGGTCCCTTATGCCAGTGAGCGTAATGATGTCTTCGGTGAGGACGGTGATGGCTTGCGGCGTTTCAACAATCGGCAACGGAATCTTGGTCGCGCTGGTTGCCTCTGTTGGGCGGAAGAACTCGGCATCCCCAGAGACAGTAATTGTTTCCAGGGTTCGCTCCTCATCCTCATCGGTTTCCTGAGCCATCGCCGGCGCAACGTAAATGGCGGTCGATGTCAGCAGCATCGCCATAAGTGTTTTTGTCTTTGTTGCCTTCATCCTTTGAACTCCCCAGAAGTGGTGAACCATCGCGGTTTCTGTTTGCTGTCACAAAGTGTATACACTTAAAAGCATTTTGCATACAGATTATATTCACTTCTTCACCGGTGCGGTGTTTTGGAGCAACACTGGTTTGAATCTGGTCAGGCTGATCGGCTGTCCGCGATCGGCATCCGCCAGAGCGCATCAGGTATGTCTTGGACTTGAGCGAATTGCGTGATGGACCTTGCGCCGATCGGTAGAGACTTAACCGATCTCAGGCATCTTCCACGGCAAAGCGGTCGTCGCTTCAGTTGCCGCCACGGGCAACCTCGCGCGGCAGGTGGACAATGCCAGCGGTCAAATCGCGAAGCACGAGCAAAGGTGCGAACCGATCTTCTGCCCGGTCCGCGGAGACCTGCGTTTGTTGCGAGATGTTGACTTCTTTCAGAGCCCTAATCAGCGCTGGCGAAGATGCAAATGCGGCATGTTTGGTGCCGACCCCAACATCCAATTCAGACAGGTCAATCACGACGATTCCATTGTCTTGGAGTACCGCAATGTTGGAGCCAGTACCGACGCGGGCACGGCCGCCGCGCAAGCGTTCGGATACGCTCAAAGCGCCATCTTCCTTCGAGACGAAGATCACAAATGGCTCAGGGCGATGAGAGAGGACCTCAAACTGAGATCGAAACACATCGATATCTATGTCCGGCGAGGCGAGCACCAGAGGTCCAATCATATCGAGGGTTTCATCATCGCCAGCGATGCTCAATTGCCGAAGCGACTCCATTACCAAAAGCGTCCCCATAGAATGGCCCATGAGGAATATCGAATCGGCGCCAGAGGCGGCCGCTTTTCGGATCGTGTCGACGAGCGCATCGCGGGCAAACTGCACACTGTCGCGGTCATACAAATATCCGAGCGTTTGGCCGGAAGAGGGCCACGAAAAATGAATCGCGACGCCGCGCGCTTCGAAATCTTCCAGCAATTGCGCATGCCGATAGATCCCGTTCGCATAGGCAACATTGTAACCGTGAACGAAAATGAAAACCAGCTTCTGCCCGGTCATGGCATCCACCCGTTGCTTGAGCGCCGCGTCGAACGCGTCTGCGTCCAAATCAGTAATCCCTGTGACAGCGAACTCTTCGCTTGGATCGGGCTGTTTCGAAGGGTAAACAACGGAGCCTGGGGGTCTATCCTTAGGGGTCCAGACTGAGACCTCTTCATAAGAAACTGTGTCCGAGCGCTCATCGCCAAAGCGAATGAGATCATCCTCTATTGGCGCTCGATTTGTGACCACGAAGATGTCTTTGACGTTTCCTTCAAAATTTGCCGGATCAATTTCTGGCAGCGTTGCGGGGCGATTTGCGCACGCGCTTAAAGCAAGACCGACCAGAAGCGAAAAGAGAGACACACGGAAACTGCGCAGCAGGTCAAACTCTATGCGACGGGGAATGATCAATGACATCATAGAAGCTTCCTTGGTTTGAGCGTTTTAAGCCGTGCGACGAAACTCCGAAATCGGTTTGCCGGTCCACGATTTCACGGCCCGCCGGAACGCGCGGCCATCGGAGAAGCCGAGCAATTGCGACAAGTCTTCTGCACATGTATCAGGGCGTCGGATAATTTGGTCACGGAGCAATTTCAATCGCGCCTGATCAATCAGCTTGCGAACCGTAGTGCCGTGTTTTTGCGCGATTCTTTGTGCCTTCCGTTCGCCCAGCCCGGCCCGAGCCGCCACGGCACGGACATGAAAAGTCCCTTGAGAGGCGGACACATTGGCAGCATTGATCAGCTCTAGATAATCGAGCATCGGGCTTTTTCGGCGCCTTAAGTGCGATGCGTGCGCCAGCCGTTGTTTGGCAAGTTTGAACACAGCGCGATCGTATCCGGGTTGCCGCGATTGCAAGTTCGACGTCTCAAACACCAGCCCGAAGCTTTGATCGTGCGATCGAAAGTTCAGGGGCGATGCGTAAAAATCTTCGTATTTCCGCAGGATACCGTTGTTTTCATTGCGAAAGAACACTTCTCTCGGCTGACCGTTCTGCCCGAAGACTGATCTCATAATCCGGAGCAAAACCGAGAGTACGACCTCATTACAGCCGCCATTGTCGAGCTCATCTCCGTCAAAGCGAAAAGAGAATTTCGTATATGATTTTGACTCCTCATATTCCGGGATCAATCGATCGTGGAAGATATTGAAATTCTCAATCATGGTTCGCAGCGCCTCTTGTCCATTGGGCGCAAGTAGGATGGCGCGCTCTAATCCGCCAAAGAAACTAAAGGGCGCCCGCTCTGCGATTTCGATGGCCGGCGCGGCGCCAATGCCCGATTCGAGAATCTGTTTCATCAGTTCTGGACCAACGGCCGCGGGCAAAATCCCAGTCGCGCGAGGCGTTCCGGCTGGCAGGCCAACCAAATTGTTGACTCGCTCTCGCCGCATCCCCTTTGAAACGGCATAATCCGCCACAGCCCGCACAGGATCATGCCGAACGGTGCCAACGCGCTCCGGCGGCTCTTCAAATTGATGGCGCTTTACATCCTCGTCCATATGCTCAAATTTGGCCCACACATCGGCTAAAACGAACCTACTATATCAAAATATGACGTGCCGTCGTTTTTTCAAACGACACGCGGCTTCGTCGGCGCGGTTCGTCAGACACATAACGTAATACTTCGGCACGGAAACGATTAGGACCGAATGCGACATCACCTTTGAGCGCAAAAGACTTATGGTTTTTTGTACCCTGGTATGATCGCGAGACCTGCCCCATCGAGGATTTGTCACTAAATGTCCTCATGCGCCGGTTCACGGGCGGTTTGGCGATCGGTTGAGCTCATCAAGATACGCCTCTTATTTTCAGTTTGCAGGGATCGGTCTTCCCGCAACTTTGTGAGCTTAGGCGCGCAGGGATCGGCGTCATACTCGCTGAGCGGACACCAGGCGATCTCTTATGCGGCGGTCCGACATGTTGGCGGCAAACCAATTCGATCAGCATTGAAAGCGCATTGTGAATCAAAGAAAACACTCGGCCATGCGTTGAATTGCGCGGCGCCTGATTTAGCTCCTTCCCTATGGTCAATCTCGTCTCGACCGCACCCGGAGGAACCCGCTATGAAAATCAAAGACCGCCCCGAGCTCAAATCGAAACCTGCACCGCTGACGACGAAGCCGGACGAGTTGGTGGTCGACGCGGTCAAACGGATGGCGGAGAAGAATTTTGGCTCGATCATTGTATTGAAGCCCGATGACACAGTTGCTGGGATCCTCACCGAACGAGATATTTTTCGGCGCGTCGTCGCTGAGCTTAGGGACCCCAGCACGACGCGTGTATCGGAAGTGATGACAGCAGATGTGCGCACGGCAAATGAAGAAGATAGTTTACTTGATTGGCTGCGCATTATGTCAAATGAGCGCTTTCGCCGTTTGCCCGTGGTCGATGATCAAGGGCGGCTGACCTCGGTCATGTCGCAGGGTGATTTTGTCTCTTATACATGGCCGCAGCTGTTTCAACAGGCCGCGACCCTGGTCAAATCGACGATCGGGGCGGGCCCGCAAATCTTCCTCATCGCTGGAGGGATCTTTGTCTATACGATCCTTCTGGTCTTCTCGCTCGTTTACGCCTTTCAATAAGCCAGCCTTAGCGCGTCGCGCCGCCTGAAAGCGATAAGGTTTTGGGTTTTTTGACTCGACACGGTCGCGTTTAAGCAACACAGTGTAGACATAAAACAACGATGCGTTGTTTTATGATTGAGTGTGCGAGAGAACGGCCATTGGGGATCCTTGAAATCATTCCCTCGCGAAATGAGCGCCTGGGTCCGCTTGAGATCCGGCGGGCTCTGCCGAACGCATCGCGAACAATGATTGGGCCTTTCATTTTTATGGATCAAGGCGGCCCGATCCGCGTCCCGCGCACGCCACAAAGCGGGGTCGGTGAGCACCCACATGCCGGACTTTGTACATTCACCTACCTCCTCTCAGGACACGGCTACCATTTGGACAGCGCCGGCCATTCTGCCCGCATCGAAGCCGGTGACATCGCTCTGATGACGGCGGGCCGGGGGATCACGCACGAAGAAAGACCGCACCCGGAAGATCCTGCCACAGAGCTTGATATCTATTTTGTTCAAATGTGGATCGCGCTCCCGGATGCTGCTGAGGATATGCCCCCGGCGTTTGAACTGCATCGTCAAACAGACCTGCCAGAACGGACGTTTGAGCAGGCTCACGCGCGTGTGTTGATCGGTGACGCGTGGGACCTCACCGCACCAACGACGCAATACACCCCGACGCTCTTCGCCGATCTCACGCTCGGCCCGAAGGGCGCGATTGAGATCGATGATCAGTATACGGAGCGCGCGCTCTATGTCCTTGAGGGCCATGCGCGCGTCGATCATGCTTCCATGCCACAACACACGCTCTCACTCTTAGCGCCCGGTCAGACGGTTCATTTAGAGAGTGATCAGGGCTGCCGCGTCATCTTGTTTGGCGGCGACGCGTTTCCCACTCGCCGCTTTATCGCCGGAAGTTATGTTGGGTCCTCTATGGATAAGATCCGGCAATGGGATGCTGCGTATCGCTCTGGGCAGTTTCCAAAAATCGCCAGATGATGGTCAGGCAATTGGTCCTCGCTATCGGCCTTTTGCGACCCGGTTTTCGATCTCTGCGTCACGCAGGCGCCGTAGGACTTCAAAGAGGAGCGCTGTGTCGAGCCCGAAGATGATGAACCCATCGGCGGCGAGAAACCCAGCTAAGACCCGCCACTCATCTGGCAAAATCACATCCCCAAATCCGACCGTGGTGAGGCAAATCAGCGAAAAATAAAACCCGGCTTCAATGGTGTCGAAAATGTCGAGCGCAGCAAACAGACCCGTCCATAAGAAGGTAATCGCTATGATGCCCAACATCAGCCACAGAGCGCTCAGCGTGAGCACGATCATATTCCGCACGCCATCGGGGAGGCGGATAAAGAAAGAGACAATAAAATCGAGATACTCGCTGAGGACCACAATAAACAAAGCGGCGATCGCAATCGCCAAACCGGTCCATCCCAGGCCGATGGCGATTTGGGCGCTCAGATCCATCGCGATTAGTCCCAGCTGCCGCCGAGCGCTAAGTTGAGATTGACCCGCTCCGTCAACTGGCTGCGTCTTACCGTGATGAGATTGCTCTCTGCACCCAGCACACGGTTTTGAATATTCAAGACATCGATTAAGTCGGTCTCGCCTTCATCATAGCGCAGATTAGCAAGTCGCAAGGCTTCATTGGCTTGCGCGGCTGCTTCCTCAAGTTGACCGCGGCGACGGCGCAATACGGTCTCTTGATCGAGTGCCGTTTCAACATCTGAGAAGGCGTCGAGCGCGGCGCTCGCATAGTTTGCCACGGCCGCTTGCAGATCTGCATCGGCTAGATCCACCTGCGCCTCGCGCGCACCGCCATCAATAATAGGGGCTAACAGGCTAGACGCAGCGCTCCACGCTAAATTGCTCGGATCGAGGATATTCGAAAGGTCATTCGAAGAGCCACCAAGACTGCCGGTGAGGCTGAGCGAAGGTAGGCGAGCGGCTTTGGCTTCATCAACGCCGGTAACCGCTTCGGCGATCCGGCGTTCTGCGGCAACCAAATCTGGACGGCGTTCGAGGATGTCGGAGGGGATGCCGATTGGCGGTGCTGGTGGGACGGAAGGCAGCGAGGTGCGCACTTCCAGATCAGCGCCCGGATACCGCCCTAAAAGGACTTCAAGGGCGCGCAAGGCATCGCGTTCGGCGCCTTCAATTTCAATCAAGTCATTCCTTGAATCGGCAAGGTTGGATTTTGATAGCGCTACGTCTTGGGCATCGCCGATCCCATTCTCGAACCGGATTTCCGTTATGCGGTCGGTTTCGGCAAGCGACTCGACGATAGACTGGGTCAGCGCTTTTTGGCGGTTGGCTTCGATGGCGAGGAAATAGCTGTTGGCGACCGCGGCTGCGATGGAGTATTGCGAAAAGCGGTAATCGGCTTCTGCGGCTTCCAAGCTGCGGACAGCGCCCTCGCGCCCGGATCGCAGCCGACCCCAGAGGTCGACTTCCCAGCTCGCCTGGACGCCAATTGAGGCAGAAGAGGTGTCCGGTCCGTCCAGGAGGCCGGAGTCCTGAGTGCCCGCGGTGCCGGTGACTTGCGGCGACAGTGCCGAACGCGCCAGACCGGCTGCGGCGCGGGACGCATCAACGGATGCCGCTGCCGCCGCCAGGTCGCGATTGTTGGTTTGCGCTTCTTTCACCAAGCGCTCGAGTGTCTCGTCTTCGAACGCGGCGATCCAACCCACGGGCTCGCCGACCACCTCTTGTTCGACGGCTTTCCATTGTTCGGCGATATCCGGCAAGGCGGCTTGCGCTTCGCTGCGCGCCTCGTCAATCCCATTGCTGACGCTGGCGCAGCCAGTCACCGCCATCACGGCGCATGTGCTCAAGAGGAGTGTCCGAATGAGGGTCATATCATACCGCCTGTTCTAACGCGGGCGCGCGCTCTGAGGAAGAAATACCGAAATAAATCGCATAGATGACCGGCAGCACGATTAAAGTGATCAATGTCGCAAAGCTCAACCCAAAGGCGATGACAACGGCCATGGAGGCAAAGAAAATATCTGAAAAGAGCGGAATAACACCGAGAACGGTGGTCAATGCTCCCATCATCACCGGTCGCACCCGGCTCGCAGCAGAGTCGACGACCGCATCAAAACGCGGTTTGCCTTCTTCAATTTCCAAATCGATCTGGTCGACCAAAACAATCGCGTTCTTAATCAACAGCCCCACCAGCGAAAGGATGCCCAGAATGGCCATGAACTCGAGGGTCGTATCGGTGACCAAAAGCCCGACCACGACGCCGACAATGGCAAGCGGGACAATGGTCCAAATCGCACTGGGCTGGCGCAAACCGTTGAATAGGACAATCAGGACCAAGACGATCGCAAGCACAGCATAGGGCAGGGTGCCCGCCAATTGTTCGTTGGCCTCTGCGCTGCTGCCAAGCTCACCGTCCCAGCGCAGTGTGTAGCCGACGGGCAGCTCAATCGCCTCAATCTGCGGCTGGACGCGCCCTAAGACGCTCGAGGTGAGGACGCCCGGCAAAGGATCGGCTTGGACTTTGATGGTCCATACGCGATCTTCTCGGTGTAATTGCCCGTCGCGCCAGAATACTCTCGGTTCTTGTATGACTTCAGAAATTGGCACGGTTCGACCCGTCTTGTCGCTCAGCACTTGAATGCCCGCGCCAGACGCCAAATCGCTGCGCTCAGTTTCAGGGGCACGAGAGATGATCGGAATCAGATCATCGCCCTCACGGAACACGCCCACGGTCTGACCGGAAAAGTTGCGTTGCAGGGCATTCGACAGGTCTTCGCGCGAGACGCCGAGCCGCCGCGCACGCTCAGAGTCATATTCCGGCGTGATTACCGGCACTTCTTGACGCCAATTCGTCTTCACGCCTTTCGCCTGCGGGTCGGCTTGCAAAATCGCTTGTGCTTGGACTGACAATTCGCGCAGAACCGCTGGGTCCGGCCCTTGAAAGACCGCCTCAATTTTAGAGCCTTGGCTTGGCCCGAGTGTAAATTTCCAAACCCGCGGCTGGGCGGCGGGGAACGTCTCTTCAAGCCAGGTTTGGATTTGCGGTACGAGGCCTTCGATTTTGTCGTATTCATCGACCCGCAGCAGCACTTGCCCAAACGCCGCATTTGGATTGCCGACCTGATAAATCAGCATGTAACGTAAGCCGCTTGCGCCAGCGATCGTATGGACTCGCTCCACGCCATCTTGCACGAGTAAATAATCTTCGATCTGCTTGAGGTCCGCTGTCGTGGTCTCAATCGCTGTCCCCTCCGGCAACCAATAATCGATTGCGATTTGTGGGGTCGTGGAGGCTGGAAAGAATCCCATTTTCACGAATTGGAATGCGCCAATCGCGAGGACAAAAATGCCAATACATGCCGGGACAACGATCCACCGTAACTTCAGAACGCCACGCATAAAATCCTTGTAAAGGCGCGTCATGCGGCCATCCTCGGCTTCACCTTCCTCGACATCGTCTTTCTCGGTGAACAATAAGTCGGCGAACATCGGCACCAGTGTGATGGCGAAAATCCAGCTATAGAGCAGTGAGATAAACACGACCCAGAATAGATGGTTGGTGTATTCGCCGGTGTCGCCGGGAGCAAAGCCAATCGGGGCGAAGGCGATAATGCCGATGGCCGTGCCCCCCAATAAGGCCCACTTGGTGCGATCCACAATATCTTTCGCGATATCGATTTTGCGTCGTCCATTGTTGACGCCGACCAGGATCCCTTCGGTGACCACGATGGCATTGTCCACCAACATGCCGAGCGCGATGATCAGCGCGCCAAGCGAGATCCGATGCAATGGGATGCCCGCCATGTTCATGGTTAACAGCGTCGCGGCAATGGTCACCAGCAAGACTGTACCGATAATAATCGCCGAGCGCAGACCCATGAACAAGAACAAGGTGACCAAAACGATGACCAAAGCCGCTACAACGTTGCCAGCAAAGCTACTGACCGATTCATTGACTGCATCGCCCTGATGGTAAAACTCATTCACGTCGATCCCGAGGGGGCGTTTGCCGATCGTCTCTGCGATCACGGCGCGCACATCTTCGCCAAGCTTGCCGGCATTCGCGCCGGTCACATTTGATACCCCGAGCCCAAGCGCCCGCTCGCCATTATAGCTGACAACACTGCGTGCCGGTTCGACATAGCCGCGCCGCACCGTGGCGACATCTTTAAGATAAATCAGATCTGTGGAATCAGCCGCACTGATGACGATATTGGCGATTTCGTCAACCGTGTCGGCGCTGCCGGTTGGGTTGATGACAATCCGGTCCGGGCCGAACTCAACCTCACCTGATGCGACCACAGAATTCTGCGAGGAAAGCTCAGAGAAGATGTTCTGAATCGACAGGCCGAGCGCGGCGGTGCGATCGCGGGCGATTTCGACATAGATGGCTTCGGTTTGCGCGCCGCTGATTTCGACTTTCGCCACCCCATCAATCTTGAGCAGATCTGTGCGCAATGTGTCGGCATAATCCTCCAGCTCGGTAATCGAAAAGCCTGGACCTGTGATCAAATAATAAAGTCCGTAAACGTCGCCGAAATCATCGTTGACGATGGGCGTGCCAGCTCCTGGCGGAAGCTCGGATTCGGCGTCCTTGATCTTGTTGCGCACCCGGGAAAACGCATTCTGCAATTCTTGCTTATTGCCCGAAAACGCGTGCTTGATATCGACATTTAGGATCGAAAGGCCATCATAGGACGTCGAACGGACTTCATCGACTTCTTGCAGCCCCTGTAGGGCAGTCTCGAGCACATCGCTGACCTCATCCGCAACTTCGCGCGGGGTTGCGCCGGGATATTCCGTAATGATCTGCGCCGATCGGATGAGGAATTCTGGGTCCTCGAACCGGGGCATATTCAAATATGCGAGGGCGCCGCCGACGACGGACAAAATCACCACCAGCCACATAATCAGCTTGTTCTTAATGGCGTAGACGGCTGGGCTCATATCGCTCGCCCCTCAGTTTTCATATATTCTGATTTCAGCGCCTTCTGTGAGATAGGCGCCACCGGCGCCGACGATCATGTCGCCCTCCTCAAGCCCCGATGTCACGCGCACGCCCTGGTCGACGCCAGCCCCGACTTCTATGTCGCGGCGCGAGACGGTCAGCGTTTCCGTATCGACCGTCCAGACATATGTTTCGCCCGCTTCGGCGAGGACGGCATTGATTGGAATGGCAATGCCTGGTGCCTCATCCGCTGCGATGGTTTGGAACCGACCGACCAGCAGCCCAGTCATTCCTGGCAGAATAACAAGTTCATCGGGCGGTGAAAATGCAAACCGCGCTTCGAAGGTTTGGGTCGTGGCATCTGCGGCCGATGCAGCTTCAACAAACGTCGCCGGCAAACGCACGCCCGGGGCGGCATCAAGTTCAAGGAAGGTGTCGATCGGTTCAAGTTGCTGGATATTGACCACGAGGCTGGCGGGCACTTGTACGATGGCTTCTGCATCGCCCGCGCTTTGCAAAGTCAGCACTGGTTGTTGCGCCCCTATCGTTTCGAAGGACTCAACATGGATGTCGGCGACGATACCGGAAAACGGCGCCCGAATGGTGGTATCGTCGAGCTGTTTTCGGGCGCTATCGAGCGATGCACGCGAGACATCCCTTTGGCTGCGGCGTTGATCGAACACACTCCGCGAAATCGCGTTCTCAGCAATTAAGCGTTCGGCCCGTTCAAACTCGATCTGGGCATTTTCAAACTGGGCCTGCGCGCTGGTCACCGAGTTGCGGAAGTCTCTTTGATCCAGCTGTGCTAAAACTTGGCCGCGCTCAACCTCGTCGCCCTCAGATATTCCCAGCTCGAGCAAAGATCCGGAGACTTGAAAGGTCAGTATGGAACTGTCCGAAGCACCGACAATGGCTGGCAATTTGATCGATCGGACCCGACTGTCAGCGGACACATTCAACACTTTAACGGGACGCACGATGTTCGGTTCGGTTTCCGCCACTTCCGACGTTTGAGAACAACTCGTCAATAGCCATGCAAAGCTCAAGAGAGCCGCTCTCATCACCATCGTCTTCCCCTTTGTGACGGATGTTTTTTTATTTACAACGCTACGTCGTTTCTTCGATAAATTGAGGTGTGTCAATCGAGACTTGGATTACTGCTTACAAAACGCTAAGTTTGCAAGCAACTCTTGCGTGTGTGTCCCTTACAAAAATGACAAATAATGAGAGCATCTTCGTCGTGAAATCCCGTAAAGGGTATCACACTCGGATGTCGCTCTTAGGTGCTGCGTTTGAATTGATCGCGGAACATGGCTTACAGACCCTCACCATCGCGTCGATCTGTGAGCGTATCGGCTTGCAGCGCTCGTCTTTCTATAATCATTTTGAACATCTTCAGGCCTTGCTCGATACGCTTGTTTTGCAGGTGCTTGATGATATCGGACAGCGCTCGATTGAAGCCTCGCAGAAGCAGGCGGTCACAACATCCATGCTTGAGTTCAGGACGCGGTTTTTGTTTGAGCTGAGTCTCGAAGAGCCGAGTTTCGGAAAAGTCTTGCACGAACTTTACACATTCCATCCTCCCGCCGTTGCGCACGTCAAACGCCGCATTGTTTTGGATATTGGCATGGCTCAGCAGCGGGATCATCTCGTTTTGAGCGACCGTGAGGCAGATGCGTTGGCGCATATCTTTGTTGCCAGCATCATTGATGGTCTGGATCGATTGACCGATTCGAGCCTGCCTGATCCTGACATTGAGGGCATGCTGACCCTTTTGTTCAAAGCTGCAGGCCACGACCTAAAATAAATGGCCTGCAGGGCCGCTGTCTAGAACGTCTCGTCGCGCGCGCTTTGCTTGAGAACCTCGACTCTGACCGGCTCGGAATTGCGGAAATTGACATCGCGCTGTGGAAACGGAATTTCGAGATCGTATTTTTCCAATGCTGTGTGCAGCGCCCAATTGTAATCGGCTTGGACCTTTGCCGGGCGGCTCACGGCCTCATCTGTGAGCCAGACCACGAGCTCAAAATTCAAGCTGGAATCCCCGAACTCGACCAGCCAGACCTGCGGCGCCCGGGCATCTCGGCCTTGATCGGTCCATTGCACTGCAGCGGCCGCTTCAAGCCCGGCTTTTCGGACGATGTCTTTGTCGCTGCCATAGGCGACTCCGAAGGGGACTCGCAAGCGCCGCTGGGTCTCCTTCAGCGTCCAGTTCACCACTTGCGCTTTGATGAACTCTTCATTTGGAACAAGAATGTCGACATTGTCATTTGTGGTGACCAGTGTCGATCGGATGCTGATTTCTTGAACCTGGCCGGTGACCCCGGATTGCAGCTCGATAAAGTCGCCGACTTTCACAGACCGCTCAAACAGGATGATGATGCCGGAGATGAAGTTCGAAAAGATGGTTTGAAGGCCAAAGCCGATGCCAACGCCGAGCGCACCTGAGAAGACGGTGAGCGCGGTGAGATTGACGCCTACCACTGAGAGCGCAATCATCACTGCGATAATCATAAAAATGATCTTCGCAACTTGGCCGAGGATACCGGCCATTGATGGGTTGATTTTGGTGTTCCCGCGCAGCTGTGTTTGAACCGCATCGCCCATGACGCGCCCGACCCAGAGCGCGAAGGCCGCGACGACAAAACTGGTGAGAATTCGCAGCAATGAAAAGCGGCTATTGCCAACTGTGATCGCCGCGGCATCAAGCGATTGGGTGACCGGCTCAAGCAGCTGGAATATGTGCAAGGCGGCGATGGTCCAGGCGACAAATGCAATTGAACTCGCAACGGCGCCCTGCTTCATGTTTGAGGTGACGACGCGCACCACAATCCATGCATTGAGCAAGCTCGCCACGACTCGGAGGATCGTGTTCTCGAGCCCGTAGGCGGAAAAAGCCGCCATCGACGTCCATAACAACACAACCATGGCGGCTGGCCAGATGACCCGGGCAAGCGAGGCGAAGAGCCGGAAGAAAACATCTTTCTGCGTGCGCGACTGCGCTGCTTGCTTGAGGCGATTGGCGATCGGTCGGCTGATGAAAAAGCCGAGCAGCGCAGTGCTGATGACAGCGCCGATTTGCCAAAGCGTGCTGAATGATAAGAGCTGATCAACCAACCCCTCGAACCAAGTTAGGCTATCGGCCGCGATTTGATTAAGATCGATTTCGATTCCGGTGACGCCGACTTCAAGTTCGTTCGGATTATCTTGTATCTGACCTAGAGCCATTTCAGCCTGCGAAAAATGTAAATCTGTAGTGCAGAGAGTGCGCACAAGAGAAACACCGTCAACCAAAAAGCAATCGGTGACTCGACGCCCGGCATGCCGCCAACATTGATGCCGAGCAATCCCGTCAAAAAGCCAAGCGGGAGAAAGATCGCGGCGACGATGGAGAGAATGTACATCGTGTGGTTAGCGTTCGCAGCGGCGCGGCTATCGAACTCGTCCTGAAGGACGATCGCGCTTTCCTTTGAGACGTTGAGGTCATCGAGATAGCGTCTTAGCCGGGCGACGATCTCTCGGACATCTCTGATATTATCAATCGAAAACCAGTCTGGGGTTGTGCGCAAAAGGTCCCCGAGCGCTTCATGCTGTGGTGACATAAAGCGCTGCAGTGACAGACAATGCCGCCGGATTTGCGAAATCCGGTCGAGCGCGTGTTCGTCTTGCTTCTCTTTGGGCAGCGCTTCGATTTTATCGATCTGATCGTTTGTATTGATTACCGCCAATTGCATTTTCGATACGAGGATGTCCGCGAGCCGAACGACCAGATCTCCGGCGCTTTTCGGGCCGCTGCCCTGTTCCAGCATTTCGAGCACATCGCGCGGCGTCTGCAGTCTGCGTCGGCGAAAGGACAGCACCAGATTGCGGGTGCTCCAAATTTGCAATGCGATCATGTCATCTAGTTCCGCGCCCGGATTGAAGTTCAATCCGCGCATAATCGCGACCAGGGTTTCGCCTTCCGTGAAGGCGCGCGGGCGGGTTTCGTCGGACAAGAGCAGATATGCGGTTTGCTCGGGAATATCGTCTCGCGAGGCGAGCCAGGCGCCGATATCAGGATGATGTCGATCAAAATGTAGCCAAAGGGTTGTTCCCTCGCTTGGTTGGTCGACCAAAGCTTGCGCATCCTGCCACAGCACACGGGCGGCGTTGCCCTGACCGTCTAATACACAACCGAACAAAAGCGGGCCATCGGCCGGCTCATTCGAGAGACGATCATCAATCGCTTCGAGCTCGTCCACGCAGGTCCTTTCTTCGTCGCCGGATCTGATAAGACCTAGAGCGTTCAGAATAAAACGACAAATGCTGACCGAAGATCTGCAAACAGGCTTGGTTGAAGATCATATAGGATCCTATGCGTCCCAAGCTTTCGCGACGATACGCGCCCTGGCATTCAAGCGCGCGCGTCGGATCGGTCAAACTGCACCCGGGCTCTTACAAGGTTAATTCATATCACCTATGAAGACTGTTCATGAAGGGCGTGCCAAAAATCATCTTTGATCCAGCTGATTTCGCGGCCGATGCGGGTGCGGCAGCGTGGTCGCGTATGTTTCAATTTTTGCATCGCGCACGCCCGCTCGACGTGCCGGGGCGTCCGTTCGCTTCATTTGTGAACAGCTATATCATGGATGGATTGATTTTAGGCCAAGGCTTTTTCGGGCTTCAGACTATGACCTTTGACGAAACCAAAGATCAGGTGCTTGGCGGAGAGAAATATTTGGTTGCCTGGGTGCTTGGGCGAGGGCGAATGAACATTTTGCATGATGGCGAAATGCTGGATGTCGGACCGGGCGAGTATTGCCTGATCGATCAGTCTAGGACGTCGTATGCCTTGCTCACCGATTGCGATGTTTTGAGCATGATCATTCCACACTCGGCAATCGGCTACGATCCAACCCAACATCCCGCCCGCGTGCATGTCGAGTTGACCGCGCCAGGGGCTGCGTTGCTGCATGAGGATCTGAAAGAGCTGGCGCGCATTGCACCGCAGATGTCGCGACGGGATGCCCCATCATATAGTGCGCGGCATCGAGAGCTCGTCTTATCTTTACTAAACACGCATGCCACACCCAGCGCCGGCCCCGCGAGCCTAGGCGTGCAGGTGCGGGCTTTTGTCGATGGACGCATGTTCGATGCGGCGTTGACCCTCGAGACCATCATGGAACAGTTCGCATTGTCGCGCGCGGCCATTATGCAGCATCTCGGTTTGCCGATCAGCTTGCAGGCATATCAAAAATCCCGACGGCTCATCTATGCCATGCGCAGCCTCGCCTTTGGTCCAGCCGATCGGAACCGGATACGGGTCGTCTCCGATCGATTGGGCTATGACACCCAAACCGCGTTTGAAAGCGATTTCGAAGCGGCTCTGCGCTTTCCGCCAGAGGTTGTTCTCGGAGTTTTGTCGGATGCGGGCGTGCCGCCGAAAATCACGGCCGACGCCCAATTGTGGAAAACCTGGTTGAACGGCACGCATTGACAACACGGACCTGCGAAAAAGGATTCCGCACCCCGTCATTGCCGAGGTGAGCGCTCATTTGAGACACTGAGATATCGTGCCTGGCTACTGATGTGTGTCACTGTGCGCCAAATTTGGGTGTGCGCGGTTGTCGCTTGGGGCGAATTGCGCGGCGCAGCATCGATAGTGCGGATGATACAAGGATAAAACGATGGAACTTCATTTGCCCGTGACCGCTGCTTTGCTCAGCGGTGTGCTATTATCTTTGCAAATTGTGCTGATGCTCAGTGTTGGCATGTATCGCAATCAGGCCGGCAAAGGGGTTGGTGTCGATGGCGACATAAAGCTCGAACGTTTGGTCCGACGACACGGAAATTTCGCCGAGAATGCGGCAATTTTTGTCGTCACGCTGGCGCTTTATGAAGTCTTATTTGGCAGCGGCATCGGTGTGCTCGCAGCAGCGATTGTCTTTGCGCTCGCACGCCTGGCCCACATTATCGGATTCACCAGTGAGGCGGGCTCGCATTTGATCGGCGCCGATGGGGCGGGCCGCGTTTATGTGCTCCTCCGCGCGGCTGGCGCGGGTCTAACCGCACTGATTTCCTTGGTCTTGGGAATTGCGCTGGTGATACGAATTGTGATCTCGGCCTAAGCGGCGTCGCTAGGACAGGCCTTCTGCGCAAACCCGGTTGCGGCCAAGTGACTTGGCGCGATTGAGTGCCGTGTCCGCTGCTGTGACCAACATTTCGACGGTCTGGCGCGACTTGTAGGCGGCGATCCCGAATGAGGCCGTGGCATTGGCCGTCGCGGCGCTGAACTGCATGGATGAGGCGCGCGAACCTTCGAACTTATGCTTGACCGAAACCATCAGATTGTAAGCCGCCATGATCTCAATATTCGGTAGAATGATCGCAAACTCGTCGCCGCCATAGCGCGCGACCAGGTCTGAGCCTTTGGTATGCTCAAATAAAGTCGCGGCAAAGAATTTCAGCACTTCATCACCGGCTTGATGCCCGAGATTGTCATTGACTCGTTTGAACTCATCGAGGTCAGCCAGGACCAAACAGAATTTCGAGCCATTCTCCTCGGCGTCTGCGATCTGCCATTTCATTCGGGATTCAAAGGCGCGGCGATTGGCGACTGATGTCAGTGGGTCGAGCAGGCTTTGCTGGCGTGTGCGCTCAAGCTCGGCATTGAGTTCCTGGACCCGTTCTTGCGTTGCCCGCAAGCCCTCGGTGAGGCGCGTGGAGGCGACCGCCATTTTTTGGCTTTCCGCCATCAATTGGCCCAGCAGAGACTTAAAGCCTTGTTCTGGGTCGGGCCCGGCAGGGGCGGCGCTTAAATCGTCCAGAGCGGTTCGAAAATGCGCGTTCTGGGTCATTCCACTTTCGAGCAATTTCGAGACACTTTGCATATTGTCTTCGAATTCCTTGCCGATGGCCTGATTGGCTTCTTCGGCTTCGCTGGTGGCGAGGAACTCGCGATGGATTTCCGTTAACTCATAGCTGTCGAGGCCGCCGCCGGCTGCCAAGAGTTTGTCGATCGCCAAGCGAACACCCGCGGGCTCACGCGAGACATAGGCATACCAAAGCGCATACGTGGTCGGATCCGGCGGCGTGCCATGCTTTTGGATCTCGTCAAATGCGGCCTTGCAATGCTGAAAAATCTGAGCGCGATCGGTCACCGGCGCATCGGTATGCGGTTCGGGAGTGGTTGCGTGTGCGACGGACGCCATTGAAATCCCCATCAAAAAGCTTTTCCGGATTTCTACTGTAGGTAGTTTTAATTATGGTTAATCAAGGAAGTTTTCGGGGATGGAATACAGGCGTCAAACCGGATCGCTGAGCGAAAACTTCTGATGTACAATCCGGCGCAAGTACAGCCGTAACTCTTCTGGAATGCTCTGAAACTCGGGGATTATCCCGAAGAGCGGCCAAACAATCAGTGTGGTTTGACGCGCGGCCAAGGCGGCGACATCTTGCTCGATCCGTGTAATCGCCGCTTCGGAAGTGATCAGGGAAAACGGTTCATGCGGTCCCCAACTGATGGAAATCGCGTGCGCATTTGGCTCACCGCGCATTTGCCGCGCCAAGCCGCGCTGGCCCTCATGCGCGGCATTGTCCCCAAACACATAGACCAAATCGCGATTGGCGCGCAGGTCGTCACGCGTGATCCAGGTTTGCCGGATGAAGTGTTTATCAGATGCAGACTGAGCCTTGGCCATCTTGTGAAGCGCATTCAATGGTTAATGCGCCTCCTGGAAGCAATATCGAGGCCAATTCTAGTTTAAGTAGTACTAAGTGAGGGTGTTCTCTCGCACGATCGGTTAAGAATCATCGCGCCTTAAGTCTTCATTCAGGCTCGCGAGCCTGACGCTGACAATATAAGCCTGCTGCGATTCCATATTCGCCATGATCAATCCGGCTTGCTCGCTGTTCAGCAGGCGCAAGAACCCGGCGGCGAATCCCGGATCCATTTGGTCAAAAATGATCGCCGCTTGGTCCGGTTTCATGGCGCCATACATTTGTGCCAAGTGGTTGAGGTCTTCGCCCGCGAAGGCTTGCATGTCTTGCCAGCGCGTATCCAAAGTTGCTTGCAGGGCCGCGAGATCTGAGCGCGTCTGCTCCAATTCTGCTTCCCAGGCTTTCAGTTCCAATTCGCGGGTGATCATTTGATCGCTCGCGCCTTCCAAACGGCGTTGGTCAGCGGCAAGCTCGGCTGAAAAGCCTTCGTCAAAACAGATCTGACCAGCCACTTGCAGGGGTGACGCTTCGGGCAAGTCTGACATCGCGAGCTGCCTTTGCTCCGGTTTGGCATCCGCCTCAGCGTCGGCTTCCGTGGCATTGGCGAACGTGCTTGGAACCAAGCGCGTGGCCGCGCCGAGGGTGAACAAAACGCCGAGTGTCAGGAGGACGTTTGTGCGTTTGGTCGCTTTGATCGCCATGCCTTAGACGACTTTCATCCGCGATCGCAATTGCGTTGGCAGCGGTCGCAAGCCGGATGATGCCTGTTCCGCTTGCTGTACCGATTCCTCCGTGAGGTGCTTTAGCCGCTCCATCAGCGCAGAGATTTCTTGCAAGCGCTCAGCCGAGGGCAGGGCGGTGTCTTCTGTCACGGTCTCTGGCGCCGGCGGCGCCATGGGCGAGGGCGCCGTGACGGCGAGGCGGTCCTCGGTTTGGCGTAAGTCCTCGATCAGCCCTTCAACGCGGGTGCAAGAGGTTTTCGCTTCTTCAATCAGCCTCGCCAACCGCGACGCGAGTTCGCCAGCATGATAGCGTGTTTCATCTGTGGTCGCTGACACAGCGCTAATCGAATCCGACAGCGCTTTAATCGTTGCGCCGAGCCCATTGCGCGTATTTTGCAGCGCTTGCAAACGGCGACTGAGGAGGATGCAGTAGAGGCATGCGACGGAAGAGATCAAAATGATCGCGATATCAAAGACGGACACTGGCATAAGCGTTACCTGACCAAAAACTCAGTGATATAAACGCCATGCGAGACGCCATTGCCGAGGATTAAATCCGCGCGCCTCCCAAGCTGCTCGCGCATGTGCTTGTAAAATCCCGGATCTTCAAAGTCTTCCACCTCGATGGAGCGTAAATATTGCAGGAACGCATCAATCAGTGCGGTTTCTGCAGATCTGACTTTTCTTGCATCCCCGCGCTCGGTGGCGAGTGAGACTTGCATTTTCAGATAACGTGTCGCTGGCGCGTGGCCAATGGTAATCAAAATCTCTTGGACCGGTGTATAAGTCAGATCTTGCTTCAGAACTTCAGAGGCTTCCGCCTTTATCATCTCCCCGGGCATTTCGGTCGCGGCTTCGGCGACGGTCGGAGCGGGGGCGAAGAAGTAAACGCTGGCGAAGGATGTGGTCGCGCAGGCGACGCCGAGGACCAATAGACCCATCATGTTTAGCCCCCCTTTTTGTGGGGTGGCGGCGTCTTTCTCTGCGTCCGCTTTTTCACTCATAGGAGCCTCAATAAACCTGGAGTAGTTTTCCTGTTTAAATCAATTCCTAGTAAAGGAAGCCTTAACGCTTTCGGCTGAGAAATTAACCAAGTTCAACCGTAGCGAGAAAACGGAAACTGAGATGGGGTTTATTGCCAATCTGCGTGCCCTTGGGTTGCAGCGTCAAATCCTGCTGGCCGCCACAGTGCTGGGCGTTCTGGCGGCGATGGCGTTTTTGGTGCGTTCAACGCTCACCCCGCCAATGTCGCTGCTTTACGCGGGATTGGATCCGGTCCGCGCCGGTGAAGTGATCACCGAATTGGAGCAATTGGATGTGCCGTATGAAATTCGCGGCGAAGCGATCTTTATCCCTAATAATGTTCGCGACAAAACGCGCTTTGCTTTGGCCCGGGATGGGCTGCCGCGTCAGTCGATCCAAGGCTATGAATTGCTCGATGATGTGAACGGATTTTCGGTCACTTCGGAAATGTACAATGCCGCCTATTGGCGAGCCAAAGAAGGCGAGCTGACGCGGACCATTTTGACCACGCCCGGTGTCGATTCGGCGCGGGTGCATATTGGCGCCAATCTGCGCTCAGGTTTTTCGCGCACACAGCCGACGCCGACCGCCTCAGTGACGCTATCATCGGCGCGGCGGTTGAGCACCGGCCAAGCGGAGGCCATCCAATATCTCGTCGCGCTCGCGGTGGCTGGTTTAAATCCGGAAGATGTTGCCGTGATTGATCCAGCTCATGGCATTCTCGCCGGGCCAAACACGGAGGTCGCAGAAGCCCCTTCTGTGGTCGCCGAGGATGAAGCGGGTGCGCTGGAACAAAAGATTAAACGTCTACTATTTGCTCGGCTTGGCGATGGCAATGCTGAGGTCTCGGTCAATGTCGATGTCAGCCGCGAACGAACGATGATTTCGGATGTGCGCTTCGACCCAGAGTCGCGGGTTATCCGGTCGCGCACAACCAATGATTCGAACGCCACCAATCAAGGCGGTCCGCGCGGCCTCACCGTGGCCAGCAATCTGCCGCAAGGCGCTGGGGCGGGCGGACAAGGCGAAAGCACCAGCAAAGCATCGACCGAGACCGTCAATTACGAACTCAATGAAACGCGGACACAAACTGAACGCATGCCCGGACAGATCGAACGCGTTTCGATCGCGGTTTTGTTAAATCAAGAGGTGCTGGGCATCGATTTGGCTGGCCCGAATGCGGCTGAGGCATTGGAACAGGTGCGGCAAAACTTTGCCGCCTTGGTCAGCAATGCCGCCGGTCTTGATCAAGAACGCGGCGATACACTGACTGTGGAACTGATGCCGTTCCAACCGGTGCCCGAAGTTGAAATGACACCCGCCCCTGGGCTCTTACAGCGGTTGATCGAGCAGCATCTTTGGTCCGCTGTACAGGCGATGTTTCTAGGTTTGATTGTGCTGGCGCTTGGCTTTGGTGTCATGCGGCCAATCTTCGCCAGCGGTGCTGCCTCGGGCGCTGGCGCGGCGGCGCTTGGCGGTGCGGCTGCCGGTCAAGTTGGGGGTGCGGATGGCGGGGCCGACGCAGATCTGTTTGGATCCGCGAGTGATCCGATTGACTATCTAAAGGACTATACCAGCGAAAATCAGGAACAAACCGCAGCGCTGCTGCAGGACTGGCTGAAGGAAGACCGGAAGGCGGCCGCCAATGAGTAGATTAACGCCGCTCAGCCTGCCGCGCTTTCATACCCATGCGCCGGCGCCGACGCTCAAACAGAACCCGGCTCTGCCGAATGATGCGGCGGAGCCGAACGATTTTACGATCGAAGCGGAAGACGGCGCGCCCGCGGACACAACACTTGATGCCGAAGCGCCGCTACTAGAGGGCGCCCGTGCCGGGCTGCCCGAGATCGATACAGGCGCCATTCTCAATAGTCTCAGCACCGCTATGGAAGGATTGCAGCAAGCCGCCTTAGCGCACAGTCAGCAAGCTGTCGCAGAGTTTTTGCGCGCGGCCTTTCCGGCTCTGTCGGAAGCCTTTCTGGGCGAGGAAATCGTCCGCGCCATTGGTGAAATGATACCGCCTGATATTGAGCGCTTGCAGCTGCGCGTGCCGGTGCACTTTGAATCCGCCTTTCACCGCGCGCTGCAATCATCGCCAGAGCTGAGCGAGATCTGTGAGGTGCACCCCACTGCGGAGGGCGATGCCATCCTTGTCGAGATCGATTGGGGCGATGGCGGGCTGCAATTCGATATGGATGCGTTTTTAGAGTCTAGCCTCGGCCGACTGCACGGCCCCACCGATAGACAAGAGGGACAAAATGTCTGAACCAGAAACCGTAGAAGCCGTGGTCGGTGAGTCAGAACGCCGCAGTGTATCGCCGGAAAACCAATTCAAACGCTCGATTTATGGCTTGCCCGTAAACGTCATCGTTTCCATTGGTCAAAAGAAATTGAGTGTCGCGGAACTGCTTCAGCTGAAGCCCGATACCATCATTCCCTTAACCGCGAAAATCGAAGACCCGATCGAACTTTTGGTTGACGATCGTCTCATCGCGCATGGCGAATTGATCGAATTGGAGGATGGCGCGATCGGTGTGCGCTTGACCCAAATCGAGGAACAAGATGATGCCTAGCATCCCGCTGGCGGTTGCGCGTACAATTGGGCTCCGCGCCCTTTTGGCGACCGCTTTGGTTCTGTTTGCCAGCACTGGCCTGGCGTCCGCACAGGTCAGCCCGGACTCGGCCGGTGACGCCTTGCAAGGCCTGTTCGGCGATGGGCAAGGCTTGAGCGGGACGGTGATCCAGCTTTTCTTGTTCGTCACCATTTTGTCCTTGGTGCCTGGCATCGCCATGATGGTCACATGTTTGCCATTCATGGTGATTGTTTTCTCGATCCTGCGTCAAGCGCTTGGGGTGCAGCAGGCGCCGCCGAA
>JBCCXW010000036.1:0-26866 GCA_039191105.1 Pseudomonadota bacterium
CGGTATCCGTTGCTCCGAGATTTCTCACAGCAATTTCGACAAAACGAACCATCTCCCAGTTTTCTAGGAAATCAGCATCCGCCATCAAGGCGTTGTAACTCTGCTCGTTGTCGGCGACGATTTTCGCAAACAACTCTTCAGGACAAATTCGCCAATACCGTCCAGCAGTGTCTCTGAGGAGTAGGTTCCCGAACGCATTCACCGCTACAACCTGCTTTGGTTCAATGCCAACCCACCCCCAGGCTAGCCTTACTGCATCCAAAAGCCTTTGTTCCATAGTATTTCGGTATCGCGGTATGGAAAAATTGCCAGTATCTGCTTTCGGCGTCTAAGCGGTCGTCAGCCAACGACCTCGATCTGAAGCACCGTGTTTTCAAAAATGCTCAGTCTGTAGTAACGTCCCGTTTTCAGCTGATCACGAATTTCTGGGAGAAGAGTCGCGCTGCCATGAAGCGATCCGGGTACGTCGTATTGCACCCCGTCGAATGAAAGGCTTGTCTCCGGCACTGTCACACCTGCAACACTCTTCTCGGGCCGCGCACCGTCAAAGACTGCCTCGACAATAAAGTACTGTCCTGAGTTGAGAGCCTTCTTTTGTGCTGCGAGGGGAGCAGAAGTCATGGCAAAGTGAGGGATACTAATAAATGTGACTAAGCAAAAAGTTGCGATGCCATTCCAACGTCCAAGCTTCGATAAAAGCGAAAAACTAGAAAATGGCCACCACCGTGACAGCTGAGGAAACGCAATCAGTATGATTGAAATTCCATAAAAGACCGCAAATAGCTTCCAAGGGAAAATCTCCCAAACGGAATACTCTATGACGGAGAATAACATCGAGTTGGACTTTCAAAGTGGAATTGGAGAATCAATGTAAAAACATCCACTCCGATAATAACCTATCTAGGCTATTTTCGCTTGATCAATGTTCGCTTTTGCCCCCGATGCGGACGTCAGCTCACTGCGTCTTAACGGTCGTCGTAGCTTGAATGTGCGCACGGGCCGACGCAATACTCGATCATGGAAATCGACTATGAAGCAGTTTGCATCGTATTTGGCCTCGGACTGTTATTTGGAGTGCTTGGCTTGATCGGGAGCCTTAATGTCGAACAGTTCCTTATGCGCGGAGGGTTCGGTGCCTTTTTAGGGTTCGCTGCTTTGCCTTATTTCGACTCTGAAAAATGGCCGGCGAGACCGCTAACCTGTGCGGTGATCGCAGGTGGTGTTGCCATTGCTCTGGCCATAGCGAGAGAGCAGAGCTTCATGACCGTGATCATATTCGGCGGCATTGGACTCACGTTTGGCTTTCTATCTCCATTCTTCGCCAAGCATCTATAACTGCGCCGAGATATGGAGTCCGCTTCCCGCGCCGATGTGGGCATTATCGAACTGGTGTGGTTCGGCGAAAACTGTTAACGCCGACCGATGTCTGAGTCATCCCGCCCCGGAACACCGCAGTTTCAAGCAGCGTTGTTGAGAAAACTTAAGAACATGCGGCCAGACTTTGATGTTGAGTTTGTGAGCCGCGAAAACGGAACGACGTTTCGTCTGCGAGACGCTCAGGGACGAGCGAGGTCTGATCTGATAACAATCAATGCAAGGCAGACGAACGCGTTGGAGCTTGCGAGACTTCGGAAAATGCTCGCCCTGGCTGGGTTTCCTGGAAAACACGATTAGACGGATATCCGCTTCCGGCGTCAGACAACCCATTACAGATGGATTTGAACATCGTTTTCGCGGAACGGTGTGATTTATTTCTGGATAAGAACCCTATCCTTAAAAATAACGGAGATAATTTAGCATTAGAAAGACAGCACCCAATTCTATCGACAACGCCAAATACGGTCAGGCCAGCTGCGGTCGCGATCAGCTGAAGCGTTCATAGCACTCCCTGAGCGAGCTCGAATTTAACGCGCAACTCATTGTTTACATGAACCATTCGACCTGCCAGTTCCCAAGCGGCAGTAAGGTTACCAGATGCAGCGAGCGCGAGCGCAATCTGCCGATCCGCATCGTCGGTCACGTAACTTGCCGTGGCGGGTATTCTGCGCCGCTGCCTTTGGGCTTCTTCAAGCAATTGTCGGTCACCGAACGCTATCGCACCCCCTGCCAGCGCCCGAATCTGGGCGATCTCGCGCCCATTAATGCGTTTCAGATTTTCCATCGTCCGATCAAAGCCCGTGCGATCTCGAAGCGCTGCAAACGTTTGGCCGCACGTGCCAAGCAAACGATCCGTAATATCGTAACCGCGATCGTCTTTTGTATTGTATCGACCTGCCGCCACATCAGCGCAGACATTATTAGCGACATTGAGATCGGCCAAACCTCTAGCGATCGCGGTGCGCAAACGGGCTTCGACAATGATGTCATCCCATCCGTGTTGATAGGCTGTCATTTGGTCCTGAAAGCGATCCGCATATTGCTGGGCAACATCATACATCAATCCCGGCACAGCGAGGGTTTGCCCATCAAACTCTCTGTTCATTCGGGCCTTGAACAAATTCAGCCAGCGAAGCGCCGATGTTTGATCACCAGCCCGGATACGGTTTGCTGCAAAGTGTAAGTAAGTTCGGCTATTTATGACATTGGTGTTCGGATCAAATGCCTCCAGCACCCCGCCTTCGCCAAGCTGGTCGAAGATCGCTGCAGCGTCATCATATCCATCCCCTACAAGCATAAGTGGCGCAGCAGTGCTGAATAATCGCCTTGGGAATTCGACAGAACCCCGTTCTTGGTTCAGAGCTATCGTCCCATCAAACCCCTTTAGCGTTGCGCACTCATCTTCTTGCTTCGCAATGTAGCACAGCATCGCCGAATATCTGAAATGGCGGTTGCTATGCAAACGATCATACTCCAATTTCGGAACGGCACTTGGCGTCTGGCCTCTTTCAGAAACCAAAGCCATCCAACCCGCGAGACCGAAGCCGACCTCGTCGACCTCATCAGCTTGGTTGGCAAAATCTGCAGTGTAGATCTTGGCATCTCCTCCCACGAGATCGTTGATGCGCCGATAACCATAGTCGCGGAAACACGCGCGATCGAAGTCCGGACAAGGAAAAGGCTCGATTTGCTGTGGTTGAGCCGATGCGGACGCTTTGTTAAGCAGGTTAACTAGGGACTCAGCGCCTTCCAAAAACCGTAACCTGACATGTGCCTGAATAGCGTCCGTGACGCGTTTGACACCCTCGGATGCACATCCTTCTTCAAGCTTGTTTCGAGTGTGGCGGCGAATGTCCTCGCTAAGGACACCGATGATCGCTGTCGGCGCGTATATTTTAGCCATTCCCAAGGCAATATCGGTTCCGGTCGTGCCGGGTTGTTGGGCTAAAGCCGAGTAGTCAATATAGTTGCGAACAGATTGCTCAGTCCAGGTCAAAGCGATTTGTAACTGTGCATTGGCAAGCCCCAGCGATTCGACAACGGACAAAAACTCGCCACAGGCTAAGCTGATTTCGCCAGCAGCATTTGTGGCATACAAATCGAGCATCTCAGGGGCTGGATCACCTCTCGTCGCAGCCACAAACAAAATTGAGTTGGCTTCGCGTTTGAGTCGCTCAGAACCAACGATTTGGGCATTTGACGGCAGACAAAGAAATACGAGTCCCGTGAAAAACGAAACGAAGATCTTGAGCCAGTTCATCGAAATCCCCATTTCATTCCAAACCTTCCAATCGATTATGTTGCTGAACAGTGTGGCAGAAGCAAGTAACCAGGATTGCCTAGATGCGTCCTAATTTCCGCTCCGGCGATATATAAGCTCCCTACAAAATGGAGCCAAGAACCGGGTATTGTCAAAGCGGCCGGAGATAACACTTGCAACGCCGAATTTCTACGGAGTGGGCGCAGAAAAAACCCTATACACTCTGACCTGAGACCAAATGATGGTAACGCTCATAACCTCTAGGAGAATTCTGTGTGGGGCAGAGTTTAGAGGATTCCGATTTAGTTCTGGCGCTATTAATTTTTGTGGCAAAGCAGAGCTGGGCGCTTCGTTAGTTCACGACGTCCGCTCCCGACCCGCAGAAAAGACTATGAACGACCGTTCTAAGGCGTTTTAAGACGCTCGCTAACGTCAGCTTTACGCCGAAAGCGGACATTCAGCTTACGTCTTTTTTTGCTCGCTGATCCATCCCTCACCGCGCGCGCCCCCGGCACTTCGCCAGCGTGTCCTCACCCCAGCAAGCCCGCCACGCCCCGCCTCAATCCGACCGCCTTCACGCCCCGCTAAGCTCCCCCGCATCTCCGCCTGATGAGAGGCTGGTCCGGATCGGCTGGATTGGGGTGGGGAGCGGTGGTCCAGCGGCGGTGGCTTTGGGGTCCGGTCCCAAGCTGCGGTGCTGGTCGGGGGCGCGAGTCCTTCCTCCGATGAGTGAAGGCGAGCTGTCATGGCTGTAAGAGCAAACCCCCCGGGGTGGCCTCGGACGTGATCCGGGGAACCAACGGTGAAAATACGCCGCCGCCGGCGCGCTTTGAACAAGCGCTTAACGCCGTCTCGAGAGAGCGGCAGTCATGTCGCGTTTGTTTCAAAGCGCGCCGAGCCTTTCATCGCTCAGGGTTTTCGCCCGTGAGGCGCTTTCGCATGCCCGAGGGTTCCGGGCGTGGCGTGGGATTTCCCGATTTTATCCGTGCCTCCCGGACGTGATCCGGGATCTCGTGCGCCGGTCTGAGCATGCCGAGGGAGATCCCCGCCTGCGCGGGGATGAGCGAGGTCCCGGATGACGTCTGGGAAGAGCGGCCCTAGGGCGACGCTCCGCGGCCGCTCACTTTTCCCAGAGGCCGTGCTGGATGTCGCCGAGAAAATAGATCGCGAATTTGCCCTGCCCCGGGATCTCAGTCGCGTGCATGGCGACCATACCGCCCGCCGCTTCGGCCGCGGCGAGGGCGGCCGCGATATCATCGACCAGCGTGTACGGCCGCACCACTGGCGCTTCATCCTCGCGCATTGGGGCGCGAACGCCGATCCGCCCGCCATTGGCGAGCGCTGCGACACGGGCATTGCCGAGCATTGGGTCGGGATCGCTAAAGGTGACGCCATGCTGCGCGGCGAGGGCTTGGCATGTTGCGTCCACGCTCGGCGTGACGATTTCAAGATAATGGACTTGCACGTTTGCGGCTCCCGGATCGGGCGGTGTCTGCGCCATCGCAAGAAGGCTCGACCCGCCTAAGGCGACACTGATCAGGGCCAGTCTGGCACATTGCCAGGGCGAGGACAAAGCCCGACCCCGCATCGCGCTCAGCGTCCGCGGCCAGGCTGCGGTCAAAACGTGACGCTTGCCAGTTTGGTGGTCGGGCGCAAGCGATCGGCGAGGGCGCCAATCTCGGGCGTGACGAAGCCATCAATCACCGCGCGCGCCTCTTCAATTGCGGGCGCGACCTCGGTTTCGCCCTCTTGCACGGCGCTCGCCAGGGTAAGCAGCGGCATATACAGATCCTCGGTTTCGCCTTTTATGGTGATGGCAAACCGCTCATGCTCGGCGCCGATCGCGTCCCAATGGGCTCGCACGCCGGCCCAATAGTCTGCCGTGGCTTGCCAATAGGCGTCGGCGGCCGCGGTCGGATAATCGTCAAACGCTTGATACGTGTTGATGCCAACTTCGCGGACCAAAACTTGCGGCGGTCCATCAAGGATGAGCTTGGAATTGTCTTGTTCGTGCACCCAGCCGGTCGGCGTGATCACGTGTCGGTTGACGGCATCCACCGCATGATAATCGTCGCGAGTGGTCATGTCGCGGCGTGGCAAAGGCCGCCATTCCTTTGGCGGCGTCCACTCGGCGATGCCGTCACTATACGACCATGTGCCGACGGCGCCATAGCGCGGCGCGTCATCGACTTGATACACGGTTTGCGACCACGTTCCAGCGCGCTCAGATGCCGGAACCTCGCGCCATTCCCAGGCATTGCCGCCGACAAAGATTAAGACGCGGGCCGGTTCATACTGCCAATCTTGGCGCCAGTGTTTGATCACGAATGGCGAGTCGTCTGGGCCGACCACGAGCAAGTGTTGCAGGCTGATATAGTCCCCGCGATCTTCGATCACGCGAACCGATTCATGCGCGCCGGAGAGTTTCGGCTCTTTCAACTCATAGCCCTGGATAAACGACACCGTCTCCGTGAAATCAAACGTCACTTTATAGTCGCCCGCCATTGCGAGGATCGACGCCCGGTCTTGTTCGAATGTGGCCGTCTCGTCGATCTCTGTTTCGGCGCTTGCCAGCGGCGCCGATGAGGGGCTCGTCGCACAGCCGAATAGCGCAAAGACGGCCAGCGCTGTCGCAGACAGCAGGCCCAATCGCGTTGAGGTCATTGGACGTTCTCCTAGTGTCTCAAAAGTATTTCTCAGACCCTAATCCAATTGAAAATGACTTGCAATCGCGGTCTTCGGCGTATAGCGGGAAATCTGATCGTCAAAATACTTATCAATTTTCAGTTTTTGAGGTTTCAGGATAATGTATTTCTCTGAAAAGAGGATGTATTGCGCAACAAAAAGATATTTTCAGCTTGCGCTCGTTTCGACAACGGCTCTGTCTATACTATCGACCGCTGCAGCACAAGATGACGCAGATGAAGAGGCCGAACAGCGCGAAGACGTGGTTACGGTCTATGGCACCTCGAACCCTTTGCCAGTGTTTGATTATCCCGGACAAGTCACTGTGATCGATCGTGACGCGCTACAACGCGTGACACCGTCTTCGATTTCAGACGCTTTGCGAGACGTGCCAGGCCTTAACTTTGCGGGTGGCCCGCGGCGCACAGGCGAACAGCCGAGTATCCGCGGGTTGTCCGGTCAAAACGTTTTGGTATTGTTGGATGGCGCGCGCCAGAGCTTCACCTCAGCGCATGATGGTCGCTTTTTCGTCGATCCGGACTTGATTGGAACCGCTGAAATTGTCCGGGGCCCGGCGTCGGCGATTTATGGATCGGGCGCGGTTGGTGGCGTGCTCGCCTTGGAAAGCGTCGATGCCGATGATGTGTTGACCGATGATCAGATCTGGGGCGCACGTACGCATCTCGGCTATCAAAGCGTCAATGATGAAACGGTCGCATCGCTCACGGCATATACCCGCCAAGCCGGGTTTGATGGCTTAGCGAGTTTTGGGATCAGACAGTCTGGCGATATCGAGCTTGGATCAGGCGTCGACCTGCCCTCGGATGATGATATTGAGACTGCCTTGGTCAAAGGCGGATATGCGCTTACCGAGGCGCTCATCATTGAGGGGTCGTGGCAGCGCTTTGCCAATACCGCGATTGAGCCGAACAACGGCCAAGGTCTGGCCGGTTTGGGCGACAATCCTTCTGATCGCGATGTCGAAAAGGAGATCATCACAGACACGTTCCGCGTGGGGGTGAATTTCAATCCAAGCGACAATGATTGGATCGATTTCGTCGGCATCGCCTATCAGACCGAAAGTGATGTTGATGAGTTTGACGCAACCCTCCCACGAACGGTGGTGCGCAATATCGAAACCAATGGCGTGTCGGTCCGGAACGCATCGCGGTTCACGCTCGGCGGTGCGGAAACGACGTTCACGATTGGTGGCGACTGGTACAAAGACGAACAAGCGGGCACCGATGATCAGACTGATGACGGGACGCGCGGCGGCGTGCCGAATGGAAAGAGCGAGTTTACGGGCGTGTTCGCTCAAGTCGAGGCCATTGTGCCAACTCAAATTGGCCGTTTCGTTGTGATTCCGGGTGTACGATATGATGAGTTCGAAAGCTCATCTTCCGTGGCGCCGGAGGATGAGAACTCTGATGATGCTATCTCTCCGCGATTCGCCGCGAGCTTCGCGCCAGAAGGGGCCGATTGGCTGCGGCTTTTCGGCTCTTATGCGGAAGGGTTTCGCGCCCCATCGATTAATGAGCTTTATCTCGACGGTGTCCACTTTCAACTTCCGCACCCTGTATTGTTTGCTCCGGAAAGAGGGTCTTTCGTCCAAGCGCCGAACAATTTTATTCCTAACCCAGATCTGGTGCCCGAGAAAACGCAGACCATAGAGTTTGGTACGGGGATTGATTTAGCGCAGATTTTGATGCCGTCCGACCGGCTCCAGGCAAAGGTCAGTTATTTCAAGACCGAGGCCGAGGATTTGATCGATTTGTCGGTGGATGTGACGCCCGCCAGAACTTGTTTCGCGCCACCATTTTTCCAACCCTGTAACTGGGGCACATCCGACTCTGAGAATATCAGTGAAGCAGAGTTGGAAGGGTTTGAAGCCGAACTTTATTATGATTCCGATCGCTTCTTCACCCGTGCCGCATTCTCTTCGATTGAAGGAAAAGACTTGTCGGATGGATCCGATCTTGGTTCTCTAACACCGGATCGGGTCGCTTTGGATGTCGGGTTTAAGGTCCCGCAATGGAATTCCCTGTTTGGTTTCCGGGTCCAACACGCGACCGCTTTTGAGCAGCGGGTTGCCGATGATTCAGATGGGTTTACGCTGCAAGACCAGCGCGACGCTTATGCGATCGTCGATATTTACGCGACCTTGCAGCCGGAATTCGCATCGGGTCTCAGGCTCGATATTGGCGTCGACAATGTGTTCGACGAAGCCTATGAGCGCGTCTTCGAGGGTGTTGCTGAACCCGGGGCAAACTTCAAAATTGCCGCTTCTTGGCAGTTTGGGGCGTAATGGGCTGGAGGCGGCTGACGCGGTCACCAATGTAACGTGCCGGGGTCCCCTTTAAACGGTCCGACCACGCTGTTGGTAATCCAGCCGCCATAAAAGTGCCCGGGTTGGGGTCTGGCGCGCTCATCGTCCACGAAACAAGCGTCGACGCGCGCCGGATAGAAGGCAATAAAACCTGTGATCGAAGCGAAAGATCGGCTTGGCGACGGATATGACCAGCACGCGTCTTGCGATATCCGATCGCCTAGGACGAGATCGAAATATTCCGCTTGGCCTTTCCACTCGCAAAAGCTGCGATGCTGGCTTAGTCTCAATACCCCAGTATCGACATCAGAACGCGGGAAATAGTAAGTCGGGGGGTGACTGGTTTCGATCGTTCGAATGCCAGCGCTCGTATCAGCGATCGTGCGGCCAGCAAACTCAATGCGCAGGCGTGCGCTGACAGGTTCGGCGATGGCGGGACGTGGATAGTCCCAGACGCTTTCTTGGTTTGGGCCGGGCGGTATTCGAGACGGTCTCATTTTCGTTATGTCGACAACACCCATAGCGCCCAAATGGCGGCTGCCATCTGCGCGAGGTTGATGATCACAGACGCGCGGTGACCTAAATCGAAATGCCGCTTTGCCGCGGCATCGCCTGCCAGCTCCTGGTCCCGCCAGGCATTGATTTTTGGCACTAATATTTGTCGTACTGCCAGAGTCGATGCCGCAATAAGAGCGAGCGTGACGGCGATCGCGGGACGCGAGAACAGGGCCGCGGCGCCCAGCAGAGAGGTCGCGATGACAAACACATAATACGTTGGAAACAGCCGCCGCAAAAACGCCCCGGCATTTTCAGCGCTCAAGCTTTTAAACACGGTCGGCGCGACGACAGATGGGAAAAACACCATTCCGCCAAGCAGAAGCGCAACCGCGTAAATCCCGATGGTTTCGAATACTTGCATGTTCATTTCCTGGCTACCAAGACGGGAATTAGACCGATGATCGGCGCGGTGAAGGGCGTCAGGCTGTCACGCGTCGGCGCCCGCGTGCGCATATTGCCAAACTTCCGAAATAAGCGGCAGTCGACGTTTCGCGCGGCCGCGTCGAAATGATCCCGTATTAGGCCGCTTGATGATGTGCCAGGTCGAATTTCACGGCGCTTGCCTCGGACAGTTTCGCTTCCTCGGCTTGCGCTGCGGCGGCGCGGATGAGGTCCAGATGTCCCATACCCGCGCGAAGCGATGATCCGCCCATTGCGCATTGAATATGGCCGACCAGCTGATTGCTCGGCTTCTTGACGATTTTGAACGTTTCCAGCTCTTCAATGATCAGTTTCGCCACTTTACTGGCGTCGCGATATACGGCGCGCGGCAACAGGATTGCGAACTCCGCACCGGAAAAGCGGGCGCAGACGCCTTCATCCTTGACCACTTTGCGCATGATCCCGGAAAAGGATTTGAGGATGAATTCGGAGATGTCCATTCCGGCCAAGCGATTGAGCTCGGCCACATTTGTTAGGCTGAGCGACAAAACCGTGAGGGAATAGCCATTAGCGACCGCTTCGGCCGCGCGTTCTTCGAGCAGGGCCTCAAACTTGTTTTGGTTGACGAGTTCGGTCAGCGAATCGCGCATCAGGGTCTCGCGCAATTGGACCACACGCGAGTTGAGTTGGATGATTTCATCATGCTTACTCTCAAGCGCAACTTGAATGTTTTTCGCGGACTGTTTCGAGTTTAGGCTCTGCTCGATGATGCCATCAATGGCACTGGTGATTTGCTCTTGCGACGAGTCGGGCGGCAACAGACCCCGCGCCTTATCCATCGAGGAAACATAATCGTCTGTGTTGGAAATCACCTCTGTGACCAAGGAACGGGCGTCTGCGACTTCATTTTGGATGGCGCGACTAATGGTTTCGAGATGCGCTTCGGTGTTCGATTGCGCTTGAATATAAGTTTCGTAAAGCTGCAGAATCTCAGCCGCTGTGATTTGGTCCCCTTTGGCGAGGATGTCATCAATCGAGGTTTTGAGATCAAGATTGGACTGCGATGTATACTCATACCAGACGGCATATGATTTCGGATCCGCTGGCGTGCTATGTTCGACAATCAGCTTGAAGGCTGACTTCCCCCTATCCCAGGTGCTGGACGGTTTCGATTTTATTTGATCGCGGTCATCTTTATTGGCGAGAGGCTCATCTACCATTTGAAACACCACCTGATATTCATTTGCACGGTGGGGAGTAACAACTTTATGTTGCATGTTGATTAATTCTCGCCCCCGGTCGGCGCAAAGAATACTTGTCGGCGGACAATTATTCGTTTCGCTGCCGAAATATGCATCCAGCGTGCCGCCAGCCCTTGCTCCGCTTTGCGTCGGGGACTAGCGTACCGCGCGTGTTCAGTGGGAGCATGAAATGCGTAGATTATCCTTTTTGTGTGCGGGTGCCGCGATGCTCAGCCTACCCGGTTGCGGCAATGGGGGCGATGCATCATCGCTAAACGCGGCGAGGAGCGTGGCTCAAAAAGAGTCAGGAACACCACCGCCTGCGGCGGTCACTTGGCAACGCCCTTGCGCGCTTTTGCAAGACAAAGACTTCGCAGCGGTTTTTCCAGGGGTTGAGTTTCTGTCATCGGAAGACATTTCTGACACGCTGGACGCAGACGGTACGGCATCTGGGCGTTGTATCTATGATGCGCGCGCATTCCGCGCCGAGGATGCTTACATGGTCGTTTTAACTGTTGATGCCTGGGCGTCAGACGAGCACGCATATGAAGCCTTCGCGGTGCTCTCAACACCTGACGGCGATGAAGCAGTGGGTGCCGCAGACGAGGTTCGCGAAGAGATGCCCTTGACCGTTGCTGCGTCGGATTCGTTGATCGATGGAGAAGAGATCGTTTTAGAGTCTGAAAATCACGTTGAAATCGAAGTGCTCGACGGGTTCCGCGAAGGTGGCATCTATTTGCAGCAGTCTGAGCGGGCGCGCACGGTCTTTATGCATGAGGGAACCGTCTTGGAGTTGGAAGTGAAACATGAGGCACGATCCAGCTTTGATGGCCATGATCCAAGCATCGCTCTAGCTCGACGTCTGGCCGCGCGGCTGTAAAGAATGGCAAAGCCGATGCCGCCTTTTCACCTCGCATTCCCGGTCCACGATCTGGCGCTTGCGCGTCACTTCTATGGAGAGGTTTTGAACTGCGCCGAAGGGCGTAGCAGCGACCAATGGATTGATTTCGATTTTTTCGGCCATCAGATCGTCGCCCATCTTGCGCCCGATGAATGCAGCACAGCTGGGACCTCCGGCGTCGATGGCAAAGCCGTGCCGGTGCGCCATTTCGGTTTGGTGCTGGATATGACGAGCTGGACCGATTTGGCGCAAAGGCTTGCCGATCAAGTCGAGTTTATCATTGAGCCACATGTCCGGTTCAAAGGGGAACCCGGCGAACAGGCAACGATGTTTTTCACCGATCCATCCGGCAATGCGATCGAATTGAAAGCCTTCGCAGATCGCGCGCAATTGTTCGCGCGATAGGCGCAAGGCTTCAATGTCCACGGTTTCACTAGGCGATCCATGGTCCTCTGAGCTATAAATCGAAAAAACGACTCGTCAGGAGATTCGACGGCGGCATGGAGATTCTTCAGCAATTCAACGCGGATATGTCCGCCAATAGCCCGGATTGGGTTTTGATATGGGTCAGGATCATGGTGCTGGTCTTATCCGTGTCCGCTATGTTCAGCGTGTTCCACGCTGAGGCGCGCTGGATTTTACTCGGCACGCTGCTTGGCATGGCCGGGACGCTTGCGGCGTATAGCCTGTTCGGTTTCACACGTCTGATGGGGCTCGGGCATATTTTATTTTGGTCGCCGACACTCTTATACATGCTGACAATACGCGGGCGTGGATTGCATCAAAAAACCCTGTTCGCGCGATGGCTCTTAGCCGCCATCATCGTCATGGGCGTGTCCTTGATGTTTGATTATCTCGACCTCTTGCGTTGGCTGCTCGGTGAACGCGATCCGATCAGTCAATGATCGATTTGGGGATCAGTCCCCTTCACCCGGATTCGGGCTGAAAAATTCGGCGAGCTTATTGGTTTTTTGCGCAAATTCTTCGCGGTCTTCCGGCGGATCTTTCATCCGCGTGATGTTCGGCCAGACTTTCGAATAGTCCGTATTGAGCTTGAGCCACTTTGCATCCGGTTCATCCTCGGTATCCGGTTTGATGGCCTCGACCGGGCATTCCGGCTCACAGACCCCGCAATCGATGCATTCGTCAGGATGGATGACCAGCATGTTCTCGCCCTCATAGAAACAATCGACGGGGCAAACCTCGACGCAATCCATGTATTTGCAGCGGATGCATGCATCCATCACGATGTAAGTCATATTCCGGCTCTATAAACTCTATCTCAGGCTGCAGATGACGTTGGCCAATCGACAAGTCAATGCACCGGACTGTCACGGTGCGTTTAGTTCTGCTCTCTTTCGGGCATGGGCGCGCGAGACGTCATCGATGTGGAGGAGGCTCGCAACGTGACGAATGAAAGATTCTTCGTACTTACAAGCCTCTCCGTCGGCCAAGGAGACCCGATATAGGCCTTCAATGACCCCTGCGCGCTCGCTCTGAGGCAGCGTTTTGACATGCCGTGTTAGCGCGTGCGTATCGGTCGCCTCTTCAGCGATCCGCTCGCCCCGCTGCAGCACTTCGTCGGCGCGATCAGCTTCCATATTGAAGCTGGTCACCAGAATTTCTGCGATCATATCGCTTTCGAGATTGGCATATACCCCATCCACCAAAGCCGCTTCCACCAACAAGGCCGCCGCGGCTTCATAAGGGTCTAAGTCGCGCACTGGAGCGGTCGGTCGGTTGGTGCCGAACAGTCGTGAAAATATCCCTACCATATGGCCCTTATGCGCCCGGCTCGAGGCGTCTGTAAAGGCTTTGCGCCTCCGGGGCCGGACCCCGCCGTTCGCCGACGCCAATGATCTCGATCATTTCAATCGCTTTTGCTTTTGAAAACGTCAGGACATCCCCGGTGCTTACTCGTTGGCCGGCTTTATCGGTTTTTCGCGTTTGCCCATTTCGGGTAATTCGAACACCTTTTCTCGCGACATGCGCGGTCGCCAGCGCGCGCGTTTTAAAGAACCGCGCGCGCCACAACCAAATATCAAGACGGGTGTCGCGTTCAGCCTCAGTCATTTGGCGGTTTTGTCTCACGGGAGACTGGCTGTTCGGAAACGGGCTCAGCCGCCACATTGGCGGTTGATGTATCTGGCTGCGGTTTCGGCTTTCTTGGCTTTCGTTTCTTAGGCTTCGGCTCGGATTTTTCCGGCAAAAGGGCCGCCAGCGCTGCAAACGGACTATCAGGATCGGGTTGCCGTCTTTGGTTGCGGCCAGCATGCGGGTTCGGTCTTGGCTTGCGTCCGGCACGATCCGGCGACTTGCGTGGGCCGGAGGGTTTAGGTTTTGAACGCGCCGTTTTGCGGGCTGCACGGCGTTGAGCTTGTGCGTCGAGATGGGCCTTCGACTGGAATCGCCACAGGGTCACAGCGCCTGTTTCCGGATCTTTCTCGGCTGGGGCGATACGGAATCCTTTCAGGACATTGTGAAAATCATCGAGTGGGCAAGAGACCATTGAGGCGAGGTCCGGCGGAATCTCAAATTTCGCCGCCGCCGCTTCTTTCCGGCGCTTCGACAATTCCCAACCCAGGCGTTCGGCAAGGTCTGCCCGTACGGCGCGCTTGCCAAAGCGCAAGTAGCCCTGTGCTGCGAGGTCCTCGTCTGGCCAGCTGCCATCCAGTTCGAAACTGCCTGCACCTTCCGGCGCCGTTTTACGGGCCCGCCCATCGGCGAGCGTCTGCAAAAGCGCAATGAGCCTTTGCGCAGCCGGTTTTTGCGCGTCAGGAACATGGGCGGCAATCCGTCCGGATCGAATGCCCGCCTCTTTGAGCTTGGTGCGATCTTCAGGTCCCGGCAATAAGGATCGATCTTCGCCGCGCAAATCACAGGCGGCCCCTGCCTCAATCAGGCGGAAAGCTAAACCGCGCGCCAGCCCATCCAGCCCAGCGCTATCGGGCGTGAATTTCAGTTTGAAATGCGTCGGCAACCGTTTCTCAATTTCAACGCCAAGCCACTCATTCAGCCGGGTTTGGGCGGCGTCCTGTTGGTGCGCTTCGGCATCCTGTCCGCCCAGGAGGCGCGCCGATGGCGCCAACCAATGCGGACCGGGCACCAATTGTGCGACCGGTGTCCCGTCCCAAAGAATTTGAGCGGACTCTGATAGCGTGAGCGCCGCCTCTGGTGCCCCGGCGATCGCCTTTAGACGTTCGGCAATCACAGGTTCAAGCGCTTTTAGGGCGGCACTGCGCAGTGTTTTGCCTTCAAGCGTCGACGCACTCGAATCCGGTTCAAACGTCAGCCCAACGAGCCGCCCGACTTGATGCCCTTCGATCGACACTTCCCCCGTCTCTGATACGTCTGCGCTCAAAAGATCTTCCCTTTTCAACCCAGCAATCAGGGCGGTTGTGCGGCGATCGACGAATCGGAGTGTGAGCGCCTCGTGCAGCGCATCGGAGAGCCGATCTTCGATGTCCCGCGTTCTTTCGCGCCAATAAACGGGATTTTCAAGCCAGTCATCCCGGAAACTTGCGTATGTCCAAGTTCGGATCATTGCCAGACGCTGCTGCAGCAAACCAATATTGCCCACCGTTTGGTCGAGGGTTTTCAAGCGTGTATCCATGGCGGTGTCCCCTAAGCGCGCGTCTGGATCGGATAGCGTCTCGGCCAGCCCAAGGACGAGGCGACCATGTCCTTCATGACCCGCCTTGCGAAAGTCCGGCAAACGGGCGAGATCCCATAGGCGTTTGACGTATTTTAACCCGCGCACGTCCGGGCCAATGTCTTGATCTTCGGCCATGCGACGCAGCACCCATTCATCCAAGCCGTGCGGGTTTTGCCGCAAGCTCGGATGCGGGCTGGTTTGTGCCAGACTCGCAATCAGGGTTTTGATGGACCGATAATCGAGGTCGCTATTGCGCCAACTCAGGTCGGTAATCGGAGGGTAGCGGTGATCTTCGATCGCCCGGATCAGATCTTCGTCAAAAGGCGGGCAATCATTGGTCTCGCCAAACTCACCATCATCGCGAAAGCGGCCCGCGCGCCCCGCAATCTGACCGATCTCGGCGGGCCTTAGCCAGCGATGGCGACGCCCATCAAACTTCGATTGCCCGGTAAAGGCGACGCGGTCGACGTCAAGATTAAGGCCCATACCAATCGCATCGGTGGCGACAAGATAATCGACTTCGCCCGATTGATACAACGCAACTTGTGCATTTCTCGTGCGTGGGCTGAGGCCGCCCATGACGACGGCGCACCCGCCTTTTTGGCGCCGTAGAACTTCGGCAATGGCGTAGATCTTGTCGGCACTAAACCCGACAATCGCCGTGCGGCGCGGCAGTTTGGTAATCTTCCTCTGACCTGCATATGACAGAGTCGAGAACCGCTCTCGGACATCTGTTGAAATTTCAAAATCGAGATCCTTGAGCACGGCGCGCATGGTCTCTGATCCCAGCAGCAGGGTTTCCTGACGACCGCGCGCATGCAGGATCCGATCCGTAAAGATGTGGCCGCGATCCTCGTCTTCTGCGATCTGAATCTCATCAATGACAAGGCATTCGACATCGAGATCCATCGGCATGGATTCGACCGTGCAGACCCAATATCGCGCCCGCTCCGGCAAAATCCGCTCTTCGCCGGTGATGAGCGCGACCGCCCCGACCCCTTTTGCGTGCACCACCCGATCGTAAACCTCGCGCGCGAGTAGGCGCAGCGGTAAGCCGATCATGCCGGTGACGTGCCCCATCATCCGCTCTAATGCGTAATGCGTTTTGCCCGTATTGGTTGGGCCGAGAATGGCTTTAAGCGTAGCGATGTTAGACGTCTAATTTAGAGGAGTTTGCGGCGGTATCAGCCTTTCGGACACCGCTCGGGTCGATCTATGTGCGTATCGACCAGATTTCCACTCTCATCCTCGATTTTAAATTGGTCGATCCATTCCGAGGTGCGTGCCAGCGGGGTGTAATCGGAGGTCAAGTAGAGTCGCAATTCACGTCTCAATGGGCACCCATTCGAGCGATGACCCAGATCCACCCCGACCAGACCGGAGGGCTGCCAAGTGGCAAAATCGGCCTGTATCCGAGGGCGCAGGTGCGATCGAAAGCTGGCAACGAGGACACGGCTGCTATCGAGATCTGCCAGATCGCGTCCTTCGGCGAAACTCTTCGGACCGGGATTATAGCGCCACAGGATCAGCGGTGTGTTGAGTTGGTCACGCAGATAATAATCAATCCCATGCCAGACCTCCCGCTCATCGACGAGGATGGCGGTTGGCTGCAATCGCTCAGCCTCTTGCAACAATTGCTGAGTCAGATCGGTCCAGCCGCGCACGCGTTTAAGGTCATTGTCTCGGCCAAGTGCGGCGCTCCAGCTCGGCGGTCCCATGGCCAGCGTCGTGGCCAAAATCGCGACGACCACCTGCAACCCGATTCCCGCCCAATAAGCGGGTCGCCAACCTGCCGCGCGCACTAAGATCGCGGCCACCAATATGCTCGCTGCAGGATATGCCGTGGCGGCCCAATTGGCATGCGCGCGCGACAGCACGGCTTGGAAGGCGATGATGATCAGAACTGGAATAATGAAACAGGCGAGCCAGCGTTCTTTCGCGTAACTCGCATGCGCGGCATCCCCCAGGTCGGCTAGGTCTTGTTTGGGACGCAGAAACGTTAGCCCGGCGACCAAAATCACCAAGCAAACCGGTCCGAACACACCCATTTGGTCGCCGATAAAGCGCGGCAGATGATCGAGATTGAACAAGTCTCCGCCGAGATTGGCATTGTCGAACGTATGGCTCACGGTCTGAAACTCGTTTGCGGCGTTCCAGATCAGATGTGGCGCGAACACTGCTGCGGCGACGCTGATGGCGAGTCCCCCTTTGCGGCTTAGGACAGCGCTGCGGGTTGGCCGATCGAAGAGCGCCGTCAGCACAACACCCATGGCGAAATAAAGCATCGCATATTTCGACAAGAATCCGGCACCGATCGCCAAGCCAAGGCAAACTACGCCCGGCCAAGCCAAATCGTGCTCACGCAAGCGCCAAAACAAATAGAGGGCAATGCTCCAAAATGGGAACAATACCCCGTCTGTTGAAATCACACCGGACGAGAGGACAATCCCGGGCATGAGCAAATAAGTGACGACTGTGAATAAGCCGGCCAAGGGCCCAAACATGCGCCGCGCGAGTGCAAACAGCGCCAGTGCTGCAATGCAATGAAACACCGGCGCAAACAGCCGAATCGCTGCTTCGGAGTCGCCAAACACGGCCGTTGAGATATGGATCATCCATGCGACCATAGGCGGCTTAGAATAGTAGCCCCAGGCCAGCGTTTGACCCCAGCGCCAATATTGCGCCTCGTCTGCGTATAGCTCGAGCGGCGAGACCACCACCAAGACCAAACGCACCGCCAAAAGCCCGAAAATCAGGGCCAAAGCGATCCGTGTATAAGTGTTCGATGGCAGGGAGGTCGTGGCCATGTGACCCCCATAATCGGCTTCCCAAAAGACATAAACCCTTCGCAACACGTGTGGCTTATTTGCAATGCCGATTTACCGATTTGCTGGTGTCACGTTTGTCTAACGAAGCTGTCACATTTCTGTGATGCACCGCACCTAATGCCAGCCAAAGTAGTGTTGCGGGCGATCCAGCCCATCTGCTTTTTTTGTGGCAAATCGAGGGAAAAAAATGTCCAACTGGAAACTCCTATCCGGTGTGGCCGCCGCCTCCATTATGACCGCAGCGATCATCGCTCCGGCCGAGGCACAGGTCACAACGTCAAGTATCCGTGGTAACGTTACGACAGAAGCCGGCGCCGCTGTGCCGGGCGCGACGGTAACAATTACGCACACGCCTTCTGGCACCTCCTCAACGGCAACCACTAGTGACAGTGGTTTGTTTTCGGCGCGGGGTCTGCGCGTGGGCGGACCGTACACCGTCGCTATCAGTGGAGATGATATTGCGCCAGTTGAGGTGACAGATATTTACCTCTCGCTAGACCAAACTCTGTCGCTCCCCGTTACGGTATCAGATGCACGGACAATGGACACCGTCGTTGTGACCGCATCACGCTCCCTCGCAGGCTTTACGAATGAAGGGTTGAGTACATCACTGGGCCTTGAAGCGCTTAATGAGTTAACTTCGATTGACCGCGATATTACCGACGCCGCCCAGCTCGATCCATTTGCGACGGTGAACACCCAGTCGGGAGGGGCGAAAGAACTTTCCATCGCTGGCGCGAACAACCGTTTTAACTCGCTGACCATTGACGGCGTCGCATTGAATGACCGCTTCGGTCTGAATGCTAACGGCTTCCCAACGCAGCGGTCTCCGATCTCGTTCGATGCGATTGAATCGCTCTCTATCCAAACCGCACCCTTCGATGTTGAGTTCAACGGGTTCACGGGCGGCACAATCAACGCCGTGACCAAGTCGGGTACAAACGAGTTTCATGGCTCTATAGGATACTATTACACTGACGATGGTCTCATCGGCGACAAGAGTAAAGACGACGATTTTGACTTCACGTTTGAAGAAGAAACCATCGTAGCCACGCTCGGCGGGCCGATCATCAAAGACAAACTTTTCTTCTTTGTCGCTTACGATAAGTTCGAGGAAGTCGCGCCGCTTCAGGACGGGCCAGCCGGTTCAGGAGCGCTCGACACAATTGATAGTATCAGCCAAGCGCAAGTCGACACGGTCGGGTCAATTGTCAGTAGTGTTTATGGTTTCGACATTGGCGGTTTCTCAAAGGATCCCGCTGAAGATGAGAAAATTCTTGCCAATATCGACTGGAATATCAACAACGATCACAGAGCGAAGTTCACCTATATCCTGACTGAAGGCAACACGATACGGGAGCAAGACGGCAACAACTTCCTCACGGGCGGTGACGTTCTAGGGGCGTCGTCAGCCTGGTATGACCGTTCGGAAAAAACCGAGAGCTATATCGCGCATGTGTTTTCGGATTGGACACCAAACTTTTCAACCCAATTCAAGATCGCCAGCACGTCTCAAGCGACAGGTCAGGACTCTCTAAACGGCGCTGAATTTCCATCATTCGGTATCCGCTTGAATGATGAAGACAACTTCTTCAATATCGCAGAGGATTTCGAAGAAGACCCCAATGGCGATGACGCTTACCTTGCAATTGGTCCCGACCGGTTTCGTCACGGAAATGAGCTCGATCAAGACTTTTTCCAAATCAAAGCTGTCGCAGAATATACCCTGGGGGATCACCTGTTTAAATTCGGGTTTGAGCGAGAAGAGGTCGACGTAAATAACTTGTTCGCTCAGAACGCTGAAGGATCTTATGCGTTTGATCCCGTGTTTGACGAGACGACTGGAGCGCTCATAACGACGGGTTTGACGGGCCTTGAAACAGCCACAGCGACTGGCCTGTTATATAACAATGCGATCACAAACGATGAGAATGATCTGCGCGCCATTTGGGGATACAATTACAACTCGCTTTATGTGCAAGACACATGGGACATCGCTCCGAATCTCACCATCGACCTAGGTCTGCGATATGACTATTATGAAACCGAGGGTGAAATTCGTGAAAACCAGAATTTCATAGATCGATTTGGTTATTCAAACACGGGCGATATTGACGGGCTCGATGTTATATTGCCCAGACTCTCGTTCAATTGGACGCCGACGGACGATCTTACCATCCGCGGCGGTGTAGGGCGCTTCTCGGGCGGTTCTCCCGGCGTTTGGATATCAAACAGCTACTCAAATGACGGCGTCATCTCGGACAGTTCGAACGCGTTTGGCTCGGTTGCAGTGCCGACGACCCCTGACGAAGCAACAGGTCAGTTTATCCCAGACGATGTATTGGCGTCGCTGGCCAACGAAGCCCCCGACGGGTCGGTCAATGCGCTTGACCCAGACTTCGATATACCGACCACTTGGAAGTTCAGCATTGGCGGTGCTTACAATACCGACGTGCCATATCTCGGCGAAGACTGGTTGTTCTCTGCGGACATACTTTACAACAAGCTGGACAATTCATCTTACTGGTTCAATCAAACCTGCGAAAATCCTGTCGCTGTCGCACCAGATGGTCGCGGCGTCTACGATTGTAGCTTCCCAGAGGCGATCGTTGTCGGCTCCGTGGACAAGGGGCACAGCCTCTTGTTTGCCCTGTCCGCGACAAAAGAATGGGAAACCGAGTTTGGTATTTTCGATATCTTCACGAGCTATACGTACGCGGATGTCGAGGATATCGGCTACGGAACGTCATCAACAGCGACGTCGAATTACTCAGACTTTGCGGCATTTGATCGCCAACAGCCCCGAACCGGAACATCGAACTTTCAAGTGGAGCATCTGCTAAGACTACGCGCCAATTGGGAAAAAGAGTTTTTCGATGGATACGCGACGAAAGCCTCTTTGTTTGCCACGCGTCGTCCAGGACAGCCCTACAGTTACACCTTCTCAGAAAACAACAATTGTGTGCTCGATGTTGGTGGCGGCCGATGTGCTCGCGAAAGCCGAAACGATGATGCTGGACACCTGTTGTACGTTCCATCGGGCCCCGGCGATCCGCTTTTTGCACCGACCTCCTTCGGTGGCGATGCCGCCGATCAGCAAGCCTTCTTTGACTATATCAATAGCTCAGAACTGTCGCAGTATCGCGGTGGCATTGCCGAGCGGAATGGCGATAATTCGCGATGGTCCACAATCGTCGATCTGCGTCTTCAGCAAGAGCTTCCGGGAATTCTGTCAGATCACCGGACGTTCCTGTTCTTAGATATCGAGAATTTGGGCAATCTTCTGAATTCCGATTGGGGTCGTATCGAACGGACCGAGTACGAGTATGAGCGGGATGTCGTGTCAGCGCGTATCGTTGATGGTCAATACGAATACTTTAATCTGCAGAGCGACGACGCGATTAAGAACCTCGAAGTTCTCAATCAGTCTGTGTGGCAAGTTCAACTCGGCGTGAAATACGAGTTTTAGGACTTATCATTCTTAGTCCTTATAAAAAGGGCAGTGCAGAAGGCGCTGCCCTTTTTTGTGGCCTGCTTCGCGCAACCGAATGTCGCGACAAAACCGCGTGCACGGCTCCGCGCTATGGGGTAGAGCCACATCATGGAATTCTTTCAGTCTGTTCCGGTGACCGCGCTGCTGGTCATTGCCAACATCATTGCCAGTGTGGCGGCGCTGGCAATGCCGTCTTTTATGGAAAGAAACCTCTTCCATGTCGGTCCGATTCTAGAGCAGCGAGAATGGCACCGCATGATTTCAAGCGGCTTTTTGCATGGCGGGTTGCTGCATCTATTCGTCAATATGTATGTCTTGCTGATGTTCGGGTCGATCGTGGAAGGCGAGCTCGGTTCGGTTGCCTATGCGATCGTGTATTTTGCCGCGCTGCTCGGCGGCAGTCTTTGGTCTCTGCTTGAGAATAAAAACAAACTCTCTTATCGGGCCCTTGGCGCGTCTGGGGCGACGTCCGGAATTGTTATGAGCTTTATCCTATTCCGACCATTTGAGCCATTGATGATTTTCCCGATCCCATTTTTTATGCCAGCGGTCGTGCTCGGGCTTCTCTTCATTGTTGTGTCCGCCATCCTGGCGCAGCGCGAAAACAAAACGATTGGCCATGAAGCGCATTTGGGCGGCGCCTTGGCTGGTATCCTGGCGACGATTTTGGTCTTCCCGCCGGCCTTGGCAGGCTTTTCCAGCCAAGTGGCCCGTGCGCTTGGGGGGAGCTGAGCTTGTCAGCGGTGACCGATCTGCTCATGGCCCGTATCGCCGCCGGCGCTCTGAGCCCTGATCCAGCTCAAATTGAAGCCGCGGCGAAGCTTGATGAGCTGCGGGTGCGCCTGCAACGCGGGCAGAAAGGGCTCTGGTTTTCAAAGCCGAAGCCTGTCCTTGGACTTTATCTCTGGGGCGGTGTGGGCCGGGGAAAATCGATGCTGATGGACATGTTTCACGCCGCGGCGCCGGTGCCAGCAAGCCGCGTGCATTTTCACGAGTTCATGGGCCGTGTGCAGGATCAACTCAACGCGGCGCGCAAACGCAAAGACGTTTCAAACCCGATTTTTCCGGTCGCCAAGGCGCTCGCTGCGCAGGCCAAGCTGATCTGTTTTGACGAGTTTCAAGTGACGCAAATCGCGGATGCGATGATCCTTGCTGGACTTTTCGAGGATCTGTTTAAGCGCGGTGTCACAGTTGTTGCCACATCCAACCGGCACCCTGACGCCCTCTACAAGGATGGCCTCAATCGGCATCTCTTCCTGCCGTTCATCGACATGCTCAAAGCACGAACGGAGGTGTTTGAACTGGCCTCCGAGCGCGATTATCGGCTCGAGCGTCTCACCGAAGCGCCGGTTTGGTATGCCGGGCCCGAGGGCGCCCAGGCGCTTGATCATGCATTTGAGCGCTTAACACTCGGCGCTATCCCGCAAAGCTGTGCGCTGACCGTGAAAGGCCGCAAGCTCAATGTCACGCGAGAAGCCGCCGGCGTTGCCAGGTTCTCTTTCGACGAGCTGTGCGCGCAGCCCCTATGGGCGGAGGACTATCGCGCCATAGCGGCGACGTTTCATACGGTCTTGCTCGAGCATATTCCGGTTTTAAGCCCAGCCAAACGCAATGAGGCGGCGCGCTTCGTCGCGCTGATCGATACATTTTACGAAGCCAAAGTGAAACTGATCGCGAGTGCAGCGGCCGCCCCAGAAAAGCTGTACGTATCAGGCGATGGCAGCTTTGAGTTTCAGCGTACGGTGAGCCGATTGCACGAAATGCGGTCCACCGAATATATGGCCGAAGCGCATATTGTTCCGATGGACCAAAGTTAAGTCTCGCATTGGCATGGCCGACACTGGGAGGAAGGAAACGTCTCGCGCCACCCAATGCGAGGAGAGAGAGCCATAGCTCTGTGTCCCACTACGCACCGATCTGAAAAGCGGATTAAAAAATGTGAATAAAACCTATGGTTTTCAGCAATCACTTGCCAGCGTGATGGCAGCGATTTTCTGCATCAGATTGAGGGGCCTGATCTGCAACTGATTTTCAGTCGCTTTGCAAATGCCTCGCACTTTCATAATCAATTGTTTTCATTAGATTTTTTGTTGATTTTTGCATGATAGAGCCTATCTGCAGCGGCATAGGTAGTTTTACGGAGTGGCCTCATGAAAGGCGATGCAAAAGTTATCAAGTTTCTCAATCACGCGCTCAAAAACGAGCTGACGGCGATCAATCAGTATTTCTTGCACTCACGCATGCTGAAGGACTGGGGTGTGAGCAAACTCGGCGATTACGAATACAAAGAGTCGATCGAGGAAATGAACCACGCAGATTGGTTGATTGAACGGATCTTATTCCTTGGCGGTTTGCCCAATTTGCAAGACCTGGGAAAGCTGCGGATCGGGGAATCGGTCAAGGAAATCCTCGAATGCGATCTTGCTCTGGAAGAGGAAGCGGTGCCGCTGTTGCGCGAGGCCGTGGAGCACAGCGAAAAGGTCCGCGATTATGTCAGTCGCGACTTGTTCGGGAAAATCCTCCAAAATGAGGAAGAGCATGTTTCGTACATTGAGACTCAATTTGAATTGATTGAACGCATTGGGATTGAGCGCTATACGTTGCTGCAATCTGAAGCCAACGCACATTAGCAGCCGCGCGCACTTGTCGGGATCACCGAACCCGTGCCGAGATTGCGGAGACTGCAAAAACCCTGCGGGCGACTGAACGAAACACTTTATGTCTCAAGCTTGGTCGTCCGCATCATGTTGCGCCGATGCCAATTGCGCTCGTCCGCTTAGGCGCATGGGCGGATGGATCGGTTAAAGCCCTGCCCGCGCGAGCATGCGGTCAAAACCGCCCCAGAATTCGGCTCTCTTTTCAGGTTTTTCCATCAAAATTTCATGCCTTGCATTCTCGACAATGACATGCTCGCAATTTGGTAGGTGACCTGCAACCCGCGCATGCGACCCATTGTCGATGAGCTTTTCTTCTGCGGCGCTGGCGACGAAAACTGGAATATCGATGCTCGCTAACACGGTTGGGTTCGAAATGGTTTCGAATATGTCCAAAGAGGCGCTTAGCCACCCCCATGTCACCGGCCCGAGTGAGAGTTCTGGAGCCGCGTCGGTGAGATCGCGGTTCAGCTGCCAATGGGCGCGATCATGGGTCACAATATTGTCTTCAAAACGCTCAGGCGGGCCTGGCTTTTGAGCGAAATCGTCTGATCGCCCCATCACCCGCATGGCCCAAATGAAATAACGCTGGACGCGCCCGAGCGGCAGCCCCCACATCGGCGCGCAAAAGGCCGCTGCCTCGACTTTCACGAGGTTCTGACCAATCGCGGCGAGAGCGATGGCGCCGCCCATCGAATGCGCCAGCGATACATAAGGCCGTGGCAACTCTTCGAGGGCGTCGAGGCCATTGCGCAGCGCCCCCATAAAGGTCTCGAACCGGTCGACATGGCCTTTTTGTGGATCTTCAAGGAGGCGCTCTGAAAGCCCTTGCCCTGGCCAATCGATGATCAAGACCGCAAAACCGCGATCCTGTAACTCACGCGCGACTTCGAAATACTTCTCGATAAACTCAGTGCGACCCGGGCAAACAATTGCGGTGCCGCGGGCGGGGTCTTGCGTGGCGGGTGCCAAGCAGGCGCGTAAACGCCGACCTCCAATGCCCTCGAACCAGATAATCCTCGCCCCATCCGGGCGCGGATTGCCTGGAACGTCCACAATCCGGTTTGGCACTTGCTCCAACATCTTCCGGTCCAAATGTGAAAAGCCTCACCCAGCGTGTAAGCCGGATGAGGCGTTCAATCAATTATCAGGCGCGATCTGTGTTAAGACAGTTTGCTCATAATGCTCTGCAATTGCATTGCCACCGACATATCGCCGAGGACTTTCAACTTGCCTTGCATAAAGGCCATTGTCGGGTCCATCTGGCCTGCGGCGAGTTTGGTGAAATCGTCCCAGTCGACTTTGACCGTCGCGTCTGCGTCCGCGTCTTCATTATTCGCCAATCCGGCTGCGCCATCGATGAATAGCTGACCGATATCGCCGAAATCGAATTTGACTTTTTTTGCAAAGCCACTGTCACCGCCCGCAACCGCAGCAGCGGCTTTCGATGTGAGTTCTGCGAGATCCATCTGGAAGCCCTCCTATGTGTATGCTCCTGACGCTGATAAAGCAGCCCTGACCCAGCTCGGCAAGGGTGCCGTTGACGTAAACTGCGCGAAACTGAAATCCGTCTCCAAATCAAGGAGATGATTTGCCCTTGACTGGCCGCAGGGGAAGCTTTCGAAACAGATCCTATGTCTTGGGAAAAATCGATCGAAGAGCTCCGCAAGCGGGAGCGACTGGCCGAATATATGGGCGGCGAAGAACCTGTCGCTCGGCAAAAGGGCCGCGGCAAACTCACCGTACGCGAGCGTGTCGCGTTCCTCGCCGACCCAGGCAGCTTCCATGAGCTTGGCAAAATTGCGGGTCGCGCGACGTATAATCAGAACGAAGAGCTTGAGAGCTTTATGGCCTCTAATTCAGTGGTTGGGCGGGCCAAAATCAATGGTCGCCCGGCCTTTATTCTCGGCGATGATTTTACTGTTCGCGGCGGCGCCGCCGATGCCTCGATCCGCGGCAAGCTCTTGCAGGCGCTGAAACAAAGCCAAGAATATCGCATGCCACTGGTTCAGCTCATCGACGGCACCGGCGGCGGGGGCTCGATCAAAATGTTCGAGCAGGACCCGCGCACCTATATCCCTGAGACCCCGGGCTGGGAGTTTATTGTCTCTGGTATGTCGGAAGTCCCTTATGTCTCGCTGGGCCTCGGGCCGTGCGCCGGGATGGGCGCTGGACGGCTCGCCGCCAGCCATTTTTCCGTCCTCGTCAAAGAGCTCAGCCAAGTCTTTGTCGCTGGCCCGCCCGTCACCCGCGCGCTCGGCGAAGACGTCACCAAAGAAGAACTTGGCGGCTGGCAGATTCAGACCCGCAATGGCACGGTTGACGCCGTGGTCGAGAGCGAAGCCGAGGCGTTTGAAGCGGCGCGTCAGTTTCTGTCTTATCTGCCCTCCTCTGTGCATGAATTGCCGCCGCTGAAACCGCCCAATGACGATCCGAACCGGAAGGAAGAGGATCTGATTTCCATCGTCCCAACGGATGGCAAAACACCTTACAAGCCGCGCAAAATC
>JBCCXW010000037.1:0-26708 GCA_039191105.1 Pseudomonadota bacterium
AAGACGAAATAGATCGGCATAGAAGGAGTCGCAGAGGTGGCGTTCAACCTTATCTCTTATCTACGCGGACCGATGTCCGCCTTAGCGGAGCGAAGGTTCGAGGCAACCTTAGAGTCTGGAAGCAATCGGAACGACTTAATGAGAGTTGGGAAGCCGCTGAAACTATTATCGGGGGTGAGTTTGATCTGACCGAAAGCGAATTTGGAGGAACCGTAGACCTAAGAGGGATATGGGTCGAAGAAGGTCTAAACTTGGGTCGATGTCGTCTGTCTAACCAGGTGCTGCTGAGTACTATGGGGTTCAGCACTTACTTTTTTCAACAGTCGAAGATCGACGGGGTTGAAGACAAGCCGCTTTTTGCGGTTCCCAAACCCTTATTAATTCCGGACCGAAGAGATGGTTCGAAAGGATATTCGCTGTGGCGGAACGGGCGGACTTACATCGGCAAAGATCTCGACTTGCGAGGCACCCATATTGGCAGTGATTGTTATATCAGCGGGGCGCATATTAAGGGTCAGATCAAAGGCGCTGGCTGTCAAATCGACGGCAGTTTTATCGCCGCCGCGATGATCGATTACTTTCCGCCGGTTTCGACACAAAAGAATAATGTAAGCGCTTTGTTCGAGGCCTCGCGCGAGGCGTCTCTCGACCAGAACTGGTTTGACGAGTCGTCGGAGCAGTTCACGTATCTAAAGTCAACGCAGCGCAGCTGTTGTTTCGTATCTTTGGAAAAAGCCGCTGATCCCGAACAAGAAAACGGACAATGGCTTAGGATCCACGGCTTCCAAGTTTTGCAAACGGATGCCGCCGGAATCCACTTTAGAGATGCACATATCGGCGGTGAAATTGATTTTTCGGGCTGTCGGTTGGGTGACCGAGACTCGGCATCGAGCCAAACCATAGGTGGCACGCTCAAATCGTGTCTCGTTTTTGACAATATGGACATTCGTGGCAGCGTAAAATTCTCGGACTGGACGTTACAGGAAGCAATCACAACGATTCGCGGCAATCACTACCAGTCATACCTCGCAAGCAATGTTTTCGACCTCAGCGACGAAACGCCTGATCTCTCAGATCGGGCGATCGCCGAACTCATTCGAAGGGTCTTGGATTTCGACCACACCGCAATGCACGCGCTTGGCTCGATCGAAATTCTCAATAGCACAGTCGACTCGCGCTTGGATTTGACCGGCCTCACCGTGCTGGAGGGAAATCTCAAAATCCACGATGCCAGGGTCAATGGCGATGTCATCGCATATGGCAGCCCGAAAGAGTACGAAAAGACGCTACCGCACCACGAAGACCTGAAAACGCGGGCGCGCGGACTTCACATTGAAATGTTGCGTTGTGACGGTGACATGCACCTCACGGGGCTTGAACTCTCAGAGGGACTGCTTTGCGAGAATATCACGATCGCCGGCGAGACTCGTCTGGTGTCCGAAGACTTTGCGGAAACTGAGTCAAATGGCCGGGCGATGTCTTATGCCCGCGTCGCAGACGATCTCATTCTTCAAGGGTCGGTGTTTCAACGTTTAACTTTGCATGGCGGCTCCACGGAAAACGAGATCAGTCTTGCAAGAACGACGATCAACGAGCTCAAAGTGGTTGTTGAAATTCCCTCAAACGTCGACTTACGCCGAGCGCGGTTTGATTACCTCACATTCGAAGATGGACTAACCGACGACGATAAGACGTATACCGATCTTCTCGATAAGCAGGGGCAGGATAAATTCTCTCCCGAGCCCTATGCGATGGTCGAGACGATGCTCAAGACGCAAGGGAAAAGCGCGGCGGCGCGACGTGTCTATAAAGCGATGATGGAACGCCAGGCCAAGGCGCGGTTCAGAACTCAAATCTCGAAGATCGGCCCGCGCTTTTTGGTGGCGCCGCTTGCATGGTTCGGAACCCGCTTCCTGTATGGCTGGCTTACCGGCTTCGGGACCGGATGGCTACGGCTGGGTCTTATGGGGACGGCACTCATCTTCGCCTCGACTGCTCTGATGGCGGCACCTGAAAATTTTAGCCGTCAGTATGTCGACGAAACTGACCTTACGTCCGAGCAGTGTTTGTCTGCATACGGCCCAGGACTAACAATATCGATCCCAGTGATTTCGCTGCAAAGCGATGATGTGAATACCAACACGCTGAACAATATGGCTGTCGATCAGAAACCGGTCTTTGCTTGGGGATGCTTGTTGCCTGTTCTTGAAACGGACGCACAACAAGCCCTCCATCAACGCCTTAATTGGGGGCCGAGCGCGCGGTCACTGGCGATTACATTTTCCGTCTTGGGGTGGATCGTTTGGCCGATGTTTGTCCTCTCGCTCACCGGCTTTATCCGGCGCGAAGGCTAGGCCACGTTGCGACGGCGATACTGGCTGGGCGTCAAACCGGTTTGCGTTTTGAAGGCGCGGTTGAACGGGCCAATTGAAGAGAATCCCGCATCTAAGGCGACCGCCAGGATAGAGGCGTCCGCTGAACCGGCATCCTCCAGAACCGCTTTCGCCGCCTCGATGCGGTAGCGATTGACGAGGCTATTAAAATTGCGATCGCCCAACACACCGGTAATGCACTTACTCACCCGATGGTCGGCTTCGCCCAGGCTGCGCGCCAAGCGCCCGAGCGACAAGTCCGGATCGAGATAGAGCTTGTCCGCCTCCAAGCGCTGAAGAATCCGGTCGGCAAGGGCTTTATCAGCATCGGAGATCGACGCCATGCGCCGTTGCTGGCGTTTGGGTCTCGGCAATGGATGACGCACCCGAAAGCGCCAGGCCCAGACGCTGAGACCAATCGCCAGCGTGGCACAGACCATTTTGATCATATCGGAATCGCGCGCCGCTTGAGAGCTATCAGGAACGCTGTTCAGCCATAAAACCGAAACCCCAAGAAGACTGCCATACCCAGCCGCATAGGCGATCCGAAACTGCTTCTCGTGGCGCGGCAGATCCGAACGATATCCCAGAAAGGCTTCGATAAAAGCAAGCAGCAGAACCGTCGAACTGATTAGGGCATGAACACTGTGCGCGACCCCGAGCGTGACCCCGGCAAGACCGGAGGCTGCGCTTGCCTCAATGCCAAAGCTCAGGATTAGCCCCGTCAGGATCAAGCCTGCCACCACCGAGATCGGCCAAACCTCTCGTTCAACATCGGCTCGGAACAAGGCGCGGGCGAGCAGCCAAGAGAACCCACACGATGCTGTACCAGCCATGCCAAGAATGAACTCAGCCGCGCCGAGATCCCAAGCGGTTGTGACAATGAAGGAGGCGATCGAAATCCAGAACGCAACGACCACAAAGTTCAAATGATTCGAAACCCATAGATCGCTCCAAAAAGCGTCCAGACTGTTTTTCTGCGTCTCTAACGGCTTCATTGCAGGGATCCCCGTCGCACTCAGGTCGAGTCTCAGACATTAAAATGGTGGCCGATTTCGAAATCGGCAAGACGAAACCTGCGGCGGCGCCTTGATGTGTGAGATCCTTATTGCATGCAACAGGTCCTCATAATGAATCACTCCATCACCACATCAAAGCCTTTTTCTCTGTCCGCCACGCAATGCCTTCACTGGTCGGGGCGCGCATGGTTCACGGTCGCCGCCACCGGTCAGGTGGCTTTCATTGCGTTTATTGCGCTGTTCTATGGCGTGCGCATTTTCGGCGGCGATTTCGCGGGCTGGAACGATAAGCCTTTGATTGATGGCTATAAGGAGGGCGACGCCGCCGGGAATGCGATGTTCGCCGCGCACGTTTTATTTGCCGCGGTCATGACCTTTACGGGCTTGCTACAATTGCTGCCCAGCGTTCGCAATCGATTCCCGGCGCTACATCGCTATTCAGGCCGAACCTTTGTGGTCTTGGCCTGTTTGCTCGCAGCTGGTGGACTTTGGTTGACCTGGGTCAGAGGCACCATGCTGGCGCTTATTGGCGGTCTTGCGATCACGCTCAATGCGGTTTTGATCTTCGCCTTTGCGGCACTTGCGGTGCGTCATGCGATGCGCCGTGAGATTTATCAGCATCAGCGTTGGGCGATGCGACTGTTTTTGGTCGCCAATGGCGTATGGTTTATGCGCATTGCGATGATGGCTTGGATGATTATGACGCAAAGCCGCGTCGGCATGAACAATACGATGTCCGGTCCCGTCGATATCGTCATCGCCTTTGGCTGCTATTTGATCCCGCTCGGCCTGTATGAGCTATACTGGCGGACCCAAGAGGGGCGCTCGGAAGCGCTAAAAGTATCGGTCAGCGCCTTGATCCTTTGCGCGACCGCGGTCACAGCGCTTGGCGTTTTCGGAACCACAGCCTTCATGTGGCTACCACACCTCTGATCCGCGGCGCGCTTGGCCATTGCGAAACTGGACACACCATCTCTATAAGCGGGCGACACTCAACGATCAGAGGCGGCGGCGCAACGTAAGCGCAAACATGCTTGCAACACGCTCTACCGTCTAGAAAAGCAAAGAGGAAACGCCGCCATGACCGCCACGATCGATGTTTTTTGGTCCTTTCGGAGCCCCTACTCTTACCTCGTCACGCCGGATTTGCTGCGATTACGCGAGGATTATCATGTACAGGTGGCATTTCGCCCGGTACTGCCGATCGCGATCCGAACCAAGGACACGCTTTTCGCCAAGGACAAAAAGCCGGCGCGCTACATCATAATGGATGCATTTCGGCGGGCGGAATTTTTGGGCATGAAAATCAGCTTTCCCTCGCCCGATCCGATCGTTCAAAACCTGGAGACGTTTGAGGTTTCGGCAGATCAGCCGTTTATTTATCGCCTCACTGGGCTGGGAGTTGAAGCGCAACGGCGCGGCAAGGGGATCGATCTCGCTTATCATGTCTCCCACTTGATTTGGAGCTCCGAGCCTGGCTGGGACCAAGGCGATCGATTGGCGCAGGCCGTGGCCCGGGCCGGACTCGATCTCGCGGATATGGAAGCGCACCTCAGCGCGCATGATCCGATGCCAGACATCGAGGCGAACCACGCCGCTTTGGAAGCGGCAGGTCATTGGGGCGTACCAACCATGGTCTATGAGGGCGAGCCGTTTTTTGGCCAGGATCGGATCGACACATTGCGCTGGCGCCTAGATCAAGCAGGCTTGCGCAAAGCCGCATAGCCGCGCATCAGAGGTTAGATCACAGAAAGAACGCCAATGCTGAAATTACACTTTGCCCCAAACTCGCGCGCCGGACGGATTGTTTGGCTCTTGGAAGAGCTCGAGCTGCCTTATGACATCAATAAGATGGCCTTTCATCCAAAAGCATTGAAATCCGACGAACACCGCTCGCGTCACCCACTCGGTCGCGTTCCGGTGCTCGAAGATGGCGATGTCTCGATTTACGAGTCCGGTGCGATTGTCGATTATGTGCTCGAGCGTCATAAGAATGGCGGACTCAAACCAGCGGTCGATGATCCTCGCTTCCCGGACTATTTACAATGGTTCCACTATACGGAAGGGATGGTGATGCCGCCGGTCAATACCGTGGTCGTCCAGACCATACTGCTCCCCGAAGACCGACGTGACGCAACTGTTTTGGGGCAAGCACAAAGACTGCTGACCAAGGCACTCGCCCCCGTCAATGAGGCGCTCGCGGGGAAGGACTATTTAATCGGCGACTTTTCAGGCGCGGATATCATGCTCGGACACGCATGCTTCATGTCCAACCGGATTGGCTCCGTCAGCGATGACATGACCCATTTGCAAGCCTATATTGATCGCGTCTCGAAACGCCCTGCATTTCAGACGGCAATCACTATGGAATAAAGTGTTCGGACAGCCGGTGAACGCCCCGCGGTCTCGGCCCGTCCGGTCAAATTTTTCGCAAATTTCAACGTCCCCATCAGCCCGCCATTAGGGCGTTTCGGTCTACGGATCGCGTAAGCATATTGGGGACGAATATGTCTGCGAAACGTCGAATGGAGGGGGTCGCTCTGGCGATCCTGATGAGCGGAACGGTCGCTGCTTGCGGAGGCGCAAGCGAGGATCAGGGCCTTGTTCTTCCGGACGAGATTGCCGGAGGCGGATCAACGCCACCTGTGCCGTCTCCCCCGCCACCACCGCCGCCTCCGCCACCGCCTCCACCTTCTCCGCCGCCGCCGCCGCCCGCCAAGCCGACCCTGGAAGAGGCCTCTCGCTTCCTGCGATCGGCAAGTTTTGGCCCGGACGCCGCGCTGATCGATGAACTCGTGGAGCTTGGCTATTCAGACTGGATAGAGGCGCAGTATCAGTTGCCGATGCGCTCAATTGTACAGGTGTCGCTGCCAAACCTCACGCCCGGCGAAAATAGCAATGCGGAGCAGCGCATACCGATTTCTGAGTTTTATGAAAATGCGATTATGGGTGAGGACCAATTGCGCATGCGTGCCACCTATGCGCTGTCACAAGTGTTCGTGGTTTCGACCAATTCTGGCCGCGTTGCGAGTGATGGCGAGGGCCTGTCGCGTTACATGGACATCCTCCAAGAAGGAGCGTTCGGCAATTTTCGCGATCTCCTGGAAGAGGTCACCTACAGCCCGGTCATGGGGGAATATCTGACTTATGCCGGCAACCGTAAAGCCAACCCGGCCACGGGATCTGCGCCCGATGAGAATTACGCGCGGGAGATATTACAGCTTTTCACGATTGGCCTGTATGAACTCAATCAAGACGGCACGCTTCGATTAGATGGGACCGGTCAGCCCATCGAAACCTATACCAATGAAGACATTACCGAATTGGCCAAAGTGTTCACGGGGCTGTGGCTGGAAGGCTTACCGTTTGCCCGTCAACGCAATCGTCGGACCGTACAGAACCAAATCTCACGGATGGTGATGTTCGAAGACGAGCATTCCGATGCTTCGAAAACCTTCTTAGGCACGACATTGCCGGCGACGCTGACGGGCGATGAAACGATCAGCGCGGCGCTCGATGTCCTGTTTGAGCATCCAAACACAGCGCCCTTCATTGCGCAGCAACTGATCCAGCGGATGACCACTAGCAATCCATCTCCCGCTTATGTCAGGCGCGTGGCAGATGCCTTTGATCGCGGCGAATATGTTTTGCCGGACGGCGACACCGTTGGCTCCGGAACACGCGGAGATATGCGCGCCGTTTGGGCTGCGATCCTGGTCGATGCCGAATATCTTGATCCAACCGCCGTTTCTGATCCGACGTTTGGGAAGGTGCGCGAACCGGTGATCCGGTTTACCCATTGGGCGCGGATGTCTGACGTGCCAGCGGTCAACTTGGTCAATGGCACGACCACGGTCGATGGTTTTGTGTTGAATTCGCAAAATGGGGATCGCTTGGGTCAGCGCCCGTTCACATCGCCATCTGTGTTTAATTTCTATCGCCCCGGCTATGTCGCTGCGGGCTCAGAGACCGCTCAAGCTGGGCTGGTCGCGCCGGAGCTGCAAATTACGACGACAACCTCAGTGTTATCGTATGCCAATTTCATGCGCGCCTTGGTCTTCCGCGATCCCGGTGCTGGCGGCAGCGGTGGCACCTATGGCCTGATTGGTGATTATTCTGAAGAAATCGCCCTGGCCGATAATCCCGACGCGCTGATCGATCGGCTTGATCTCTTGCTCACAGCCGGAACCATGACCGACGATACGCGCCGCCGCTTGCGGACGACCATTGAATCGGTCGGCATAGATGCCAGCGATCCGGCGCCCGACCTGCGCAATCGCGTGCAGCTGGCCATGCAGCTGGTCATGGTCTCTCCCGAATACACGGTCCAGCAATAGAGGCACAGGATCATGATCAATCGACGACACTTTTTGAGAACGACATGTGCAAGCCTCGGCGTTGGCGCCGGTTTCGCGACCAATCTTGCCGCACTGAACGCCTTCGCCGCGGATACGGACGATTACAAGGCCTTGGTCTGCGTGTTCCTGTTCGGCGCCATGGACAGCCATGACATGGTCATTCCCTACGACCAAAGCTCTTATAATCAGTTCGAAACCATTCGAGAGCCCGTTTTGGCGGGATATGATCTCGTCCAATCCCGCCGACGTAGCCAATTGCTGCAATTGGCGGGCGATGTCGGCGGACGCCAATTCGCGTTTCCGCCAGAATATGCGCAGCTGCATCAGCTTTATCAGCAGGGCGATCTTGCAATCGTTGGCAATATTGGCCCGATGATTGAGCCCGTGAATAAGCAAACCTATGATAGCGGCGCCGCCCGCCGCCCGGCCAAACTGTTTTCGCACAATGATCAGCAATCCACTTGGATGGCGTCTCGGCCAGAAGGAGCAACAACCGGATGGGGCGGTCGCTTTGCCGACATTATGCAAGCCGCGCAAGCCAATACGCAGGCTGCGTTCACAGCCATGTCGGTCAGCGGCAATTCGGTCTTTCTGACCGGCAACGACGTTCAGCCATTTGTGGTCTCGCCATCCGGGGCTGTGACCGTCAACGGGCTCAACCAGAACTTCACGCTCGGCTCGCGCGATTTCAATGACATCTACCAAGAGGTCCTACGCGATACGGGCGGCGCTAGGAGCAATCTGTTCCAGCGCGACGTGGTCAGTATTATCAATGCATCGCTGAACAATAATGCCCTTTTGGAAGAGCAATTGGCCCTACCCGGGGATCCAATGACCAGTTTCCCACCAGGACGGCTTGGATCGCAGCTGCGAATGGTGGCTCGGTCAATCGCACGTCGCAATACGCTCGGTATGAAGCGGCAAGTGTTTTTCGTCTCGACCGGCGGTTTCGACACGCATTCGGCGCAAGCCACGGATTTGCCGGTTCTGCAAGCCGATATCGCCGCCTCGGTCCGCGCCTTTCACGACTCGATGGTCGAAATGGGCATCGAAAACAGCGTCACGACATTCACCGCGTCCGATTTTGGCCGCACACTCGGGGTTAATGGCGACGGCACGGACCATGGTTGGGGATCGCATCACATTGTCGTCGGCGGCGCTGTGAATGGCGGGCAAATCCACGGCGATATTCCGCCCCCGGAACTGGGTCATAACCAAGATGCTGGCCGCGGACGCTTGATCCCACAAGTATCGGTCGACCAATATGCGGCCGCGCTCGGATCTTGGTTTGGGTTGACCAATGGCGAGCTGAATGAGGCTATACCCGGCCTGACCAATTTCGACGAAACCGCGCTTTCCGGTCTGTTTGCCTAACCACGCAAGGTGGTCAACACAAAGCCGCTGGCGCCCGATTGCCTTAAACGGACACGCGCTGGGCTCCGGCCTCGCGCACCGCGTGTAAGCTTGGATAGCCGTTCACGGCCATCATCAGATCGGCCTCCGCGAGGATACACCGCAAGACATGGGCTGCGCCCTCAGCGCCCCCCAGAGCCAGGCCATAAGTGTAAGGGCGTCCGACCCCGACGGCTGCTGCACCGAGCGCGATCGCTTTGACCATATCTGAGCCCGAACGAATGCCAGAATCAAACAGGACGGGTGTGTCGCCGGCGCCTTCGACCACACCCGGCAGCATGTCGATTGCTGCGATGCCGCCATTCGCTTGCCGTCCGCCATGATTGGAGCAGTAAATCGCATCGATCCCAAGGTCGACGGCGCGGCGGGCATCGTCGCCATGGCAAATGCCTTTTAGGACGATCGGCAGTTTTGTGGTCTCGCGCAGCCAAGGCACATGGTCCCAGGTCAACACTTCGCCAAACACGCCCGCCCAGGTCAGGATCGCGGCTTGCAAATCGTCTTTCGGATCGTCTTGCAGCAAACTGCGAAACACCGGATCACAGAAATAGTTCTCTAAAACGTGGCCACGCAGCTGCGGAAAATTGGCTGTCGTGAGATCGCGCGGTCGCCACCCGGTCAGCCAAGTATCGAGGGTGACGATAATCGCTTTATAGCCGGCCTTCTCGGCCCGAGAGATCAAGCTTTCAGCGAGCTCTCTATTCTTTGGCGTATAAAGCTGGAAATAAGCGGGCACATCGCCGCAATGCTGGATCACCTCTTCGAGGGAATCATTGGCCAAAGTCGAAGCGGTAAATGGCACCCCTGCAAGCGCTGAGGCTTTCGCCGCGGCGATATCGCCATGGCCATCTTGGGTACAGATCCCATTCACGCCGACCGGCGCCATGAACGCTGGACTGGGCAGCGTGTCGCCAAACAAATCGATGGTTAGATCGCGGGTTTTGCAGTCCACCATCATGCGCGGGACCATGCCCCAATGCTGAAACGCGGAAGCGTTTTTATCTTGCGTATCCTCATCGCCGCACCCGCCTTGAATATAGCTCAAGACATGTTCCGGCATTGCCGCTTCGGCGCGCTTGACCAGGTCTTTGAAATCGATCGGGTACTGCGGAATAACCCCTTGCAGCCCCTGAAAATAGATTTCGTTTTGGAACCCGCCATAAACCGGGCTCGCCATTCGCTCGCCGTCTGCCGACATATCGACTCTCCCTGTCTATTGATTGCGCCGCGCGTGTCGCGTTTTTTATTATGCGCGCGGCGGAGCGTATTTGGTCAAATTGATCCCGTCCACAGCGGAGACATATTCTTCAATGCTTGGCGTGCGGCCAAGAATGGTCGAGAGGACCACAACAGGCGTCGAGGCGAGCAGGGATTCGCCTTTCTTCTCGTCGCTATCTGCAACCACACGGCCTTGGAAAAGACGTGTCGATGTGGCCATAACCGTATCGCCATTCTCGGCTTTTTCCTGGTTGCCCATACATAGGTTGCAGCCAGGTCGTTCGAGATACATCATGTTTTCGTATTCGGTCCGCGCGGTGCTTTTCGGCGCATCGTCATCAAACTCGAAGCCTGAATATTTCCGCAGCACGTCCCAATCGCCTTCTTCTTTTAGTTCATCGACAATATTGTAAGTCGGCGGGGCGACCACGAGCGGGGCCTTGAACTCAACTGTCCCTTGTTGCGCTTCAATGTTTTTAAGCATTTGCGAAATGATCTTCATATCGCCCTTATGGACCATGCAAGATCCAACAAAACCGAGATCCACCGGCTTGGTGCCTTCATAAAAGGAAATTGGCCGGATCGTATCATGCGTATAGCGTTTTGAGACGTCGTCATTCTCGACGTCGGGATCCGCAATCATAGGCTCATTGATCTGATCCAGATCGACCACAAACTCGGCCTCATAGACGGCATTGTCGTCAGGTTTGAGCGCCGGCTTCTCACCGGAGCGGATTTCCGCGATCCGCGCATCGGCCTTATCAATCAGCCCTTGCAGCACGCGCTTCTCATTATCCATGCCCTTATCGATCATGATTTGGATCCGGCTTTTCGCAATCTCTAAGGATTGGATCAGCGTCTCATCTTCGGAAATACAGATCGAGGCTTTGGCCTTCATTTCTGCCGTCCAATCGGTGAAGGTGAAGGCCTGATCAGATAGCAGCGTCCCAATATGAACTTCGATAATCCGGCCCTGGAAGACATTGTCGCCAAACTGTTTGAGCATTTGCGCTTGGGTGGCGTGAACGACATCACGGAAATCCATGTGATCCTTGAGGGTGCCTTTGAACGTCACTTTTACCGATTGCGGGATCGGCATGGTGGCTTCGCCGGTCGCCAGGGCCAACGCGACGGTTCCCGAATCGGCTCCAAAGGCGACGCCTTTCGACATCCGCGTGTGCGAGTCGCCCCCAATAATCACTGCCCAATCGTCGATTGTGATATCATTCAGCACTTTGTGGATCACATCGGTCATGGCGTGATAGCGATCTTGCGGGTCGCGCGCGGTGATCAGCCCAAAGCGGTTCATAAAGGTCATCAGTTTGGGAATGTTCCGCTTGGCTTTGATGTCCCAGACCGAAGCCGTATGACAGCCTGACTGGTAAGCGCCATCGACCGTCGGTGAGATCACCGTTGCGGCCATCATTTCCAGCTCTTGCGTCGTCATCAATCCGGTCGTGTCTTGCGACCCGACAATATTGACTTTCACCCGCACATCCGAGCCAGCATGCAGCACTTTCCCGGGGGTCGCGCCGACCACGTTTCGGTTGAATATTTTTTCAACGGCGGTCAGACCTTGACCCTCATGCGAAATCTCTTTTGACGGCGCGAAGACCGCTGGCGGCTCAATGCCAAGGATGGCTGCCGCCGTGGTTTGCAGCTTTTTGCCAAAGACCACGGCATACGACCCTCCCGCCTTCATGAATTCAAGCTTTTGCGGCGTAAGCGCAGTCGACACATCTTCGAGCTCTTCCGTGCCATCTGCGGTATAGAGCTTTTTAGTTTTGGTGTTGATTTTCAGAACCGTGCCGGTGTCGACAGAGAATTTCTGTTCAAGCGTGGGGCTATCATCATTGCTGAGAATTGGATTGCCGTTTTCATCCAGCTTTTTGGTCCAGTTTTTCAAATCGATCCCGATACCGCCGGTAACGCCAACCGTCGTTAGAAAGATCGGCGAAATCCCTTTGGTGCCGCCGACGACCGGTGCGATATTGATAAAGGGCACATAGGGGCTCGCCTGGATGCCCGTCCATAGGGCGACATTGTTGACCCCCGACATGCGCGAAGAGCCAACGCCCATCGTACCTTTTTCCGCGACCAACATAACGCGTTTGTCCGGGTGCTGTTTTTGCAGCGCGCGCAGCGCATTTTGCTTCTCTTGATTATGCTCAAACAGGCATTTGCCATGCAGCTCCCGGTCAGACCGCGAGTGGGCGTCTTTGCCTGGGGAAAGAAGGTCGGTCGAAACATCGCCTTCTGCAACGACAAAGGTCACGACTTCGATTTCTTCGTCAACGTCAGGCAGTTTGGTGAAGAACTCTGCCTCGGCATAACTTTCAAGGATTTCGGTGGCGAGCGCATGCCCGTCCTTGTGTGCCGTTTCCAGGCGATCTGTGTCGGCCTCATACAAGAAAACCTGCGTTTTCAGGACATCGGCGGCGCTGCGTGCAATAGCGGCATTGTCGCCAAGCGCGAGGTCGAGCAAAACTTCAATCGATGGGCCGCCTTTCATATGCGACAAGAGCTCGAATGCGAAACTTGGCGTGATCTCGTCAACGGACACCTGGCCGAGTATAATTTCTTTCAAAAACTGCGCTTTAACCCCTGCCGCACTGGTCGTACCCGGTAGTGTATTATAGACAAAGAAGTCTAGCGATTGCGCCCGATGCGGATGGTTTAAGTCTTTGATTTGGTCAATCAGCGCGGCCACCAGAGGGCCGTCTTCAATCGGTTTTGGATGCAAGCCATCGGCCTTGCGGGCTTCGATCTGCTCGAGATATTCAGTATATAAGCTCATAATATTCCCAGCGTTCTTTTCGTCTCATTTTGACACGCTGCGCGCTGTTTTGAGATATTATCGCGCTGTGCGGTCGTTTTCTTTTCGTTCCTGTATTTAAGCACAGCCTTGGTGGCAAGTCATATCGCTCCGTTATCGATGTATTTGCGACGCTTTTTAGATGTATTGACATCGTCAGTGCCATTTAGAAAGGTGGGCTCAGGAGGAGCCAAAAACGATGACGACACCATCTCGACTTGAGCTGAGCGGGGCGCCCGGATCGCCATATACGCGGAAAATGATGGCGGTTTTGCGATATCGTCACCTCCCTTTCACCATCTATTGGGGAACAACGAGTTTGCCAGAAGGCTACCCTGCGCCGAAAGTTCGATTGCTTCCGACCTTTTATTTTCCAGACGGACCGGATGGCGAGCTGGTCCCGGTCACGGATTCGACGCCGCTGATCCGTCGGCTCGAGCGAGACTATTCGGGGCGGTCGGTGATCCCGTCTAATCCGGTGCTCAGCGCCCTCAATGATCTGATCGAAGACTATGGTGATGAGTGGCTGACCAAAGCGATGTTTCATTTCCGCTGGGCGCATGACGCCGATTGGCGCAATGCCGCTCCGCTTTTGGTCTATTGGAATACAAACACAGCCGAGGCTGACGAAGCCGAGGCGTTTGCCGCCGCATTCGCGAAGCGCCAGATCGATCGACTCTATGTCGTCGGATCAAATGCTGTCACAGCCGAGACGATCGAGGCCTCGTATCAGCGGCTGATCGGCATTCTTGACGAGCTGATTGCTCGTAAGGGCTATGTTCTGGGCGCGCGACCATCGACAGCGGACTTTGCTTTGTTTGGGCAGCTGACGCAGCTCGCGATCGTTGAACCAACCTCGGCTGCGATCACGACCAAAACCTCATACCGTGTGCGGGCCTGGATTGACCGGATGGACGATCTGTCTGGCGTCACACCAAGTGAGGCGGATTGGTTTTCGCCAGAAGAAGCACAGGAGGCCTTAGCGCCGCTCCTGGCAGAGATCGGGCGCACGTATGTACCCGCTATGTTGGCGAATGCCGCGGCAATCGGGGCCGGCGCTGAAACGTTTGAGACTGAAATCGACGGACGGCGTTGGACCCAGCCGGTCTTTCGCTATCAAGCCAAATGTTTACAGTGGCTGCGGGACGATCACGCGGCATTGTCGGATCAAGACCGCGGTGCCGTCGACGCCACATTGGCCGGAACGGGCTGCGAGCGCTTGTATGAATGAAGGGACCTTTTGGTGAGCATCTCTGTAAAAAAAGATAGCCCGTGGCCAGAGCGCGAGACGGCGATTGTCGATGGTCGTCGCCAGCGCAGCGATCGCAGTCGCCAGCGCATCATCGAAGCGCTTTTTGATCTCATCTCAGAGGGCGAAATGTCCCCGAGCGCGGCCAGCGTCGCTAAGCGGGCGCGGGTCGGATTACGGACAGTGTTCCGTCATTTTGAAGACTTAGACCGCATTTATGACGAGATGACCGACGCGTTGATCACCGCGATCCTCCCGAAAATCGTAGCGCCCTATCAAGGCAAAACCTGGCAGGATCGGCTCATGGAATGCATTGATCGCCGCGCCGACATATACGAAGCTGTGTTTCCCTTGCGGGTCAGCATGATGCTGCGGGTCCACCAATCTGAGTTCATCCGCCAACAATATAAGCGCGATTTGACTTTGGAACGCTCATCTTTGAAAGCGATTTTGCCGGCCTCGATCGCGTCCGACACGCCCCTCTTCGCGGCGCTCGAGGTTACGCTGGGCTTTCCGACATGGCGGAAGCTGCGACAAGATCAGAACCAATCCCCTGAAGCTGCAAAAGAGATTGTTCGGCTGATGATCACCCGCCTGATCGCGGACGAAAATCATGACTGACCGCCGCATCAAAACGTTACCGCTATGGGTGGGGCTGACCGCAATTATGATCGCCGCGTGCAGCCCTCAGCCGGCAAATGAAACGACACGGGCTGAGACCTGCCCGACATCAAACGTGTCGATTGGGACATTCGTGCAAATCCCTCCTGGCAGTTTTGAAAAAGGCGCGAAGCCGATCTATCCAGAAGAGGCCCCGACCCTGCGCCTGCAGGTCTCGGGATTTGAACTCCTGTCACATGAAGTCACCAATGCAGAATTCGCCGCGTTTGTAGACGCCACAGGCTATGTCACCGATGCGGAAAGCAGCGCGCAAAAGGATCAGCTCGGTGCGGGTTCGGCCGTCTTCCAACACCCAGTGGAAGGCGCAGCGCTGGCGTCGCCCTGGCACCTGATAAAAGACGCCAATTGGCGCCAACCAACCGGCGCCGGCAGTTCGATTGAAGGTCGAGATCAACATCCGGTCATCCACGTCTCAAAGCGCGATGCCGAAGCCTATGCAGATTGGGCTGGCGGGCGTCTGCCAAGTGAAGTCGAATGGGAATATGCTGCAAGCCTGGGCCTGCCGGACTCTGAAGATCAAGAGTCCGGCGCTTACGGACCAGACGGTCCACGCGCCAATACGTGGCAGGGCATCTTCCCGATTGCAGATATTGGAACTGATGGCTTCCAAGGGACAGCCCCCGTTGGCTGCTATGATGCCGACCGCTTGGGCTTGCACGATATGATCGGCAATGTTTGGGAGTGGACGAGCACGCCCTTCGCCGCAAATAGTCATACGATCAAAGGAGGGTCTTATCTCTGCGAAGCAAATTTCTGTCGGCGGTTTCGTCCAGCCGCGCGTCATCCGCAGGAAACCGACTTTTCATCCAATCACATTGGCTTTCGTATTGTCCGGGATCCCCCGCGCGCTGAGGCGTTCTAAATCGCCATCCGCGTTTTTATATGCGAAATCAGGCCCTCCGGATGAGGGTGCGCAGGCCGCGATAAATCCCAAACAAACCGACCAATAAGACCAAACCAAACACAAGCAAATAACCGCCATATTGCTGGCGCATGCGCGCGGTTGAGTTTTCCACAACCTGGCGAATGGAATCGTACCCTTCCGGCATCTCAAGCACGCCCATCTCCTCGGCATAGGCGTCATACGCCGCCAATAAGTCCTGGAACACTTCCGGCTCCAAGGCGCTGAGATCGGTGGTCTCGCCTGGATCGACCTGCATATTGAAGAGCCGCCAAACCCCGTCGCCAACCGGGGGCACGCTGCGGGTGATTTTGTAATCACCTTTGTATAGAGCGCTATTGCCGGAAACTTCAATGGCGCGGATATCCTCGGGCCCATAGACACTTTCGACTTCTCCACGCAAGACCGGCAGCAGGCTCCGCCCGGTCATCGCGACCGAAGCGTCTGGCGCCTCTGGCACGCCGAGCCATTCGATCAGAGTGGGAGCGATGTCTGTGACCATGGCCGGGGCATCGATTCGCGCTGGCGCCTGGCCCGGCCCCGATATGATCAAAGGCGATCGCACCCCGCCTTCAGTGGCATAGAATTTATACAATCCGCCCGGCGATGCCGCAGCAACGGCCCATTCAGGCCCGATAAAACCCCAGCTTCCGACCAGGCCCGCCCGCTCCGGGTCAAGATGATAGCCGTTAAGGGATCGCCACAAAGCGAGGCGCCAATCGCTGTCGCCGCGATTGAATTCTGGGCCATTGTCTGAGGCGACGATGAAAATCGAGTTCTCAAACACCCCTTCAGCTTTCAAATGGTCAATGAAGCGACCGATATGGAAATCCATCGCTTCGAGCATGGCGGCATTGACTTCCATCATCGCCGTATAAAGGTCGCGATCCTCGTCGCTGAGATCCGCCCATTTCCGCGCTGTATCAGGCATCGGCGTAATAGGCGCGCCTTCTGGAAACAGACCGAGCGCCTGAGCACGTTCATAGCGCTTCTGGCGCAAGACCGCCCAACCTTCATCGAAAACGCCATCATACTTGGCGGTAAATTCAGCTGGCGCTTGCACAGGGATGTGAATGGCCTGGAATGGGAGATAAGCAAAGAACGGTTTCGATGCATCTGTTTCGCCGAGATACTCGATCATCTTATCGACGATGAATTCGGAGGAGTAAAAATCCTCCGGCAGTGCGATCTCTTTACCATCCTCCCACCACGGCGCGTCGGCATAGTAAGGCATGTAAGATTTGTCTTGCCAATTGTCCGCGCCGGATGCGGCGAGGGCAAATGAGCGGTCAAATCCATGCTGATTGGGCATTTCATCTGCCGTTTCACCCAAATGCCATTTGCCACTCATCAAGGTCCGATAGCCCATGGTCCGCAAGCGGTCTGCCAGAGTCAGCACACCCGGCTCCAGCGCCATGGAATAGCCGGGCTGACCCTTATGTTCTTTCGGTAGCACTTCCGGAATGGTCGCCACGCCGGTGCGGTGATTGTCGATCCCAGTCAGCAGCATGGCCCGCGTCGGCGAACATAAAGGCGAAGTGCGGTATTGGGTGAACATCGCCCCTGTCGCCGCCAAGGCATCGATATGCGGGGTGCGGGCTTCACCGCCATAGGCGCCGAGATCCATAAGCGCGGCATCATCGATGAGTATAATCACGACATTTGGCGGTTCAGCGGTTTGTGCGTGCGCCGTATGCAGTCCAAACCATAGACACAACGCTATGAAAAAAGCCGATCGCATGCGTTTATTCCTCATATTCGACGGAATGGGTACCATAGTCTTTGATTTGTCTGAAACACTGTCGCTGCGTCGCAATCGCGATGAGACTTCATGGTCTCACCCGCTTTGGTCGGCGAGGTCGGCATCGATCCGCTTGCACAGCAATTCGTGGAACACGTCGGGTGCGATCGCTTGCGCCGAGGACGTGTGATCCCCGATCGTGTCGTGCAAAACGAACGGATCAAGATCATAAGATCGCACAACTTGATCCGGCTGACTGCCATGATAGTGGAGCGAGCTCACCACGGTTGGCAAAAGCTCATTATTCTCAAATATGGTTTTTGCATTTTGCAAGAGGATCTGGTGTTCGGGCACCTCGACGCGGGAGCGCACCGGTTCACCAAACAAACCTTTTTGGTTGAGAGCCGTGCTCGACATCGCTTGCCGTGGCAGCGGGTCTGCCGAGCCGCTTTCATTCCACATCGCGACTTCTGTTTTGAACACAATTGATTTCGCATCCGGTTGCCGGATCCGGTGCAGTCCGTTTTCGAGGCGCAGGTATCCATAGGCATAGGCGCCATCGAACAGCATTAGGACCGGCTCGCTGGCGCGCAACGGTTGGCATAGCAGATCGAGATTGAAATTCTGCCGCGCCGCCCAATCCGCATACATCTGGTACAAAAGCTCAATATGCTCCGCATACGGCGTAAGCGGCGTGATCCGGACCAGCGCCGGATAGTCCAACTCGTCACCAATGGCCACCAATTCGCGCTCAACTTTCTGAAATTGGGCCTCGAAGCGATCAAAGTCACGGACCCATTTCTGCAGGCTCGACTTGGTTTTGACACTCGCCGATGTCGTCTCCAATGCCTGTAAATCATCCCTGAGACTGTGAAAGCTCTGAACATAGTCTTGAAACCGCGATTGCAGGGCAAAGCGGCCTGACGCGCGCCGGGCGTCATTCCAAAAATCCGGCGCTTCGCGTTCGCGATCGACGTCTTGGATGATGCCATGCATCTTATTGATGTCGGCCCGCTCTCGCAGGGTTTTGATTTGCGCGCGCTTGGCTTCGACTGTCTTTGGAATGTCCTCAATCGATAGACGTTGGCCCTTGGCGGATTTTGTGTTTGGGCGCTTGCCGGGTTTGGCCTCATCATCAGCGCCGCGAATCAGCCCTACGGCCACCTCGCCATCGCGCATATAGACTTGAATGATGCTCCCGTTGGAAGGTGCGCGTTCCATTAAGGTAATCGCAATCGGCAGAACGACTTGTTTTTGAATGGTCCGCTGCAGAGCGCGGCCACCATAGCGGACATCATACCCTGTTTGCACAACGTGTTTGAGGACATCGGCACTGACATCCACCGCGATATCGCGATTGACCAGGCCTTGGCGTTTCAACACCCGTTTCAGCTCAAGCTCGGCGATCAGCAGAACTTGATCGCGGGTGAGCGGATGAAACGGCACAATGTTCTGGAACCGATTCAGCAATTCAGGTCGGAAATAGACCTCCATCTCCCGCAAGGCCCGATCGCGGTCAAACTCCGGATCGACCGGATTACCAAAGCCCGGCACCGGCTTGACCGCTGCGCTGGCACCCGCATTTGTCGTCGCGATGAAGATGGTCTGGCGGAAATTCACCGCGCTCCCGCTTGGCGCCGAAACGCGCCCCTCATCAAGCAATTGCAACATGACATCGTGGATGCTGATACTGGCTTTTTCGACCTCATCGAACAGGATGACTTGGAATGGGTCGGAGCGCACGGGATCGAGCAAGCGCGCTTTCGAGTTTTGCCCGCTCGCCGAGCCAAGCAAAATATCGATCGACTCATATTTCGCGAACTCTGATAAGTCGAAACGGAGCAGTCTTTGCGCACTGCCGAACAAAAACTCTGCCAGCGCTTTGGCGAGTTCCGTTTTCCCGACCCCGCTGGGGCCGACAAATAAAAACGACCCAATCGGTTTGGTCGGATCATTGAGGCCAGCTTTGTACAAGGCAACGGTTTCGATGACAGCGTCGACAGCGCGCTCTTGGCCAATGATGCGCTCACGAAACCAACGTTTCATATCGCTGGTTTTGAGGCGCGCGCTCGAGGACACCACAAATTCCGGCAGGCCGGTTAATCCGATGATCGTCGCCTCAACATCTTGGAGGGACGGCTGAAGCGTTTCTTGGTCGACATCTGTCGCGCGCGCTGCCATCCGCTCAGCCAGCGCTTCAAGAGCGCGAAAGGCGCCGGGCAGGCCCTTGTTTTGCGGCAAAAATGTATCGACCAGCGTTGATAGCTTCTGCAGGCTCTCGGGCGCTAAAGTCATGCCGAGATCGCCAGCATATTCATCTAAAATGCTCTGATACTCATCATCCGCCAGTCGCGGCACCTTGATGATTTGAAAGTCCGACAGAAAGTGCGGAATCGCGGCAAGCTGGGCGAATGTGTCCGGCGTGACTTCGCCGATCACTTGAACACCTTTGCTGCGCTTGATCTCTTGCTGGATCATATCCCAGAAGCTGGCTTTCACATTGCTCGCCGTGCCAGCTTTGAGGAAGTTCCAAATATCAACGAGATGCAATACCGCGCGCTCTTTGATCGCTTCTTTCAGAATCACATCGAGCTTCGACTGCCACTCCCCGACATAAACACAGCCAGCTTGGATCTCATTAGCGGAGAAGGACACAATTTTGAGCGAGTTTCTTTTGCGTAAGCGGCGGTCGACGCTGGCAATCAAGCTGGTCTTACCATCCCCCGGTTCGCCGACAAGCAGCACCGACTCGCGAGACCTCAACGCGCGTTCCAATTCGTCTTCAAGCGCCGATCGGAATCGTAAGGGTTGGGGAACGGTTAGACGGTCGCGCGGTCGCGATGCCGTTTTGAGCGCGCCTCGATATCGGTTTGCGTGATCATTCATCGCTTATCGTGCGCAGTTTTTTGAGATTTGCATCGAGGACGCCTTAACTGATCTAAGCTCTTGATCTCTCTTGTCTATATCGGCGCCTGCACGGTTGTGAACCGGAATTTCGGCGCGCAAAGTCTAAATTTCGGTGGTTTGCTGAAATCAGCCGCGCTACACCAGTTTGGGGACCAAAGACGCGAAATGCGGCGGGTTTAAGGCCCGTTGTGCGGGACCAGAAGGGCCCGCAGCTCTAACCAGGCGCGGAGGAAAGAACGATGCCGAAATTCGTCGAAATACCGGATGCGGGTCGCTTTGATCTGAACAAGATTGCCCGCCTCCTGCCGGGCCGGAAGCGCTGGGATATCATCAATGTAACGACGCAAGGCCGCTACATGCTGGCCATCGTGCGGGCTTGGAACACACTGCTGGAGTATGAGATCAATACCGCGTTGCGGGTCGGGCATTTTCTCGGCCAAGGCCTAATCGAAACCGGTTGGCTGCGCTACGACGCCGAAAATATGAACTATTCCGAGGCCGCTCTGAAAAACACGTTTCGGATTTATCGCAACGATCCCGATCTTGCCAAAGAGCATGCGCGCAAGCCCGAGCTGATCGCCAATACTGTTTACGGCGGACGCTCGGATCTCGGCAATCGCGAACCTGGTGACGGCTGGAGGTTTCGTGGTCGGGGCTTTATCCAGCTGACCGGACGCGCGAATTATACGAAATTTGGCGAGATTACCGGCTTGGACTTGGTCAATGATCCGGACCTCATCCGCCGCGATTTAAAAGAGTCCGTACGAGTCGCTTGCGCGTTTTGGCAGACCAATGGCTTGAACACATTCGCAGATCAGAACGACGCCTCAAAAGTCTCGCGCGGAGTCAATCGCGGCAACCCGCACCATAGCGCGCCCGCCAATCATGAGGACCTAAGGATCCTCTGGACCAATACGGCCCTGTCGCTGACCCAAAATCCGGATCAGTTCCGACCCGATCCCGATCCGAATGAGACGCCGACCTGGCATGTCGGAGACCGCAGTGACGCAATCAAAATGCTACAAGCCGATTTGACCCAGTTGGGCTATAACACAAACGGCATTGATGGGATTTTCGGTCAGGCGACGCGCCGCTCTGTGCTCGCCTTCCAAGCCGAGCATGGCTTGCCGGTGACTGGTGAGGCGGACAAAGCCACCGTCGACGCTATCATCGCAGCTGCCACTGCCGGGGTGAACGGTCCTGGCAATATCGATCGTGATTTATCCGGGGCATTTGGCGAGCGCTGACTGCAGCTGGTGGCCGCCCCACATCGCGGTAATTATGCGGCTTCTTGCTCGACGGTTGGCTTCTTGTTCGATCCACCACGAAGCGCTGGGCGGCCAAGCAAGTAGCCTTGTCCGACTTTGCATCCGAGCTTGCGGACCAGCTTTAACTGATCCTCGGTTTCAATCCCTTCAACCACGAGGTCCAAGTTCATTTTTCGCGCCAACTCGATGATTGATTGCATCACTAACGCCGCCGATCGCTCATGGCTTTTATATAAAAATGAGCGGTCAAATTTTAGTTTTTGAATCGGGAACTCGGTGAGATACGATAGAGAAGAATAGCCGACCCCAAAATCATCCAGCGCAATCCGGACGCCAAACGACCGGAGCTGCTCGACCGTCTGCTTCGAGGTCATCCAGTTCTCGATCAGTGCCGTCTCGGTGATCTCCAATTCCACCTGCCCCGGCAGAATCCGGCTACGATTGATTTGGCTAATCATAAACTCAGGGAAGTCTTTAGAGTTGAGCGAGCGGGCCGAAACATTCATCGCGATCCGCTGGTGGCGTGGCAACCACCCACTGGCCCCGCGCAGCGCTTTGGTGATGACTTGGCGATCCAAAATCTCGATCAAAGCCGTCTGTTCGGCAATTGGGATAAACTCACTTGGCGACACTTTGCCGAGCAGTGGATCGTTCCAACGCGCAAGGGCCTCAAAGCCGATGACCGAGCCGGTGTCTAAATCGATTTGAGGTTGCAGCGCGATTTTGATCGATCGCTGATCGACGGCCGACTTCAAGCACTGGGTGATTTCAAAGCGTCGCGTCGCTGTCCCGTCAAGCATGGAGTCGAAGACGATGAAATTTGCGCCAGGCACGTCTTTCGCCGCAAACAGGGCGGTGTCCGCTTGCTGATAGAGCAAATCGACATCCGCGATGGACTCGCTTGCGATCGCAATTCCGACCGATGCTTCAAACTCGAGATTACCGCCTTGGTTCGAAATCGGCACTTCGGTGGCGCTGACAATTTGCTCGCCGAGCAATTGCATCGCATCCTCGGAGTGGACGCCTTCGCAGATAATGGCGAACTCATCGCCGCCCAACCGGTAGACGGGGCAGTCATGCCCGACAATTATTTTCAAACGGTCTGCGAAGACAGACAGCACCGCATCGCCTGCATGATGCCCGAACGTGTCATTGATTTGCTTAAAGCGATCGAGATCGATGATCACCAAGCCATAGCGCTGCTCATAATCCGCGGCGTCAGCAAGCCGCTCCATTGCAAGCATAAAGGCGCGTCGATTAGCACACCCGGTGAGCGCGTCCGTGAGCGCTTCTTTCTCGATCCGGTTTTTGTCTTCTCGCAAAGTGTTGGTTTGCAACTCGCTCGAGTGATCGAAGAACACAAAGACCAAGCTCGAGACGATGGTGCAGATACCGGCATAAGCGAGCATGGCCAAATCGCCGCTGGCGCCCTCCACATCGGCGCTCTGCGATGTCCAAGCAACACTGATATATATGGCTATCACCGAGGCGGTCCCAAGCCCGCAGGCGCGCGGCCCTGAGATTACACCCATAATCAGGGGCATACATATCAGCGCTAAGAGCGGAAGATGCGCCGCATCTCCGGTGACCACCGGCCAGAAACTGATCCAAAAGCCCAGCCATAAACAGACGAGCGCGCCGATGATCTTTTCGGCTTTGAACACCCGCAAAGTCGCCAGCAGCGCTAAGGAGCCAAGCGCGAGTTCAACCGTCCAATGAACCCCATTGATCAAGACTGCAGTGGTCTCAGTGGCGGGCGCCATGAGCGGGATCAATGCTGTCATGACGACGGCAAAGGCATATAGAAAGTATAAGCGGCGTCGCTTCGGAACGGGCATCGAGGGGCGAATCCCCAGCACGCGTTTCAGCGCTGGCAGGATCTGCCGCTGGCGTGCGCCAACCGTCTCATCGCCCAACTCCGAACTCATGCCCAATTCCCACGCTCGCTGTCCCACAAAGGCGACGAAACAAGACCATGAAATGCCGTCGCTACATCACCAATCCTGCGTTAAAGCAGTTTGCGGTGGAGACGGCGCAAAGATTGATGGCGCGATTTAAGGGTGTTGATTTACCAAAGCGTAAGGCTTTGCGATCCCCGTTTGCCCTGCACACGCTGCAATTCTTGGGACCGTGGCGGGTTAACAACCAGCAATAGTAATTTAACGTTTGCTAATCATACGGGAAAAATGTCAATTCGTTTACTCGTATTGGGGATCAGTTTCATTGCGTCTTCGGTCGTCTCGGCCAGTGCACAAACCGTGGAAGATGCGATTTTCGCCGCACTTCAGCACAGTCCGCAAATCGCGCTCGGCGAAGCCGACACGGATGCGGCCCGGGCGACGCAGTTTGGTGCGCTGGGCGAGCTGCTGCCCTCGGTCTCTGCAAGCGTGACCGCTGGCAACGAACGCTGGCGCAGCGACGAGTTGGAACGACTGCGCGCGGAAGACGGTGTGACCTACAGTTTGGAGTTTTCGCAACCTGTTTTCCAAGGCGGTTCCGCCTATTTTGGGCTGAAAGATGCCCGCGCCTCAACCCAAGCGCAGCGCCTTTTAGAGCGTGAGAATCGGCAATTGGTGGCCGAAGCCGCTGCGACGGCACATGCCGCCTTGATGCGGGACCGAGAAATTGTCAGCCACCGCACTCGCAGCCTCGATTTGCTGATGCAGCAAGTAATGATCACCGATCAACGCCGCGAAGCCGGAGCGGAAAGCCTCATCGCGGTTTCGCAAGCCCGCTCACGCATGGAACAGGAACGGGCAGAATTGGTCCGCGCTGAAGCCAGTCTGGCGGTGTCGGCGGCGACCTATCTCCGGCAAACGGGCGACCTCCCAGGCCCGGTCTTGGTGCCCGACACCAAACGCATCGAAGACGATATGATCAGTGCCGCCGATGCAATCGCGCAGGCCTTCAAGTCAAATCCGGGTTTGCTGGCGCGCGATGATTTGGTCTCTGCGGCGCAGCATGGCCAGCGCTCGGCGAGGGGCAAAATCGCCCCCAGCCTCTCCCTCGACGGACAATACAATGCTTATGATTTAGATGCATCGGCGCAAACGCCCGGCATTGAGCAAGAGGATAATGAATTTCAATTGGTCGCGCGCCTGCGGGTGCCCTTGTTTCAGAAGGGCCAGAACTATTCCGACATCAAGTCGGCGCGCGCCCGTCTCGCGCGCGAGAACGCCGCGCGGCGCGATGCGCGGCTTGCCGTGGAAGAAGCAGTGACCGCGAACTGGAACACATTGCAATCAGCGGCTGCGGCAATCGAAGCGGCGAAAGCGGCTGTGATGGCGAGCGAAATCGTTGTTGAAGGCCAACAAGCCGAATACGAATCCGGGCGAACCAGCATTCAGGATGTGCTCGATGGTCAGCGCGATTTGGTGCTCGCGCGGATCAGTCTGTCGCAAGCCGAATTCGACTATCGCCGGGCGCGATATGGCCTGCTCGCCTTGGTCGACCGGTTGGCGCCCGCGCAGGGCTAGAAGCCAATCTCCTCCAAATTGGTAAAGTCGATGGTTTCGCCATTGTCCAAAGTGATGAACCCGGCCGCATCATCGGTCAGCTCGATCGTATCCGCAGTTTCATTCACGATGTCGCCGTCCGTCACCGTGACGGTCCAGTCTGTGCCATAGAACGCGTCATTGCCGAGCGCGCTCGATAGATCGATACTATCTGTCCATCCAGCCCCCCCATCAATCGTATCAGACCCACCGTCGGCTTCATAGATGAAGAGGTCATCGCCGTCGCCACCCAGCATGAGGTCATCATGCACGGTGCTGACCAATGTATCATCACCATCTGTGCCGGTAATGGTGTTTAAGCCTGCGGTATCGTCCTGGTCGAGCACATCAATCGAAATCGTTTCACTCGTCTCCAAGCCGCCGGAATCGGTTGCCGTGACGGTGACATCGACCGATTGCTCTGTCTCGAAATCCAGGCTCACATCCTCCGCCAATCGCAGCTCGCCATTCACGACTTCGAAGCGCGAATCGGAAACGCTGAAGGACAGGGTGTCGCCCATATCTGGGTCAAAGACCGAGACGAATCCTACCGAGGCGCCGGCATCGTTTTCAACCAGAGTGAGCGGCACTTCGATCAAAGAAATATTGTCGAGATGCGCGCCAAGGCTGTCGCTCTCGCCATCCGCCTCACGAAACTCAAGCACGTCATCGCCGCCTGTGCCGACGATTTCGAAGCTGACCTCCTCCCAATTCGTCGAACTTGGATCGATGACACCGATCAGTTCACCATTCCAAACCACTTCAATCGTGTCGGTCGTTGAGTTAGAGCGGGCGCGAGCGTCGAAGGAGAGCGTATAAGTCTGACCTGCCTCCGTTGTGACCGTCTGCGAGATTGCGTCCGCAGCATTGGTGTAATCGAGTTCCAGGAACTGATTGCCCTCAGAGGCGGCGACGCCGGCGAGATTGTCCCAGACCTCGAGGCCATTGGCGGTCTCCCAATTGCCGCTTGCATCCTCAGAGAAACCGCGCCAGCCGCCGCTCGCAACGTTTTGCTCTTCAAAACTTCCGCCAGAGACCAAATTCTCTGATGCCGTATCGAGCGTCAGTGACGTTGGCGCTTCATTTTCATCCAAGACATCAATGGTGAAGCTTTCACTGGTTGAGAGCCCGGATGCGTCGGTGGCGGTGACCTCTACGGTGACAGAGGCTTCCGTTTCATGATCTAAGCTGACGCCATCGGCCAGCCGCAGTTCGCCCTCTACAATTTCAAATCGGTCATCGGAAACGGCGTAAGTGATCGTATCCCCTGCA
>JBCCXW010000038.1:0-25776 GCA_039191105.1 Pseudomonadota bacterium
CGCGCTTCAGGTCATGCGGTTGCGGCGATCGAAGCCGGAGCTTTGCGTCTCGATACACGCGCCGCTCGCGCCACGGTGAATGGCGAGCCCATCAAGCTCACCGCGCACGAATATAAGGTCCTCAGCTATCTCATCCACCATCAGGGCCGCGTGGTCCCGCGCACCGAACTGGTTGAGCATATTTATGACCAAGACTTTGATCGCGACTCAAATACAATCGAGGTGTTTATCGGTCGGTTGCGCAAGAAAATTGGCAATGGCCGCATTCAAACCGAGCGTGGATTAGGCTATCGACTGGTTGTTCCCGAAGACGAGCGCTCAGGCGTCGTAACCTAGCCCAGCTTTGAGCGCGTCCGGCACATGGATACAGTAGCGCCTCCCAAAAATCGATTTCAGCGCTTGTCTTTGGCGCGGCGGCTGCTGCTCGGCGCGCTGATTTGGAGTGTGCTGCTGGTCGTTGGAGGCGTGTTCACGATGACGGCGGTGTATCGCGCTGAATCTATGAATTTGCTCGACGATGAGCACGCGGCAACCATTTTGACGCTGGCGCGGGCCATTCGTCCGCTGGAAGATGGAACCGGTCGGGTCGAAGACTTGGAAGAGCGTCATCCCTCTGATCCACGCTTTTTGGTCCCCTTGTCTGGAAAGTATTGGATGGTGGTGGCGATTGATGAGAACGGTTTGCCGGGCAATGATATTCGGTCGCGAAGTGTCTTCGACGGCACGATGAACCTCCCAGATTCGCTTATCCGACGGAGCCTCGACAATCCCGGGCAGGTGATCAATGCCAATGGGATTGGTCCGGCTGATGAGCTGGTGCGGATTGCAGCGCAAGCGACCACTTATCCAGAGCGGGCCACACCAGTGCTTCTGGTCGCGATCTCGGATCGCACCCTATCAATGGCTGGCGTTGACCGGCTTCGAACCATCTTATTGGTCGCAATGCTGACTTTGGCCGGCGGTACGCTGCTCGCCATGGTGCTGGCCTTACGATATGCCTTGCGCCCCTTAGACCGTATCCAATCCGACATTACGGCTATACGCGAGGGCCGCCAGGCCGCCTTGGCCGCTGATTATCCAGCTGAAGTCCAACCGCTCAGCGAAGAACTCAATAAGTTGCTGGATCACAATCGCTCAGTTGTCTCGCGGGCGCGAACCCATGTCGGCAATCTCGCCCACGCCCTTAAGACCCCATTGGCGGTATTGCGCAATGAGGCGATCGGTGACACCCAATTGGATGAGGTCGTGCGCCGTCAATCTGCGTCAATGCGCTCCAATGTCGACCATTATCTTCAGCGCGCCCAAGCGGCAGCGCGCGCCGAAGCCTTAGGCGTGCGGACCCAGGTGCGCGACGCCACGGACGGCATCACTCGGGTGATGAACAAACTGTTCTCAGCGGATGGCAAATCGGTATCGGTCGATATTTCCGAGACGATCTATGTGCGGACGGAGCGCCAAGACTTAGAGGAGATGATCGGTAACCTCTTGGACAATGCCTGCAAATGGGCGCGCACGCGCGTGACGGTGTCCGCCGATACCAGCGTGGATGGCATGGTGATCCTCCACATTGACGATGATGGGCCTGGCCTTTCCCCCGAACAAATGCAGGAAGCCGTCAAGCGCGGCGTACGCTTGGATGAAACGGCGCCAGGAACAGGACTCGGTCTTTCCATTGTCGCCGATATCGCCGACATGAATGGAGGGGGCTTGACGCTCGAAGAAAGCCCCTTTAGCGGCTTGCGCGCGTCCATTCGCCTGCGCCGCGCGTGATCAAACTGCCGCAGGGTGTTAACGACCTGCTTCGACTATATGGAAGCTTATGCGAGCGCGAACAAAACGTCTTTATGGAGTGGCCAGCGCTGCCGTCTTAATCACCGCAGCTTTGGTGCTTGCGAGCTTGGCGCTTGGGCGTCATGCGGACCTGTTCTACACGCCGCAGCTTCTCGTGGAGCGCGGCATGCCTGCGCCAGGTCAACGCATTCGGCTTGGGGGTTTTGTCGAAGTCGGCTCGCGCCAAAACGGCGAGGGTGCTGAAATTCTGTTTTCCATCGAAGACGGGTCGGGCGAGACCGTCCGTGTGTCATATACCGGGCTGGTCCCTGATCTGTTTCGTGAAGGCGAAGGTGTGGTCGCGACCGGGCGGTTTGGACCCGATTTAACGGTTTTCGTTGCCGAGGAAATCCTCGCCAAACATGATGAGGATTATCAGCCGCGCGAACTGGAAGGCTTGAGCCCATCCGAGCCGAGCACCTAATCACACGATTGGGACCGCTCCGTGATTGGCAGAACCGATCGTCCCGCCTTATCTGGTCCAAACACAGATGGAGCCGGACATGCAAAGCGAACGCGTAGAGTTTACAAACGCCAAGGGCGAGACCCTTTCTGGCGTGCTTGAAAAGCCGGATGCCCCGCCATCGACATGGGCGATCTTTGCGCATTGTTTTACCTGCTCAAAGAAAAGTTTAGCCGCGAGCCGAATTGCGCGAGGGCTTGCCCAACGTGGGATCGGCGTGTTGCGCTTCGACTTCACGGGACTCGGCGAGTCTGAAGGTGCGTTTGCAACGAGTGGGTTCTCCTCAAACGTCTCAGATCTCATCACTGCCGCAAATTGGATGAGCGCCTCTGGGCGCCAACCAAGCCTCCTTGTCGGGCATTCTCTTGGCGGCGCTGCTGTGCTCGTCGCTGCCGCGCAGCTGCATCAGATCAAAGCGGTCGCGACGATTGGCGCACCAGCAGATGCCGCACATGTCATCCATCAGTTTCAAGAGCATGTGCCGGAGATCGAAGCCGCTGGGCGCGCCAAAGTGCATCTTGGCGGGCGACCGTTTGAGCTCAGCAAAGATTTTCTCGATGATCTTCGCACGGCAAGTGTGACCGGCGCCGTCCAGACTTTGCGCAAACCGTTTCTGATCCTGCACGCGCCCGGCGATGAGATTGTCAGCATCGACAACGCCACCAATCTGTTTGTGGCTGCGAAGCACCCGAAGAGTTTTGTTAGCCTCGATCGCGCGGATCATCTGCTCACGCGTAAACCAGACGCGGCCTTTGTCAGTGATCTGATTGCGTCTTGGTCCGCGCGCTATGCACTGGATGGCGTGACCGCGCCCGCACCTGAGGCACCCAACAGCAATAAGATCATCGTACGCGAGACGGGGGAGAACGGACCGTATCAGAACGAAGTCTTAATTGATGGCCGACGCTATTTTGCGGATGAGCCGAAAAGCGTTGGCGGCGCAGATACCGGGCCAAATCCCTATGCTTGGGTCGCCGCAGGGCTCGGAGCTTGCACTGCCATCACGCTGCGTATGTATGCCAATCTCAAAAAGCTGCCTTTGGCACGGGTCACGGTCAGCCTCGAGTATGAAAAAAAGCATGCCGAGGACTGTATCGATTGCGGCCCGAAGGATAAAATTGATGTTTTCACCCGCACGATTGAACTTGAAGGGGCGCTCGGCGAAGCGGAAAAACAACGTTTACTTGAGATCGCAGATCGCTGTCCTGTGCACAGAACCCTGGAAAATGGCGCGAAAGTGAACACATATCTCGTCACAAAACCGGCTTAATGATGTTTAATGCGGGTGAGACTGTTACTCTTGTAATAGTCACACCAAATAGGAAAAAACCCTTATTGGAGGCTTGAAAGTCGATGAAATTGTTAGGCATTTCCCGAAATGCACTGGTTGCAGGTCTTGTTGGAGCGGGTGCGATGGGCGCGCTTCTCCTCGGTCCGCAATTTCAGAACGCCGATGCCAATCCGATTGCGCTTGAGGCGCCGGACGGCGCGCCGATGTCATTTGCAGATCTGATTGAACAAGTCAGCCCGGCGGTTGTCGGCGTGAGTGTTCGCACCGAAGTCCAGATGACCGATCGCGAAATGACCGACCGCGAGCGCTTCCTCGAGCAATTTGGACTGACGCCCCCAGACGATGACGTCGAGCCGCGGCGCGGGTTTGGCCAAGGATCCGGTTTCTTCATCTCGGCCGAGGGTCACATCGTAACAAATTTCCACGTCATCGATAATGCCGTCGATATCACGATCACAACGGATAATGGTTCTGAATATGAAGCTGAATTGGTCGGTGCTGACGCGGAAACGGACCTTGCCGTGCTGAAAGTGAAACAAGCCGGAACATACCCATTCGTCGAGTTCGGTGCGTCGAGCCAGATGCGACGGGGCGACTGGGTGGTCGCTGTCGGCAGCCCGCTCGGTTTTTCTGGCACAGCGACAGCGGGAATCGTGTCCGCGATCGGCAAGCCCGGCGATTGGCGTCGATCTCAGTCTTACACAGACTTTTTGCAAATCGATGCCGCGATCAATCGCGGAAACTCCGGCGGCCCGACATTCGATTTGAATGGCCGCGTGGTTGGTGTGAATTCATGGATTGCCTCAAACACGGGCGGCGGCTCGATTGGGCTTGGCTTTGCCATCCCGTCGGAACTCGTTCAGCGGGTCACGGCCACATTGATCAATGAAGGTAAAGTGTCACGCGGATGGCTCGGCGTTGTGATTGGCAATGTCGATGAGGACATGGCCCGCGCCATTGGCTTAGAGGATGCCAAAGGCGCCATTGTCACCAGCGTTACGCCCAACAGTCCGGCCGAGAAATCGGGTCTTGAGCGTGGCGATGTGATTGTCAAAATCAATGGTCAGCTTGTCGATGATGCGACGATGACGACCCGAATCGTTGGGCGACTTGCCGCCGGATCCGAAAACGATTTCGAGCTTTTTCGCGAAGGCGAGCGGCGCCGTATCGAAGTGACGGTCGGCGAACGCCCAGCCAATCTCGGTCGCCCAAGCGCGCTGACGCGACCGGCGCCAGATGAAAGCGATGATGATATTGATTCGCTCGGTGTTTCCTTGAAACCAATGTCCGAAGAGGATCGCGAGCGTCTCGGGCTTGACCCAGACGAACAAGGCCTGGTGATCACGGATCTCAAGTCCAGCAGCCCCTTTTACGAAGCCGGCGTGCGCGCGGGCATGGCATTACTGGATGTTAATTACAAGAAACTCGACAGCATTGCCGTCCTCGAGCAAGAGTTGGAAAATGTGGCGTCCGACGGGCGGAACCGGTTATTGGTGGCCGTGCAAAGCGCGCAAGGAACACGTTTTGTGACCGTAGAGGTCGACGAAAGCGAGTAAAGTTGAGGAGTTAGGGTTATGCACGTTCTTGTCATCGAAGACGACCTTGAACACGCCGAGTTCATTGAGAAAGTCTTGAGCGAGGCTGGACACAGCGTTGAGACAGCAGAGGACGGTGCGGGCGGCTTAAGCCGGGCGCGCCAGGATCAATTCGACGCGCTGGTTGTCGACCGCATGTTGCCGGAAAAGCCAGGCTTGCAATTGGTCGAAGAGTTCCGCAATGGCGGTGGCACAACCCCGACCCTGTTTCTTTCAGCCTTGTCGGATGTCGACAATCGGGTCGAAGGCCTGAAAGTCGGCGCCGATGACTATCTTGCAAAACCCTTCGCACCTGAAGAACTCGTCGCGCGCGTCGAAGCGCTTGGACGGCGACAACCCAGCGGTGAGCCGCCAGTCACGGTCCTGCGGGTTGGCGATTTAGAAATGGATTTGCTGTCGCGCAAAGTCCGACGCGGCGAGACCAAGATCGATTTGCAGCCGCGCGAGTTCAAACTCCTGGAATATTTGATGCGTCATGCTGGACAAACGGTGACGCGGACTATGCTTTTGGAGAAGGTCTGGAATTATCACTTTGATCCCCAGACGAACGTCATCGACGTGCATATTTCGCGTTTGCGCGCCAAGATTGATAAAGAATTCGAGCACCAACTCTTGCAGACGGTACGCGGCGCGGGTTACTGCCTGCAGGCATGAAATCAGGCCCATTTGCGTTTGTCCGAACGACAACGTTTCGGCTGGCGCTTGTATACTCCATTTTGTTCGCGCTGTTTTCAGCCGGACTCCTCGCCTATTTGTTTCAGGCGACTGTGGGGGCCATGCGATCTGAATCCAAGGCGCGGCTTGAGGCCGAATTCCGCACGCTTGCCGTGGCTTGGAATACGGGTGGACCAACGCGTTTAGAGCAGTCGCTGCTGGAACGCGTGCTCGTCGATTTGCGCGATTTTACCTATCAGTTTGAAGATTCAAGCGGACGCACGATCGTTGGCGATATGCCGCGTATGCCCGTTGAGCCGGAACCCGACCTTGGCGTCGTTCGGGATGTAATTTTTGAAATCGAGCGCCCCGGCGCCGGCGGTGGTGCAACGGTGACGCCGATTGAGGCGCGCATTGTGCGTCTTGGCGATGGCAGCATATTGCTCGTCGGGATCAAACTCGATGAGCGGATCCGGCAAGTCGGGCGGATTAGCCGAGTGGTTGCCACCGCAGCGCCGATCGGGTTTGTGCTGGCGCTGCTCGGAGGTTTCTTTAGCGCCCGCTATGCGGCGCATCGGGCTGAGAGCCTAACGCGTACCGCTGAGGGTGTGATGTCCGGTGATCTCTCCTTGCGCGCACCGGTTGGGGCATCGGGCGATGAGTTCGATCGCTTAGCAGAACAATTGAACGCAATGTTGGCGAAGCTCGAAACCTTGATGGCTGCCACGCGTCATGCCGGGGATTCCATCGCGCACGATTTGCGCTCGCCGCTGTCGCGCTTGCGCAATCAGCTTGAAGCCCGTTTGCGCGGGCCCATTGATGAGGTTTCCGCCCGCGAAACACTGGCCGAGACGGTGGAAGAAGTGGACCGTGTGCTGGCAACGTTTAACGCCATACTGCGCCTCTCACGGGTCAATGCGGGCGCGGAGGGAAAACTCTTACCGCTCGACCTGACGGATTTGTGCCGAGAATTGGCGGACCTGTTTGAACCCGCCTGCGAGGAAGCTGGGATCGCCTTCACGGCCGAGATTAGCGACGGGCTGAAACTTGCAGGTGACGAGGCACTGCTCGCCCAAGCGGTGTCCAATCTACTCGACAATGCGGTGAAGTATACGCCAGAGGGAAAATCCATTTCCTTCACAGCCAAGCGCGCGGACAAACAGATCGAGGTCACCATAGCCGATACAGGCCCCGGCATTCCGGATGCAGATCTTGACCGTGTGAAAGAGCGCTTCATACGCCTTGATGAAGCGCGAACGCAGCCCGGTTCAGGCCTTGGCTTGGCGCTGGTCGAGGCTGTTGCTGAACTCCATGCCGGTGCGCTTGTTTTGACTGGCGGGTGCGACGGAGTCGGGTTAAGCGCCACGCTGTCTTTGCCAGCTAAGAAATAGAGGGTGCCGTGCTGCAAGTCTCCGCATTATCGGCGCACCTCCAAGCGGCGATTGAAATTGCCGCTCAGCATGCGCCTTATCTCGCAAGCCTGTTAAAGCGCGTCATGCAAGCGGATGCACCAGGGTCGCTTTTACAGGAGGCTCACGCGCTCTGCGACGCGGTGACCAGAGGTGAAACAGATCCAAAATCTGGCTTGCGCCAAGCCAAACTTCGCGTGCATCTCGCCATCGCCGCAATGGATCTTAGCGGCCATTCATCGGTCCCAGAGATCACTGAGATGATCACCAAGTTTGCCGATGCGGCCACCTCGGCGGCGCTCTCTGCAGCGCGGCGCGACCTGGATGCTGAAGGCGCTGGCCTGTTTATTGTGGCGCTCGGAAAAATGGGCGCATTCGAGTTAAACTATTCGAGCGATATTGATATCGCCGTCTTTTATGATCCGAATCTTTTTCAAGGGGGACCCAGAGGGGTGGATGACACGGCGGTTCGGATCATCCGCCGCATGCTTGGGTATTTGAGCGACCGCACACCTGACGGATATGTGTTTCGCACAGACTTAAGGCTTCGTCCTGATCCCAGCTCAACGCCCCTCGCCGTGTCCACCCGCCGTGCGGCGCTTTACTATGAAAGCGTTGGCCAGAATTGGGAGCGCATGGTCTGGATAAAAGGCCGCGTTGCAGCTGGCGACCATGCGGCAGGCGAGCGGTTTGTAAGCGCGCTGGACCCGTTCATTTGGCGCCGACACTTGGATTATTGGGCGATCGCCGACGTGCACGCGATCAAGAATATGATCAACTCCAAAGTCGGGGAGGTATCGCTCTCAGATCCCGCCGCCGATTTAAAGCTCGGTCCAGGGGGCATTCGTGAAATTGAGTTTTTTGTTCAGACTCAGCAAATCATCTTTGGTGGGCGTCACCCAGACTTGCGGGTGCGCGGTACGCTAGAAGGCTTGCAACGATTGGTGGACTTGGGCACCGTCACTGCGGAAACCGCGCGCGAGCTGAGCGAGGCGTATTTGGCGCTTAGAGCCGTTGAGCACCGGATCCAAATGATCGATGATGAGCAGACGCACACGCTGCCGGGCTTTGATGCGAAGCGTGAACACGTTGCGGCACTCTGCGGTTATAGCGACTTACAGCAGTTCGATGCCGATATCGCGGCGACACGACGCTGTGTGAATGCGCACTTTCACGCACTGTTTGCAGACGAGGCGCGTCGTCATGCCCAGGCGGTGGATGGAAATTTGGTATTTACCGGTGTGGATGATGACCCTGCCACCATCGAAACGCTGCGCCACCTCGGATTTAAAGCGCCATCCGAAACAATTGAACGCATTCGCCATTGGCATCGTGGTCGAACGCCGGCGACCCGTACCACCCGAGGCCGTGAAATGTTGACCGCGATTTTGCCAGACCTCCTCGCCGCGATGGGGCGAACGGGAGAGGTGGATGAAGCGTTTCGGCGGTTTAGCCGGTTTTTTGAGGGTTTGCGGTCTGGCGTGCAGGTGCTTGCGATGCTGGTGGCAAATACTGATCTCATGGAAGATCTGGTGACCACGCTGGCACTCGCTCCACGGATCGCAGATATTTTAGCCCGGCGGCCAGGCTTGCTTGAAGCCTTGGTCTCGACGGGGGATCGCAAACCGAAGCCGATCCTGGCCCATGGTATGGATTTTGAGACGCTCATGGACACGGTCCGGCACTGGCATGGCGAGCGCGCTTTTCTGACCGGTCACCAACTCTTGCACGGCCAAATTCAAGCCATAGATGCGGCGGCGGATTGGAGTGCGCTCGCCGATACCAGCGTTGAGCTTATGGCCGCCGCAGCGGAGGCCGAGACGCAGCGTCGATTTGGCCCAGCCCCAGGGCAATGGCTTGTGGTTGGGCTGGGCAAGCTGGGCGGACGTGAAATGACCGCTGGATCGGATCTTGATATTCTAGTGATCTATGAGCCCGCCCCGGGAGCGGAGAATGTCCAAGCGTGGTTCACGCGCTTTACGCAAAGACTCATCGCTGGACTATCGGCGGAAACGGCCGAGGGCTTCCTGTATGAGGTCGACATGCGGTTAAGGCCGTCGGGGCGCGCCGGCCCTGTCGCAACATCAATCAACGCGTTTGAGTCCTATCATGGCCGCGATGCATGGACGTGGGAACATATGGCCTTGACCCGATTGCGTCCGATCTCTGGCTCATCCGAGCTTGCGGCGCGCGTCACGGCGATTGCAGAAACAGCGATCCAGATCGGGGATGCCCGCAAGCGCACCGACGATATTCTCGAGATGCGACAACGCCTGTTTCGCGACAAACCAGCCGCAGGCGATTGGGACCTTAAAATGCGCGCGGGTGGTCTCATCGATATCGAGTTCATCACACAGCACGCCATTCTCACCGCGCAGGTGGCCCAATCGCTTTGTCCAGAGCTGCGCGCGGCGCATCAACAGCTCCGAGATTCGGGTGTTTGGACGGCGGATGAGTATGACGTCATCGCGCAAGCTTTTTCGTTGTTGCAGTCTTTGCAGCAAGTTCAACGTGTCGCGCATGCGGGCGCCATGGTGGAAGCAGATCTGTCGATCGCGCTGAAAGACCGTCTCTGTCGGGCCACCGGGTGCGATGGTTTTGACGCGCTTTCGCGGCGCCTGAAGCAAACCTGCCAAGACGTTGCCGCTGTCTTCTGCAAAAAAATCGGCGATCCAGCGACGGAGACGCCCGGTTCAAGCGTTTGATCTTTGAGTTCAAAAAGAAAGGACTTGAAGTCATGAAAAAACTCACGATAGCGGCTCTGGTGTCCCTTGGACTGGGCGCTGCAGCATTTTCCGCCCTCGCTGATGACCGTCGCGGTATTGGCATGTTTGAGCGAGCTGATTTGAACGCCGATGGCAGTGTTTCTAAGGACGAGATCGCGACCCAACGCGCTGAGCGCTTTGCCTCAGCGGATACGAGCGGTGATAATTTGGTCTCTCCGGAAGAGTTCGAAGCCTTTGCGATCGCCGAGCGCGAGCAGCGTGCCGCAGAACGCCGGGCGCGTCAGTTTGCAATCCTCGATACCAATGGCGACGGCCTGCTGACAGCCGAAGAGCATGCCAGCGCCGGTGCCGACCGAATAGACAAAATGTTTGATCGGATTGACGCTGATGGCGATGGTGTGATCACCGAAGCCGAACGCGACGCCGCTGCCGAGAAAATGCGTGAGCGACGCGGCAAACGCGGCATGGGCCGACGAGGTTAGCATTGATTGCGCGGGGTTTTGATGTCTCCCACGCACGATCTGGACAAGCGCGAGCACACCTCCCACTCGCGCTTGTTCAAGAATCCGATAGATTGATTGCGTGTCCGGTATCAGCGAGCTTGACCAGATTACCCGTGCTGCAAACGGGGACAGAGCCGCACAAGCAGCGCTGGTCAATCGCAATATGCCAATCGTCTTTCGGGTCGCCTACCGGATGCTTCAAGACCGCGCTGAGGCAGAAGACGTGACCCAGGAAACCTTCCTGCGCGCTTGGAAAGTCTTGCCGAATTGGCAGCCGAAAGCGAAATTTTCGACTTGGGCCTGCACGGTTGCGACCAATCTTTGTCGAGATCGACTGCGCAAGAAGAAACCCGTGCTGATGGATGAATTGCCAGAGCGGATCGACACGGCATTACGTCCTGAAGAAGCGCTCGCCTCACAGCAGGCGCAGGCCGGCATCGAGGCAAAGATCGCAGCCCTGCCGGATCGACAACGCGAAGCGCTCAGTCTTTGCGCTTTGGAAGGAATGAGCAATATAGAAGCCGCCGCAGTGATGGATGTGAGCGTTCGAGCTTTGGAGAGCCTTTTGGCGCGTGCGCGCCGCACCCTTAGGGCAAGTTTGGCTGGAGAGAGATGATGACAGTGGAGCCAATCAGTATCGACCGCGTGCTCGAATTGATCGAGACCTATGGGAGTGCTTCTGAGGCCTGGCCCGAACATGAGCGCGCCGCCGCGATCAGTTGCTTGACCGCGCATCCGGAGCGGTTCGAAGCGGCCCTTGTTGAGGCCCGCATGCTCGATGATGCCTTAGGCGCCCGTATCGATCCTGAACCAAGCGCTGCCCTGGCGGAACACATTCTCGCGGCCGCCCCGAAAAGGCCAGCTGCACCGGCGGGCATTTGGCGCAAACTCGCCCAGCACGTCTTCCCACAAGGCGCGCGCTGGCCGGCGGGTGCAGCGCTGACGAGTTTGCTGATGGGACTGGTCGGCGGCTATGCTTATGCTTCGACGGGGGCGGGCTATGATCAAGTCGATAGCGCTTACTATGCCGCCTTTGGGTTTGAGAACACGGAAACCTGGATTGAGGCGGAATAGGGCATGAGCGAGCGCACGACATCCCGGCTTCCTGTTTGGTTGATTGTTTCCATCGTTGCCAATGCACTGCTGATCGGATTGCTGATTGGCGGCGGGATTGGGCAACGTCGTGCCGGACCACCGCCGAATGCCCTCATCGGCGGCGAACAAACCTTGATGCGCGGGATTGATCGCAGCGTGCCCGATGATCAGCGTCGTGCGGTGCGCCAAGCCTTTCGGCGCGCATTTGTCGATTCGCGCCAAGAACGCTTGCGGGTCCAATCCGCTCGGCGCAATCTGAACCGCTTGCTCGGCGCCGAGACCTTTGACGCAGAGGCGGTGAGGGACGGCTTCGCTGAACTGCGAGCGGCAGACAATGCGATGAAGGCGCGCATGCACGACGTCCTGGCCGAGCAGTTTGGCGCGCTCACCCCCGAACAGCGCCAAGCCGTCTTACGCGACAATCGTCGCGGCGGTGAGCGTCCACGGTTTCGTGATCGCGACCGACAGCGCTAAGCCAGCTAAGCTTTTGATTTATGGGCAAGCGCGGCGGCGTTCGCCTCCCAATTCTGGCCGTCAAAGGCATTGATCACCGGCTTGAGCGCCATCCAATTGTCGATGCATCGCCAGGTGACGGCATATCCATCTGGATTAGACCGCGGAACGTAGAAACTCTTCACACCGCAATGTTTACAAAACAAATGCTGCGCCTGGCCGGTATTAAACCGATACTCCGTCAGCGCCTCTTGACCGCGAAGCAGGCGAAAACAAGAGGCCGGAACGATCACGTGTAAGTTGCCGCTCATCGCGCAGATCGAGCAATTGCAGTCTTCGACATCGAAGACGGCAGGAAGGTCCACTTCAAACCGTACCTTTCGGCAATGGCATCCGCCCATATGTGTCGCGCGCAGAGACATGGGCGTTGCCTTTAGCCAGGTTGCAATGCGACCGCAATAGACGTGGCTCAACCAACCCAGAAAGGTGGGCGCCGGTGTGACCAAGGCGCGGCGCGTTCCAATTGTCCGGCGAGTTGGTACAGGGCCCATTCTTCGCCGCAGCGCGCGCCGAACATCATTCCAATCGGCAAATTCTCATCCGTCCAATGCAACGGCACAGACATGGCCGGCGATCCGGCTTGGTTGGAGATCGCGCACCAAGGGGCGAACGTCGTCACCGCTTCGGTATACGCATCAACATCGTCCGGGTTGAGCGACAGAACACCGGTTTTGTCAGGGACACGCGAGATGGTCGGCGAGAGCACCATGTCATATCCGCCATCGACCAAGAACCGGTCATAAACCAAACCGGCAGTGATCGAGGCTTGCGTGGCTTTCATCAGCTCTTTCATCGGGATGCTATTGCCGAATTCGACAAACCGCGCGGTTACCGGCTCCATATCTTCTGGGCCGAGCGTGCGGCCGAGCGCTTCGCCGCGGGCTTCCATCACCATTGCGATCGCGGCGGAGACGGTGGCGATTAAGCTTTTGCCAAGGGCCTCGCCATCTAAGTCTGGTCCGGCCTCTTCGACATGGTGCCCGAGGGCTTCCAAGAGTTTTCGCGTCGCGTCCAAACCGTTTTGGGCGTCCGCGCTCGGGCGGGTGCCGTTTGGGGCCGTTGTCCAGAGCGCGATTTTGAGGGGTTTTGGATCACTGTCTAAGGCGCTCAAAAATGTGCTGTCTGGCTCGGGTGCAACATAGCGAGCCCCCGTTTCGCGGCCATGCGTGACATCTAAAAGCGCTGCATTGTCGCGAACACTCCGCGACACAGCATGGACCGTCGATTGCCCATTCCAGCCTTCTGTTGTTGCCGGTCCCATTGGTGTCCGTCCACGCGAAGGTTTCATCCCAAACAGACCGGTACAGCCCGCCGGAATGCGGATCGACCCGCCGCCATCGCTGGCATGCGCGAGGGGAATAATGCCAGCGGCAACCACGGAACTGGCGCCACCCGAAGACCCCCCAGAGGTGCGGCTAAGATCCCAAGGATTGCGGGTGGCCCCGTAAAGCAAGCTCTCGGTTGTGGTTGTCAATCCGAATTCGGGGCTCGTGGTTTGTCCAAATAGCGTGAACCCAGCCGCTTTGTAACGCGTGCATAGAACGCTATCTTGCTCGGCGATATTGCCTTTAAAGGCAAGCGAGCCATTAGTGATGGGTTGGCCTTTGATCTCAAACCCGAGATCCTTGACGGCCATCGGCACGCCGTGAAACGGGCCTTCAGGCAGGCCGTCAGCGATTTGACCCTCGGCCACGTCCGGGAACATCGCCGAGAAACAGTTCAGCTCTTTCTGAGCGGCCTGCGCCCGGGTGACCGCTTCGCTGAGCAATTCGCTGGCACTGACATCCCCTTTGCGGACCAGTTCGGCGAGACCCATTGCGTCATACTCAGCATAATTGTCCATTCTTCCCTCCACTGTGTTTGGTGCAGGATGGACTGGAATATCGCGCTTGAAAAGCCTCTCGCGAGATCAGGTTTTCTCAAAAACAAGCTTGGTCCACTCAATGCCGATCGCGCGGTTTTCCGCGGCAATGGAAGCGTTTCGGTCTTCCATTCGGTTGATCAGACCGTGTTCGTGGGCGTGCGTGATTGTTTCTTTGCCAGAAACATCAAACATCCGGCGCCCTTTTGGGATCGGGCCGTGGCGTAAGCTCATCGCCAACCGGCCGCCTGATTTCAGCAGGCCTGCAAGGCTCGCCATGCCGAGCTTGCGCTCAGCGGCATCCAAATGCATCCAAACCGCATGCAGCAAGACCAGATCGAAGGTCTGTTTGCGCGCGCGCAATCGCGGAAGGCCAGGGAGGGCGTCATCCACCCACGTGATGTTTGGATCTGGATGCAGGTGCGCCGCACGCGTGCGCAGAACATCTGTCGGCTCTGCCGCGACAACGCGGTGGCCGAGCGCGGCGAACCAAGCCGCATCACGGCCCGTTCCGGCACCAATGTCCAAAATGTCGGCAGGCGGGTCCGGAAAAAAGTCTGCCCAAGGCGCATGAATGTCCGCCGGATCACGCGCCTCATATCGGATGAATAAATCGTCTGCTTCTTCAGCATAGCCAGCGTTTGAGAGCAGCTTGCTCATTCCGCCGCTTGCACGCCTTCATCGCCGCCGAGCAGTTCGAGCATCGCTACGGCGCTGTCGGCTATCACGGTGCCGGGCGGAAAGATGGCTGCTGCGCCGGCGGTGCGCAGCGCTTCAAAATCTTGCGGTGGGATGACACCGCCGACAATGATTTGGGTCGCGGCCGCGCCTTCATTCCCAAGCGCACGTCGAAGCTCCGGAACGAGCGTCAAATGGCCCGCCGCAAGCGAAGAGGCGGCGACAATGTCAACGCCTGCAGCACGCGCATCCTTTGCCGCTTCTTCGGGCGTTTGGAAGAGCGGCCCGATTTCAACGTCCCAGCCAAGATCCATAAGCGCCGAGGCGACTACTTTCTGTCCCCGGTCATGCCCATCTTGTCCCATTTTCGCGATATAGATTTTTGGACGTCGACCATGCTTGGTTTCGAAGGCTTCAGCCAAATCCATCGCTTGTTGGGCGCGGTCCGTGGCTTCCACCCCGGCGCCGTAGACCCCTTTGATCGACCGTATGACCGCCTTATGGCGCCCTTGGCTACGCTCGACCGCTTCTGAAATTTCACCGACAGTCGCTTTCGCCCGCGCCGCGTCGACGGCGAGCGCCAGCAGATTGCCGTCCGCGCTCGAGGCGGCATTGGCGATGGCATCCAGCTTGGCCGTCACCTCGGCTGGGTCGCGGTCGGATTTCAATCGGGCCAGCTTATCGAGCTGCATGCGGCGCACCGTGGCATTGTCGACTTTCAAGACAGGCACGTCTTCGTCCTCGTCCAGCAGGAACTTATTGACGCCAAGGACGGTTTGCTCGCCACTATCAATACGCGCTTGCGTGTGTGCGGCGGCCTCTTCAATCCGCAGTTTGGGAATGCCTTCCTCAATCGCTTTCGCCATGCCCCCTAGACCCTCGACCTCCGCGATGTGTTCGAGCGCTTTGGCGGCTAAATCATGCGTCAAGCGTTCGACATAATAAGACCCGCCCCAAGGATCGATGGTCTGCGCGGCGCCCGCTTCCTGCTGCAAGAAGAGTTGTGTGTTGCGCGCGATCCGAGCGGAAAAATCCGTGGGAAGCGCCAAGGCTTCGTCGAAGGAATTGGTGTGCAGGCTTTGGGTCTGTCCGCCCGCCGCTGCGATCGCTTCGAGGCAGGTTCGGATCACATTATTGTAGACATCTTGCGCCGTCAGCGACCAACCCGAGGTCTGGCAATGGGTTCGCAGAGACGTCGATTTGGGGTTTTTTGGGGCGAATTTCTCCTGCACCAATTTCGCCCAAATCAAACGCGCGGCGCGCATTTTGGCAATTTCCATGAACGTGTTCATGCCGATCGCCCAGAAAAAGCTGAGCCGGGGCGCGAAAGCATCGACATTAAGCCCAGCATCGACGCCAGCGCGGATATACTCAATCCCGTCGGCAATTGTATAGGCAAGTTCAAGATCGGCCGTCGCGCCCGCCTCTTGCATATGATAGCCGGAAATCGAAATCGAGTTGAACTTCGGCATGTTTTGCGAGGTGTACGCAAAAATGTCCGATATGATCCGCATGCTCGGTTTGGGCGGGTAAATATAGGTGTTGCGGACCATGAATTCCTTCAGAATGTCATTCTGAATGGTGCCGGCGAGCTTTTCCGGACCGACGCCTTGCTCTTCGGCAGCGACAATGTAGAGCGCCATAATAGGCAAGACGGCGCCATTCATTGTCATCGAAACGGACATCTGATCCAGCGGAATGCCGGAAAACAAAGTCCGCATGTCATAGATGCTATCGATGGCCACACCCGCCATTCCAACATCGCCACTGACCCGGACATGATCGCTGTCATAACCGCGATGGGTGGCCAAATCGAAAGCGACTGAGAGCCCTTTTTGGCCGGCTGCGAGATTGCGCCGATAAAAGGCATTTGAGTCTTCGGCCGTCGAAAAGCCGGCATATTGGCGAATGGTCCAGGGCCGCTGCGTGTACATGGTCGGGTAGGGACCGCGGCCAAATGGGGCAAGGCCTGGATAATCATCGAGAAAGTCGAGCCCGTGCGTGTCCGCGGCAGAGTAAGCCGAGGCCAGCATGATGCCTTCGGGTGTGGTCAGCGTGCGCCGGCGTGCCGAAGGTTCGTCTGCTGGCAGATCCCCAAGCTCAAGCGCAGCGAAATCAGGGAACATGGTCATCTTACTGCACTCCCAATTCGGCCAGTGCGACGGTCAGCTCATGCACCATGTCACAGCCGACAAAAATGTGCCGATCAATTAAAGGTGCTTCGAATTTGCCCGCCAGCCAGAGCGCGGCCAGACCGGCTTGTTTCAGCGCTTTTGAGGCGGCGTCTGCGTCTTCCCCATAGCGCTTGTCAGCGCCGCACAGAACGGCGATCTCGCAACCACTTGCTTTCAGCGCTGCCACACGCTCAGCATCACTCTTGGGCGGAACTGGGGGGATCTTGGCCTCTATCCCACCAGCGGCGAAGAAGTTTCGAGCAAAGTCGGCTCGTGCCGTGTGTTCGGCAAGTGGTCCGAGTGTGGCGAGAAAAATCTTTGGCCGGGCGCCGGTCTCTTCAAAGAAAGCCTCGGATCGGTCGCGTAAGGCTTCAAACGGCGCGGCGATGTGCATCGGCTCAAGCGGTTCGGCAAGCGTATCATCGCCGACCGCGACCGAAAGCTCCGGCAGCAGCGTTGCCAGGGCCTGCGTGTCGGTCTGATCTTCAGGTGGCGGTGGGTCTACAACCGCTATGGGGGCGCTGATCTCGTCGAGCAATGGAAATTCACTCACCCCCGTCACCGGCACTTTTCGACGGGCGGCATCGTTGATCAGAGCGTTGCGCTTTTCTGCAATGCGGGTTTGGACGTGTCCTGATACCAAGCTCTCTACCAGACCGCCTTCGCGTTCAATCTGTTGAAATTCAGCCCATGCCGCTTGCGCGAGATCTTCTGCAAACCGCTCGGTGAACCAGGCGCCGCCGCTTGGGTCGGCAACCCGCCCAAGACCGCTTTCTTCCATCGCCATGATTTGGGTGTTGCGGGCGATCCTTCGGCCGAGCTCCTCCGGAACGCCAAAGCGCTCATTAAACGCCCGCACGGTAATAATGTCGGCCCCGCCAGAGGCCGCAGCAAAACAGGCCGCCGTGCCGCGCAACATATTCACCCAAGCGTCGTATCGCGTGAGCATGCGAGCACTCGTCACGGCGTGCAACATCATTGGCTGAGCGGGCAGATTGAGAGCGGCTTCGACTCGCGCCCAGAGACGACGGGCAGCGCGCAGCTTGGCAATCCCGATGCCATAATTGGCGTCGACCGAGAGTTTGAACACAAGCTGCTGCGCGGCGATCTTTGGCGACAGGGTTTGTGCGTCGAGGCGGCGCAATGTATCGACACCGTCGGCGGTTAAGATGGCCAGTTCCTGCGCTTCGCTGGCGCCCGCTTCATGGGCAATACGACCATCTGCAACAAGGCTCGTGGCGTCTGGGAAAAAAGTCGCTAAAGTCTCTACAAGGGCGGCGCAGGTTTTCATCGCAGCATCAATTCCGCCTGCGACGTGGCCTGTGCGCATCAATGCGCGCAGCGGGGATATGTTTAAGGCAAGTTTCTGCGATGCTGGCCGATCTTGTCGCTGCGCCCACAGCGCCAGCAACGCGGCTTCTGCAGCGCCAGATCCGGCGCCGCGGGGATCGAGACCAATGGCTGCGATATCCGCGCGGACCCCTTCGAGCGCTATGGTCAACTGATCTAGATTGCTGACGACGCACCCCGCTTGGCCAGAGCCGTCAATCGCCAACTCGATAGAGGTCACACCGCGTTCCAGATCGCGGAGAATTTCGTTTCGCGTCACAGATGGATCGGGATGGGCAAAGGATTGGCGAATGTCCCAGGGCAGATATGGATCGGGCGCCGCCGTTTTCCCGCGCAGAAACGGGGCCTCACCGGGCGTGCCGCGCAGATCCTGCCCGCTGGCAAAATCGGTTTCGCGATAGAGCGGTCGGATTTTCAGCTCATCGCGGGTCGTGCGGGTGATTTTCTCGAGAGGTCCCCCTTTGAGGGCTTTCTCGACAGCGGCAAGCCAGTCCGCTTCGGTGGCTTCATCAAACCCACTCGACAATGACAACATGCCATCGGCCATTCTCAGAAATCCTCACGCATAACTTAGCGTGGATTTGGATCAATGCGGGCCCTCTGGCAAGCTTTACGCTACGGGAATATGCCCCTCGGCCAACCGTGCTTTCGCATGGGGAGGGCTTGCCTCTTGGCAGTTGGGTGCTACCTCACCGCTGACGTAAACGGAAACTTTTGAGAGACAACATATGGCGTTACCTCCCATCCTGCAAAACCTACGTATCCCGGTTATCGGCAGCCCACTTTTTATCATCTCCAATCCTGATTTGGTGATCGCCCAGTGTAAAGCTGGGGTCATCGGCTCGTTCCCGGCGCTAAATGCACGGCCGGAATCGCAATTGGATGAATGGCTCGACCGGATCACGACGGAGCTGGCGGAACATGATGCGAAGAACCCTGACCGTCCCTCCGCGCCATATGCAGTCAATCAAATCGTGCACAAAACCAATAATCGTCTCGAGCATGATGTTGAGATGTGTGTGAAGTATAAAGTGCCCGTAGTGATCACTTCGCTTGGCGCGCGCGTCGAAGTGAATGACGCCATCCATTCTTATGGCGGCATTGTGCTGCACGATATTATCAATACGATTTTCGCGCGCAAAGCGTTGGAGAAAGGCGCGGATGGCCTCATCGCCGTGGCGGCCGGTGCCGGCGGACATGCGGGGACGATCTCGCCGCTCGCCCTGATCCAGGACATTCGCGAGTTCTTTGATGGCCCATTGGCGCTGTCGGGCGCGATGGCAAATGGCGGTGCGGTCGCTGCCGCGCAAGCCATGGGGGCAGATCTAGGCTATATCGGCTCGGCCTTCATTTCTTGTCATGAAGCAAACGCGGTAGATGGCTATAAGGATATGATCGTCGACAGCGATGCGAAGGATATCATTTACTCCAACCTGTTCACCGGCGTGCATGGCAATTACCTCGCGCCGTCTGTAGCGCAGGCGGGCCTCGACCCAAACAATCTGCCAGAGAGCGACCCAAGTGCGATGAATTTTGGATCAGGTGGCAATCAGAAATCAAAAGCATGGCGTGATATTTGGGGCTGCGGGCAGGGGATTGGCGCCGTCAAATCCCGGATGAGTACGGCAGAGTATGTCGACAAGCTTGAAGCCGAATATCTCGCCGCCATCGACGCGCTGCAGAACCACCGTGCCTTCAGCTTGGCAACCGCATCGGCTTAGCTCCCCGCGCGATCCGACCGCGAAAAGGATGATCTAGCTTGAGCTGCTCAGCAGGCTCGAGGTCATCCTTAGTTGTTTCATTCCACCAAACAAGCGGCGCGCGTGTTGGGATCGGCTTGGCACTGGCCGAATTTCTCACTGTCAGAATTGTCATGCAGGTGCGCCGGGCGCTTCTGCGACGGCGCTTATTGGCACAGCCCGTCATTTCTGGACCGCTTACAAGGCCTGCGTGACCGCATCGGCGCGCCATTACGGCTCAGCTCGGCGCATCGGTGCCCACAATGGAATGCCTGGGTGGGCGGCGCGCCGCTCTCGCAGCACAAATGCATGGCTGTGGACATTGTGATCGCAGCGCACGATCGCCACGAACTATTGCATCACGCGCGCGCAGTCGGGTTTACCGGCTTCGGCTTAGCCAAATCATTTCTGCATTTAGATCAGCGGGTTGAGCCTGCCACGTGGTATTACAAAGGGAGCCGTGAACTATGGCAGACATTATAGGGTTGGCGGCGAGCGCAGCCAGTGGCGGCGTGTTTGGATTGTTGGGCACCGCCCTTGGCCGGATCGCCAGCATGTTTGAACGTCGGCAAAACATGGCGCATGAGACGCGGCGCTGGCAACACGAATTGCAATTGCTTGAGCTGCAGCAATCTGCGGCGCAACAAGAGACGGAAGCTGAGCTGCAAATCTCGCAAACCGAAGCGAGTTGGGCGGGCTTGCAGGCAAGCCTTGCCGCCGATGCCGCGATTGCAGCGAGCTATAGGTGGGTGGATGCTGTTCGCGGCTTAACCCGGCCTTTGCTCACGGTGCTGCTTTGGATGATTACAGCCGCAATCTGGGTGTTTGCCGACGCCGCAGACCGATCCAGCATTGTCGAAACGGCGACGTTTGCGGCCACCGCAGCGACATTGTGGTGGTTTGGCGATCGCAGCCAACGCTCACCAACCTCGAGGGTTTGACGCTTAGACACGCGTTGACGCCGTTCGCGGGGCCCGGCAACTTTGCTGCATGCGCACCCTCGTCATCCTCAGCATCTTACCTATCGCGGCGTGTGGAAACCGAGCGCAAATCCCGATGCCGGAAAACCTCTGTGAGCAAGCCGGTGCAAGGTGCGTCAGTGCACCTGTACGAGATGTTCTCGCCGTCGATGGTGACACATTCGAGTTGCAGCGCCTGACCGATCGTGGGGCCGAGCGGGTGCGGCTGCGCTTGATCGGATGGGACAGTCCAGAAACCGGCAGCAGCGCGGGATGCCCAGATGAAGATGCGCTGGGACAACAGGTTGAAACGCGGGCGAGAGCCTTATTTGCGCAGGCGCAGACGCTAGCGTTCAAGCCAGAGGGGGTTGATCGGTTTGGGCGCACGCGCGCGCATGTTTATTTGGATGGCGTGCATGTCGGCTGGCTCCTCGCCCAAGATGGACTGTCGAAACCGTGGCCGAGCGAAACCGTAAAACCAACATGGTGCGGGTTCTGATTAAGCTTGGTCGGAAGCGCCAGACTGCGGCAGCTGGTCTCGCTCGTCGGGCTGCGATTTCGAATTAGGTCGGAGGCTCGTAAAGGAAATCTGGAGCCGTCCATTTCAAACCTCATTCTCATCTTAGGCGATCAATTGTCGCCGAACATCGCCGCCCTTCGGGGCGCTGATCCAGCCAAGGATCGCGTGCTGATGGCCGAGGTTCAGGAAGAAGCGACTTATGTTCGACACCATAAGAAGAAAATCGCGTTCTTATTCTCAGCGATGCGGCACTTCGCAGAAGACTTGCGTGCCGATGGTTGGACCGTCGATTATGTGTCGCTGGATGATCCCGATAACACTGGCAGCTTCAGCGGAGAAGTCGAACGTTTCGCGGCCGCGCAGGATCCCGATGCGATCATTGTGACAGAGCCCGGCGAATGGCGCGTGCGCAGTGCAATTGAGGACTGGCAAAAAGCATTCGATTGTCCCGTGGAAATTCGCCCGGATGATCGTTTCATCGCGACGCATGATGAGTTTCAGACCTGGGCGGAGGGTCGCAAACAGCTGCGCATGGAGTATTTCTATCGCGAGATGCGGCGCAAGACCGGCCTCCTGATGGATGGCGACAATCCTGAAGGCGGCAAATGGAATTATGACGCTGACAACCGAAAGCCAGCAAAAGCTGATTTGTTCATGCCAACCCCATTGCAAATCGACCCGGATGAGATCACGCAATCTGTGTTGGACCTCGTGGCCGACCGGTTTGATGATCATTTCGGTGATCTCATACCGTTCTGGTTCGGCGTTACGCGAGCGCATGCTGAGGCGGCGGTCGATCATTTTATCGAACATGCGCTGGCCCGTTTCGGGGATTATCAAGATGCGATGCTCGAGGGTGAAAAATTCCTCTATCACTCCCTTTTGGGGCTCTATATCAATGCGGGCCTGCTAGATCCGCTGGATGTCTGTCGGCGTGTGGAAGCGGCCTATACGGACGGTGCTGCGCCGCTCAATGCTGCGGAAGGGTTTATCCGTCAGATCATTGGATGGCGGGAGTTTGTCCGGGGGATTTATTGGCTCAAAATGCCGGACTATGTAGACGAGAATTTCTTTGGGAACACCCGCGCGCTGCCCGAGTTTTATTGGACGGGGGACACCGAAATGGCGTGTCTGAAAGCGGCCATCACGCAGACCAAAGAAGAAGCCTACGCCCATCACATTCAGAGACTTATGGTGACCGGCAATTTCGCGCTGCTCGCCGGCATCCACCCGAAACAGGTCCATGAATGGTATTTGGCGGTCTATGCTGACGCCTATGAATGGGTGGAACTGCCGAACACGCTTGGCATGAGCCAGTTTGGCGATGGCGGTGTGCTGGGCTCAAAGCCATATGCCTCGTCGGGCAATTACATCAATAAAATGTCGGATCACTGCAAAGCGTGCGCGTATGATGTGAAGCAGAAGACCGGTTCTGGGGCTTGCCCGTTCAACCCGCTCTATTGGGATTTCCTCCACCGCAATCGCGATCAGTTAGCGGGCAATCCGCGAATGGCGCAGATGTATCGGACATGGGATCGGATGAGTGAGGACAGGCAAGCCGAATATCTCGACAGCGCGCGCGAAGTGCTGGCCCAGCTTTAGCCACGGCGCGCGCTTATTCCGCGATGTCTTCCAGCGCGCGGTGAATGTGGCTCACTACGACAGACCCTTGGCCGACCGCAGAGGCGACGCGCTTAACCGACCCCATGCGGACATCCCCAACCGCGTAGACGCGCGGCCAACTCGTTTCATACTCCGTCGGCATACGGTCAATCGACCAACCCGCTTTGACCAAATCGAGGTTTTCCAAGTCCGCGCCAGTGCGCACAAAGCCTGTTTTGTCGCATGCCATGTTTTCCGGCAACCAACCTGTAAACGGCTTCGCGCCGACAAATAAGAACACAAATGGAATGGCGCAGTGATGTGACTCTCCGCTCGTTTTGTCGCGCTGCGTAATCGAGACGAGCCGATCATCGTCCGGGCTGGCCCCGTCGACCCCGTGCAGGGCGGTGATCTCGGTTTCCGGATGGAGAAAAATGTTCGGCGTTTCTTCGAGCCGCTTCACCAAATACTCTGACATCGTGTCGCGGATATTGGCTCGGCGGTAGAGCACATGCACTTTCGCAGCGGAGGTGGCAAGGAAGACCGCGCCTTGGCCGGCAGAGTTACCAGCACCGACCACCGCGACTTCTGACCCGCCGCACAATTGCGCCTCCATCGGCGTGGCGCCGTAATAGATCCCGCGCCCCTCGAATTGTTCGATATTGTCAAGCGGTAGGCGTTGATATTGCGCGCCAGTGGCAATCACAATCGCTTTTCCGCCGACTTCGCGTCCGTCTGAAAGCGTAATACAAAAGCCGTCTCCGTCTCTTTCTAGCGCGGAGGCTTTGACCGGGGCGGTTAAACTGACGCCAAATTTTAGCGCCTGGACAACGGCGCGATCAGTAAGTTCTTGGCCTGACACACCGGTCGGGAAGCCGAGATAGTTCTCGATTTTCGAGGATGTTCCGGCTTGCCCACCGGGATTACCGGCGTCGAGCGTGAGAACGCTCAGGCCCTCGGACGCAGCGTAGACGCTCGCCGCAAGCCCGGCGGGGCCCGCGCCAACGACGATGACGTCGGCAGAGGCGTGATTTTCCAACAGATCAAATCCAAAAGCGTTCGAAATCTCGCTCGCCGTGGGGCGCACCAAAACGTCCGAACCACCACGAAACACGACGGGCAAATCGGCAGGGTCGATCCCTTTCGCCTCGAGCATACGCGTCGCCAGCGGATCCGTTTCTGGCGACAACCACCGGTGTGGGACGCCAAATTTTGACAACAGGTCCCGAGCCGTGAAGACGAGGCGATCTTGCGGTGCTCCGATAACGATAACCGAACCATGATCGGCATTATGGGCAAATGCGCGGCGGGCGGTCAGTGTCTGCACGATCACATCAGATAGAGCTGAGTCGGCAACCAAAAGGTCTTGCAGACGCTTGTGCGGGATGTGCAAGATTTCGCCAGCTTTGCCCATAATGACGTGGACGAGAGATGCCGCCCCAGTCATCACGGAAATATCGCCCGTGAACTGGCCTGGCTCCATCCATCCAAGTCTTTTTTCGCCTTCTGGAGTCTGGACGAAAATATGTGTCTCGCCCGAGAGCGTCACCATAAAATCTTGATGCGTGGCGCCTTCTTCGGTGAGAATCTCACCTTCCTCGTGCCGGACCACATGGCCGAACGCTTTTAGCTTTTCGACTTCGTCTGGATTGAACGTGTAATTAATGTTGGCTGGAACCACCGCCACGATAAATGCCTCACACTTGAAGACGCAGTGCAAATGAGTGTCGCACCCGTCACAGACCTAGGCGTTCGAGCGGTCTCTGCAAGGCGGAAATTTTAGGGGCGATCTGTGCGCTTAGATCGCCGGTCCCGTCGACAGCGCTCGGAGCAATATACGATCTCGTCCCAATTGCGTTCCCATTTCTTGCGCCAATGAAATGGGCGCTGACAAACCGGGCAGACTTTTGAGGGGAGATGTTGCTTCTTCACGACGGGGCTTTGTTGGAGTCCAGCGGCAGCGAGAGCTGATCGGTTGCGGGTTTGGCGCGGCGCTTTTGCCCCCGCATTGGGATCCCAGATTTTCGGCTGCCATGCTTGGTTTGTATGGCGTTCGCTGTTTTGCGAAAGTGTTCGCCTTTTCGGACGGCCCAGACCTTTTGGCGGGCGGCACGCGCCGCTTCTAGATGGTCGACCACCGGCATCGGATAGGTTTTTCCAAGATAGGCGCCGGCGCCCTCCCAGGTCCAGGGCGTATGGATATGCTCATCCGGTATCTCGGCGAGTTCTGGCACCCAGCGCCGAATAAACGCGCCATCAGGGTCTTGATCATGGCCCTGCTTGACCGGGTTATAGATCCGCACAGTATTGATGCCGGTGGTGCCCGATTGCATTTGGACTTGCGGCCAATGGATGCCGGGTTCGTAATCGGTGAACATGCGCGCTAAGTGCTCGCCCGGTTGCCGCCAGTCGAGCCATAAATGATAGCTCGACACCGCCATCAACATCGCCCGCATCCGAAAGTTCATCCAACCTGTGGCGTTGAGCGCGCGCATGCAGGCATCGACAAAGGGCAGCCCTGTCTCGCCAGCACACCAGGCGTGCAAACGAACCGGATCCGGCTCTGCAGAGCGCAACCCATCGCACCCCGTATGCAAATTGCGAACCTCGAGGGCGGGCTCATCCTCTAGTTTTTGGGTGAAATGGTCGCGCCAATGCAACCGGCCTTGGAATGAGGACATGGCGCCGCGCCAGCCCCCTTTCACGCCATCGGCTTTCAATTGCCGCTGCCGCGCCCAGCCCGCTTGTGCCGTTTCGCGCATCGACAAGCTCCCCCAAGCCAAATGGGGCGATAGGCGCGAGCAATGCTCTGCC
>JBCCXW010000039.1:0-25039 GCA_039191105.1 Pseudomonadota bacterium
CTTCGGCTTCTGCCAATCCGACGAAGATCCAATCGCGCTTCTCGGGTTCGAGCCAAGCCTCTACGATTTCAACGGTCCCATCGCTGCGCTTTACTTGAATTTGCACGCGGCCAGATTCGAGCGTCGGTTCGAGCTCGATCAACGCGATCCCAGCGCGGCCGACACGAACCGCAGAAACCGCTGAGAAAGCTGCATCTATCGGCGATTCAAACTCTTCTTCAGCTTCCCTGGCGAGGCGATAAGGATCCGCCACACTGACATCAATGAGGCGGCCTTGATGGACCGGATGACCGTCGCCGTCTTCCACACGTACCGCGATTCGAGGCCGGGTTCGGCCATCGGCGACGCGCACGGATTGGTCATCGACCATGCGGACGCGAGCGACTTCATCGACAAACCAAATCTCGCGCTGAATCCTGGTCAGCGTCGCACCATCGGCAGCGACGGCGCGGGCCGTCAAAACATTGCGGCCAGGCAAAATATCGACGCCACTCCAACGCGAGAGTGCGGCTGCGCGCGAGGCCGAGAACCCAATCCCAGCATAATTGAGGCCCGCCACCGGGCGCCCGTTTAAGCGGAGCTCGATATGTTGATCAGACGGGTGCAACAGACCAATATCGATCGACCGGCCATCGGGCGTTTCGTCCGTTTCGGGGTAGGCCCATTGCAGCGCCGTGGGCGCTTGGCGGTCGAGCCATTGCTGGTCGAAGTGGTCAGGCGTCCCGGACATCGCTTCAGGCACCTCGGTTGTCGCATCAGCGTTCGATGTGCGGCGCAAATAGAAGTTGGCGCGCCAAACGCTGCCGCCTTGGACATCAACAAATTTAGAAATCGCACTGCCCGCATAGCGCGTATTTTCTTCGCAAAGCACAGGCTCGTATCCGGCCGGCAGCGTGGCTTCATCGACTTGCACAATATGAGATCCGGGCGCCACCGCTTCGAAGTGGAACAAGCCGTGCGCATCGGTGACGACATAGCGCCCGGTTTCCATGTACAATCGAACCCCCGCCACGCCCTCACCGTCTTGAAGAGATCGCGCCCAATCCTCCTCTGGCTGACACGCTGATTCCACGACCCGCCCAATCAAGGTGGCTTTCGAAGATAGGAGGTCTTCCTCAATGTAAACGCCCGCTTCTGCCGGATTGGACAGGGGGGCCCCGGCCGCGTTCACAGCAACAATGCGATTGACGGCTTCGCCGAGCGGTGTGCCCGGGCCAACGGCAGTGAGGTAGGACAGTTGCGCCTGCATGCCCGGCAAAATCGCGCCCGCACCGAAGCTTAGTCGGCGGCCATCGCTTTGAATCGTTGGGTCCTCCACGGGCACGCCATCCAAGCGCGCCGAGCCCGACACATAGCGAAAGCCTTCTGGCAGCGTGTCTTGCAATTGTAGCGGCGCCGGAACGTTGCCTGCATTCTCGATCTCAATCGTGTAGCCGACAAAATCGCCAATCGCCGCTTGAACATCAGTGGCGCGCTTTTGAATGGTAAGTTCACCATTTGGATCGAGGGGGATATCGACATTTAGCGGGCCCGACTGGGTGTGTTCGAACACCCGCCCAAAGGATGCCTCAGTCCAAATATCAAATGGGGCGTTAGGCAGGGTCTCAAATTCTGCAGCGGATCGCGCAGATGGATAAAGATAGCCCTCTGGAGCGGCAACCTCGATCCTGTATCGGCCCGGCGGCAAAATTGGAAAAAAGAACACCCCAGGCGCCTCAGGATAGGCGACGCCATTGGAAGCCCTGACCGCCTCACCCGTTTCTACGGTCGCCGGAAACTGGCCGCTGCCATCAATACCAAGGATCTCGGCCGGTTGCCCTGTGTCTGCATCCAATATCGTGACGGAGACTCGATCGAGTGGGGCGCCGGTGAAGCTATCAAAGACGCGGCCAAAAGGATCGACCAGAGCCGTGTCCGTCGACACCTCATTGGCGTCAAAGACGTCTGTGTAGGTTGCCGTCAGCACAGTGTCTTGGGGGGCTGTAATGGTTCGATCATTGGGCGATGTCGGCGCCGACGTACTTGGGAAAAACCCATAAAAATGGCCAGAATTCGGCTGATCTTCATATAGACGCAGAGTGATCCTATCGCCCGTGTCGGCGGTGATTTGCAGCGCGACGGTTTCAATTCGGTCAGAATTCCCGTTTTGGCCTAAGTCGACGACCCGAACCACCATCAGCTCACCCGCGAGATAGGTCTGGGCCGGAACCAGATCGACCGGGCGCGAGCGATCCAGCGTTTTCTGACCGAGCAGCGACACATCATCAAAAGCCGAAAAAGGCCCGTCCATTTCGCCAGACGGACTGTAGTCGGATCCATTCAATTGAACCCGAACCGCATCCGGCGCATTTTCGATGATACGAAAAAATTCGACGTCCGACGGCGTGGCGCGCGCTTCGATTGTGAACGCGGCCTCATTGGTCGGCAAAACCAGCGTACTCGATTCCGTGGACTGTGTGACAAAGGCGGTATTGCTCACGCGTTCGCCAAGATCGGCGTGCGCGATCCACCCTGCGGTCATGGGAAACAAACCGGCGCATACCAGCGCCCGCAGCCCAGCCGTGATGTGCTTCCGCCCGAAGCGCATCCCCAAAACTCCATCATCACCGGCAGGCCTCTACGGGCCTATCCGTAAGCTCTTAATTTGGGCAGATCTGACGCTACCCCTATGGCGTAAGAGCCTATGGGAGTATGGTTACTTTATGGTTCAAATAGCGTTGGAAAATGCGCTTGAAACTAACAAAAAATGCAATTTTTCTGGTGTTTTAGAGGCATCAGAGATGCAAAACGCCCCAGCGCGTTTCCGCGCCGGAGCTTTTGCGTAGATACGTTCGAATCCGGGCGACTATTTTACGATCGCGCGGATAACGATCTGCCCGACCTGATTCGCCGCGAGCACGGCATCAGAGAGCTGAATGATACACGTCGTGGAGCCATCGCAATTGCTATCTGCCGGATTGGCCGGCACGGTCAAAAGCGGTCCGGTCCCAGCAATATCAGGATCGTTCGCGAAGCCGGTAGACGTCGTGGTTGCGAGACTGGCCGAAACAAAAGACACTTGCACGGGTAAAATATCATCAATCACGAGATTCGTCGCGGTTGCAGTGGCGCCGGTGTTTTCGACCTGAATGACATATTCGACGCATGCGCCCGGGACCGCTTTTGATCCCGCCACCGCGCTGGCGCTCGCACAATCTGTCAGCGCCACGAATGGATCTGCCAATCCCGGCTCTTTGATCACTGTCACCGTTTTACTCGCGGTTAAATCCGGCGACGCGACCTGGAAAACGCCAGTGGCTGCATACAATCCATCCGCATCGCCAGCGGCTTCCGCGGCCGCCACTCCGGTGCCGTCCGCAAGCACATTTTGGGCCGCGCCTGTCAGCAGATTTGCGCCGCCAGTCGCGGTCGTGACCGCGGCGGGGGTCGCCGAGGATTCGTTGAGATAGGCCGTTGGGTCCCGCACTTCTGCAACGAGCGTGACATCATCTGTGGAGGCATCGCCGAGACCCGCGGCGATCGCTCCTTGAACTTGCACAAAGACGCGAACCCCTTTTGGGACATCACCGGTTACGAAGGCCGAGCCCGCCGCAGATCCAATGGGGGTCTGTGTGATCGTTGTATAGGCGCCATCGTCATCGGCGCCATTATCGTTGGCATCAATCAGATATCTCACTGTGATCGCGCTTGCATCGAACGTCGCGCCCCCTGAGTCCAAATCGTCGACTGAGAAGGCGTAAGCGGCTGTATCATTGCCTTCATTTTCAAGTTCGAACGTTAGGGTCGCCGTCGCACCGGGCGGCGTAGATAGCGCGCTATTGGTCGCCGTCACGATCAAGTCGACTTTTCGGTCGACAGTGAAAAGCGTCGGCGTGCCTTGCACATCCGCGCCAGCCGGCGGTGTGTCACTATTATTGGTGATGACCGGCTGGACCGCGCCGGACACGCTATAGCTCAGTTCAAATGTGTTTGAGACTGATCGCCCAGCTTCGGTGAGTGTGTTGTCTGCTTGCGCAGCGCCGACCATGATCAGAGTTGCTGCCATAGCCAAGCTTATCCGGGAGGCACGCTCCCGCATCCGTGAATAGCTCATTGTCGCCCGCTCCATTTATATTTTGTAAGCTTGCGACGGCATATGCCAGAAACTTGTTAACAGGCTCCAAAGCGCGGGGCAGATCCTTGGCCCCTTACCGGCAAATTGCAGCCGCGCGATCGATCGCTGAGGACGATCCCGCCAATGAAAAATGGTACGTCACACGGGTGTTCCGCGCCGACGTCGCTTCAACCCGCAGCTCATTGCCGCGCTTCAATTGCCGGACCAAAGGCGCATCATCCGTATCTTCTGCGTAAGCCTCACGCCCAACGCCAAATAGGCTCCAATCGGCCCGCCCAATTTGGGCTTTGCCGGGCAAATCGCTGCGCAGCTCGTAGCCAACTTTGAGGCTGGGTTGGTTGCGCGCTTTGCCAGAGCGCCAATTGGTGACGTAGAACCAAACATCGCCATGATCCGCGGACATTGGCGCTTTGTCCGTCGCCTGAGTGGCCGCATAACAAAGCTGTTCGCCGCCAATATCCTCCGTGAAAACCACCCAATCCGAATACTGCCGCACGACGCTCGGCGCTGCCATCGCGGTCCACGCTTCGGACATAAATCCAAGACCGACACAGGCCATCGTGAGCACTCTCATATAAATTCTCCGATATACAATATTTTATATAGCCATCTGGCAAAAAATTCTGTATTAGGGTTAGGGCCGAATTAAGACAGAGTTCCTGAACGGTTGATTATGAGTTTGTTGTCTCGCAAAGGTTGCAATTCCCCTCATTTAAGCGCTTTATACGTGTGTGAAGCGACTCAGGGGAATGATTTGTCCCTCGAAACCACTGGGAGTGACCCGACCGAGCGGGAAAGACTGGCGCTCTGCGTTGAGCAGATTGCGGCTGTTCAATCACGTCCAGCATTTGCGGAATTGTTCGAATATTTCGCACCACGTTTGAAAAGTTACTTGGTTCGCCTTGGCAGTGACGCGTCGGCTGCCGAGGAAATTATGCAAGAAGTAATGCTCAATGTCTGGCGCAAAGCCAAGCAGTATGACCGTCGCCAAGCCTCTGTATCAACTTGGATTTTTAGAATTGCGCGCAATCGCAGGATCGATACGCTGCGACGCAATAACAAGCCGGAACTGGATGCCGAAGATCCGATGCTTCAGCCCGCTCCAACCGAAACACCGGACATCACCGTCAACCGCGTGCAACTCGAAGAGAAAGTGCGCGACGTGATTGAAACCCTGCCGGAAGAGCAATTGGTGCTCCTCAAAGCAGCTTTTTATGAAGGGTTGTCGCACTCTGAAATTGCAAAAGCGTTTGGCTTGCCACTCGGCACAGTGAAATCAAGAATTCGTCTCGCTTTCATGCGACTTCGCGGTTCGTTAGAACGCGACCATTAACCTGATTTCTGCAATCTGGAGCTGCATTTGCTTGACGATAACCAGGATCCGACAATATCGCCAAACAAATATGTTAAGTACGAGGGGTCGGTGAAGCCCATGGGCAAGGCGACAATTAGTGATTTTGGCGAAGTCTACAGCAATTATGCGGCAGGCTGTTTAGACCCAGCATTCTGCTTGCTGGTCGAAACGCAAGCAGCCCTCCGGCCGGATGTGGAACGCGCCGTTGCGCGCGCAGAGACCATTGCTGGCGTGTTTTTGGAAACAGAGGCCATCGCCCCGCTCAGCGATGGAGCCATTGACAAAGCAATGGCGATGATCGAGGCCTATGAAGCTGGCGCTGAGACCCGTGCCGCTGCGGTCCATGCCGCCAATGACGGGCTGGACGAGTTGCTTCGGCTACCAGAGCCTTTGCGCGAAACCGCGTTGCAATCTTTCCAAACACAAAAATGGCAGGGTCTGACGCCCGGTGTCAGCCGACTGAAATTAGACGCCGACAGCGCCGCCGAAGTCGAGCTTTATCGCATTGAGCCCGGCCAGACTGTTCCCAAGCACAGCCATGCGGGCAGTGAGTTTACGCTTGTCGTTGCCGGCGCGTTCAGCGACGAAACCGGCCGCTATCAGGCCGGCGATATTAGCCTGAAAGGGCCAGAGCACACGCATCAGCCAACGGCCGACACTGACAGCGTCTGTTACGCCCTAGCGATCCGTGATGGCGGCTTGAAATTCACTGGAATGATGGGCTTGGTGCAGCGCCTGATCGGGCAGTGATCAGCGGACGATTTCAAATCGACGCGTTTCAAACACCGAGAGCACTTGTTTCAGGTCACGGCCGCGCTTGAGGACTTGGCCTTGCGCGCCATGCACCGAATAGGCGCCCTGCATACGTGCCAGTGCTGGGGTTTTGGTAATCGTCCAAGTCGGGGTTTCCGCATGCCGCCGGAAAATCGCAAAAACCGCCTGGTCTTTATGCGCGCCAATGGCATAGTCTTTGGCCTGACCAGAAATCACCAGCCGTCCGTAAACGTCTAAAATCAAATTCATTTCTGGGCGCTGGAACGCGATTTTGGGTTTTGATCGGGTTTTCTTTAACGGCGTAACAGGTCTCATAGGCGGCGTATTCGTTACAGAACTCCATAGCGTGACGCATTTTTAATACAGAATGGGGCAGATTTGCCCTATTCATGCCTTGCAGACGTCACCGATTAAGATCAGTTTGCATTTGTCGGGCGGCGAAGTCTAGCAGTCATTCCGGACCCATCAGCCCCCCCAGCCCCCCGGGGCGACTGTTTTTAGCCGCTCGACGCTTCCCTTTAATTCGTCTGCCCACCGCCAAGGCTCTCCCCATTCGTGTGCCAGACGTCACCTGGTTGCAAGGCGCGCTGCAATATGCGCGGGCCAAAACGTCCGCACCGATCCAAAACCGTCCAGCCACAGCTCAAAGATCGCTCAAACCGATTGGTTCGCTCAACCCCGCCTGCGCATAGGCTTGCAGATGAAGAGAAATTTAGCTGCGTCCTTTTTGTGTTCCCGTTACTGGCCTGCGCTAACGAATACCCCTAATGGGTGACCGACTTTAGCTGTGACCAAGACATGCTCGATCTTCAAAATCTCCGCAAAGCTTTTGATGACCATGTCGCCGTGGCCAATCTCAGTTTCCACTTAGACAAAGGCGAGGTGCTTGGCTTTTTGGGCCAAAACGGCGCCGGGAAGTCGACCACAATGCGGATGGTGTCCGGCGTGCTTGAGCCCGACTCCGGCGACGCAAAGATCAATGGCAGCTCGATCGTTTCCGCGCGGCGCGAGGCTCAGAGCCAAATTGGATTTCTGCCAGAAGGCGCGCCGCTTTACCGGGATATGACGCCGATGCGCTTTTTGCGGTTTATCGCCGAAACGCATAACATCCGGGGCGCAAATCGCGCGCAGGCCATCGACCGCGTGGTCGCCGATGCCCGCATTGCCAATGTCGTCAGCAAACCGATCTCGTCTCTTTCAAAGGGCTATCGTCGGCGCGTCGGTTTGGCGGCGGCCTTGATCCATGACCCACCTGTCCTGCTCTTAGATGAGCCAACCGATGGCCTTGACCCGATCCAGAAACGCGCGGTCAGGGCCTTGGTCGCGCGCATGGCGCCAACAAAAGCGATTGTCATTTCAACGCACACATTGGAAGAGGTACCCGCCATGTGCTCACGCGTCGTGGTGATCGATCGGGGTCAGGTGGTTGCAGACGAAACCCCTGAATCGCTGGAAAACAGATCGCCGGGCGGACTTGAAGCCGTGTTTGTCTCGCTTGCCGGTCGGCCCGATACGGAGCGCATATAATTGTGGACAGGCAAGGTGTCGTGACCAGTTTACGAGCGGCGTGGCGCCGAGAAATCTCGGCCTATTTCGCAACCCCGCTCGCCTACGTTTTTATTGCGATTTTCCTGCTCGTCCTTGGCATTTTTACCTGGGACCTTTCTGACTTTTTCGATACCGGAACGGCTGATCTTGCCCCCTTCTTTTACTGGCACCCATGGCTGTTCATGCTGTTTATGCCCGCGCTGGCGATGCGGTTATGGGCGGATGAAGCGAGCCAAGGCACGGCCGAGTTGCTTTTGTCGCTGCCGGTAAATCTACCAGGCCTGGTCTTAGGAAAGCTCTTCGCAGCCTGGACCGTGGCCGGATTGGCGCTGGTTTTGACGCTGCCTTGGTGGATTACGGTGAATATTTTAGGGCCCGCAGACAATGCCGCGATCGCCCTTACCTATGTCATGAGTTTCATCATGGCCGGGGCTTACCTATCGATTGGGGCGGCGGTTTCTGCTCTGACCCGCAGCGCCGTTTTGGCGTTCGTCATCGGTGTGCTCGTTGCATTCTTGCTGACAGCGGCAGGATGGCCGCTTGTTTCTGCCGCAGTGTCCGGTCTTATCGGGCCAGCTGCGGGAGATGCGATTGCCCAATTTTCATTCCTCACCCATTTCGAAACGGCGCAGCGCGGTGTTTTGGAGCTGCGCGGGGTCGCTTTCTACTTTGGCTTTATCGGGCTTTGCGTCGCCTTGAACACGCTGTTTGTCAGCCATCGCCGCGGAGGGGGCCAATGAGTCCGCGGCGCTTTTTGCTGGCGGCGAGTGTATTGCTCATCGCGATTTTCGCGGCGGCCAATTTGCTCGCCCAAATGTGGCTTTCTGGAGCCCGGGTCGATTTCACGGAAAACCAGCTCTACACGCTCTCAAAAGGCACACGCGCAACCGTCTCCGATCTTAGCGAACCGATCGATTTGACCTTCGTCTATACCCGGAGCGTCGGGCAGAACTTCCCCGCCGTGCGCGCATACGCTGTTCGCATTCGGGAAGTGTTACAGGCCTATGAGACCATGAGCGGCAACCGCATCCGCTTACGCGAAATTGATCCAGCGCCGTTTTCAGAAGCCGAAGATGAGGCCCTTGCCTCCGGACTCGTCGCGATCGACACGAATGGCGGCGACCCGCTTTATCTTGGGCTTATCGGACGCAATGCGGTGGATGATGTGCGCGTCATTCCGTTTCTCGCGCCGGAGCAAGAGCCCCGGCTGGAATACGATATCACACGAATGGTCGCGCGCCTGGATCGGCCAGAGCCAGCCCGCATCGGCCTGTTGTCAACGCTCCCCCAAATGCGCGGAATGACCGACGAGGCGGGCTACACGATCCGACGCGAAATCGCCAAGACATTTGAGATTGTCCAGATTGACGAAGACTTCACCGAACTCCCTGGAGAGATGGATGTGGTGATGCTCGTCCATCCGCCAGAGCTCACCGATTGGCAACTCTGGCAGATTGATCAGTTCATACTGCGCACCGGACGGGCGTTGATTTTGTTAGACCCGGCCGCCAAGACCGCACAAGGGATCGGACCGTTCAGTCTATCAGACCGACAAATCCGCTCAGACCTCGATCATTTCGCATCGGTTTGGGGCGTCCGGTTGGATCGTGCGGCGATCGCCGATGCGGAAACCGCCTTACCCATTGAAACCGATGCCGGCGATGGGCGCATCACCGTCTTGCAACATCCGCTCTTTTTGGCCGTGCCGCCCTCCCTTATGTCGCGCGACAGCCTGATCACAGCCGACATCGGACGCACTGTAAATTTCGGTGCACCGGGGCGACTATTGCTGAACGATGGCGCGCCCGGAGCGCGTGAAATACTGCTGCAAACCGGTCCCGCGCCGAGCGACATCCCTCCAGAACAAGCCGCCTTAGATATGGCGCCGCGCGATGTTATTGCCATCTATGAAGCCAGCGATATCGGACCGGCGCCGCTCGCGGTGCGCGTGTCTGGACCTTTGATCACCGCCTTCCCAGATGGCGCGCCACCGATTGATGTGCCTGACGATCCGATTGATGCAGAACTCGCCCGCGCATCCGCTCAAGAAGCGCCGCCGCACACATCTACCAGCACGGTCGATGCCGACATCGTCATCGTCGCTGATGCCGATATGCTTGATGACGGCTTGCACATCGATCTGCAAACCGGGGTCGCGTTTGCGGATAATGCAACCTTTGTTTTGAATGCACTGGACAGTCTCTCCGGCGGGTCAGAATTGATCGGCTTGCGCGCGCGCGCGCCGGGTCAACGCCCCATGACCACCGTCGATGAAATGCGTGAGATCGCTCAGGATCGCTTCTTCGCCGAACAGGCGCGCTTAGAAGAGCGATTGGACGGCGCCCAACAACGTTTGCAGGAGCTGCAATCGATTGGCGCGACAGGTGGGTTTTTCGATGGCGACATGAGCACCGAGTTGAATGCCGAAGAGCGCCAAGAACTCGCCCGTCTGCGCGAAGACATTGTCGAAACACGCAGTCGCTTGCGCCAAATTCAGCGAGACTTTCGCGCCGATATTGACCGGCTCGAATTGAGGCTGCGTCTGTTTACAATACTAAGCGGTCCGGTCTTGATGATCCTCATTGGCTTCGGACTGTTCTATCGCAACCGCCGGGAACAAGCCTCATGAGCGCGACATATCATAAGATTCGCCGCGCACGGGTTGTATCGCTTGCCTGGGTTGCGGGCGCGCTTTGGGTTATTCTAGCTGCAGCCGGTCTGACCCGGCCCTCGGCAAGTCTGACCCATGCTAATATGGGCAATCCGGTCCTGGCAGACTTTACTGAAACCCGGATAGACACCCATCGGATTCGCTTCATTTTGGCCGATGAAACCTATACACTGGAGCGCACCAGTGCGGGCTGGGTTATGCAGGAAACCGGAGGTTATCCCGTCCGACAGGACCGGCTGGCGGCACTCGCCGGCGGGCTTGAAACGCTCGCCTTCGACGAGAAGCGGACCGCCGATCCATACAAACACGACCGGATCGGATTGGGCGACCCGACCGAAGACGGCAATGGCGCGCTCGTTGAAATCTTCGATCAGGATGACCGATTGCTGCACAGTCTTATTATTGGACGCAAAGATGACCGGATCTATATGCGCGCGCCGTCCGACGATCAAACGTATCGCACAGTGGGAGATTTGCCTCCGTTTTACAATCGGCGCGCCTGGCTCAACTTGAACATTATCGAGATCGAACCGTCTGCGATTCAATCGGTTCGCCTGGAAGATCGGAATGGCCGTAGTCTTTATTTGCGGCGGGGCGCTGGGGAAGGGGCGCGCAGTTTCGCCCCAGCGCCACCCTATCAAGATGATACGATCGTCTCGCGGCTCGCGGCCTCGACCACAGCGCTGGCGATTACGCGATTGGCGCCATTCGATGTTCGACCCGCATCCACGCTCAGTGGCGATCCAATTGCGCGGCACATCAGCGAGACCTTTGACGGGCTAGAGATTGAAATTTTAGCTCATGATGACGGGGTCGACGGTCAATGGGTGACTCTCCGCGCCGTGGAAGCCGGCGAAGGCGCACGGCGCGCAAAGGCGATTAATGGCCAAGCTCAAGGCTGGGCGTTTCGGATCAATGATTATGATTTTCAAGACTTTACACCGGATGTCTTGACAATTGTTGAGCGCTAACGCGCCTTTTTGCGCTGCGCCAGCCGCATGACCGGAATCGCGATCGCGACACAGGCCCGCTCAAACGGCGTGCGGGCAAACTTTCTAAAATAGTGTTCAAGACTATCGGCTTTATGGGCCGAGATGGCGGCCGCCGGCGCGTTGGATGTGGCCCCATAATGCAGAGCGGCAGCGCGTGGGTCATAATAGACGCGGCCACCAAGCGCGCGGCATGTTCGGCACAAATCGACATCTTCGACATGCATGAAATAGGTCTCATCGAACCCGCCCAGCAAATCCCAACTGGCGCGATTGGTCAGGAAAAACGCCCCTGAAATGACGGGCATATCGACCGGTTCGGTTTCGCCCGCAGTCGATTCTAGTGTCCAAGTGTTCCAGCCCAAAAAACTGGTCGCCGCGCGCCATAGCGTCAGATCTTTGCGCCGGGCGCCGCGTTCCTCACGTCCGTATAAGTCGAAGATTTTCCCCCCGACAATCCATGGTTCAGGACCGCTGGCACCGACGGCGTACATACCCTCCAGCGACGATCTTCGCAGCACCGCATCCGGATTGATCACCAACAGACCCGGTCCAGCGGCATGCCGAGCGCCCAAATTCACCGCCGAGCCAAAGCCAATATTCCCTTGTCCTGAGAGCAGCTTTACGCCTGACCTATCCTGCGCAAACGCGCGCAGCCAGGCGCTCATCTCTGGCGGATTGCCATTGTCGACGATGACAATCTCCGCCAACTCTTCGTCCGAGCTCAAGGCGTATAAACACTCTTTCAGGCGCGGACCCGTTTGATATGTCACGACGATTGCCGAAATGCTCGGCAAACTCATGCGCTCACCTCACCATCATGCCGGGCCTGAAGCGCGATCAGGCCCGCGGCGAGGATCGCGCTCGCCCAAAATGCCTCATTCCACATGCTATAGGCAAAATTGCAAACGGCGAAGCAAACGCCGACCAGACCGGCCGCTGCGTATCGCGAGATCGGCGGCCACTGATCGCTGGGGGGTAGGCGCCAGCCCAGAAACAGGAAGAACGCCGCCGCCAAGATCGCCCCGATGAGCCCCGTCTCGGCCCAGACCTGAAGCGGCATATTGTGGGGATGAACGGGGACAATCGGATAGTACTGCCAGGCGTCTGCGGCGTTGTACCGAACCGCGATATCCGCAAGCCAATCCGGATGATCGCTATAGGTGTCCCGCCATGTGTGGCAGGCCTCCAATCCATGCCCGAAAATCGGCGCTTCGGAGACTTTGGAGCGGACCAATTGCCAGCTATAGGTCCGCGACAAAAAGGATTCCGGTAAGGGCAAAGCGAAATGCCGGATCAATCCTATGCCCCAGCCGATAAACAGCGGTGCCGTCACGATGTATCCGGCCAAGGTCACAAGCAAAGCGCGAAAGCCTTGGCGTGGAAACAGTTTTACCAAGAGCATACAGATCAGCATAAATGCCATCCCCACCATCGAGGTCTGAGATCCGATTTGTAGCGCTGCGGCAAAGGTGAGGATGGCGAGGCTCACCGCCCAAACGGGCGCATATTCCCGTCCTGGGCGATGCCATATCCAAGCCAATAGGAAGGGCAACAAGAGCGTAAACGCCGTCGCATTTCGCAATAGGTTTTGCGGCATTTCGTAAACCGGATCGCTGAACGGGGCGAGCGCCGCGAGAATTTGGGACTCAAACAAAGCCGTGATCAAAACGCCGACAAACTGCACCAACGCCACCGCGACAATCACGCCCAAGCTGATGCAGCTAGTCCCCTGAGGAATGGCGAAGATGGCCACCATGACCCCTGTTCCCGCAAGCGCGGTGAGCGCGAAGCGGATCCCGGGCATGTCTAATGAGAATGAGCCGGCCAGGAGGTCCCCGGTGAGCAAATCATTATGCTCCGGCGACCAGAACCCGGCGGCGACAACCCAAACAATGAAGATGAGCAAAGCAATCGCGTAAGGTTGGATGGACCGGAGGCGGAGATAGGCCAAGCCGAGAAGCGCCGATAAGCCGATCGCGGCGGAATAACCTTGCGCACCCATATAAGCGATGATGGGCCAGAGAACAAAGATCGCCGTAAAAAGCGGTGCATACGTCCTCGGGCCCAAGGTCATCAATTAACTCACTCGACGTTTTAGATCCGGCGCCAGCGCCTCATAGGTGAGCATAGACATGCCCTCTTCGAGGGTCACGATCTCTTGTGCTTTCGATCCAAATCGACGCAAGGCCAATTTTCGCTCTTCCGCCTCCCGCGCGCCGACGACAGCGATGACGGGAACCTTTTGCAGCGAGTGCTCACGGACTTTGTAATTGATCTTCTCAGACCGAAGGTCTGTCTCAACCCGCAGGCCACAGGCCCGCAACTCGGCCGCGACCTCCTCAGCATAGGCGTCGGAGCTTTCCGAAATGGTCGCAACCACGATTTGCACCGGCGCCAGCCAGAGCGGGAAAGCGCCGGCATAATGCTCGATCAGGATCCCCGTAAAGCGCTCAAGCGACCCAAACAAAGCGCGATGCAGCATGACCGGGCGATGGCGCACACCATCTTCGCCAACATATGTCGCATCAAATCGCTCCGGCAGGTTGAAATCGACTTGCAACGTTCCGCACTGCCAATCGCGGCCGATGGCATCCCGGAGCACAAATTCGAGTTTTGGCCCATAGAATGCGCCCTCGCCTGGGTTGACCCCATACGGCAGACCCGTGGCTTTAAGCGCATGCATCAACGCCGCTTCCGATTTGTCCCAAACCTCATCATCTCCGATTCGCGCCTCGGGGCGATCGGAAAACTTGATGCGGACATCCTCAAACCCAAAATCCTTGTAGATATCGAGGATAAGATCGACAACTTTCAGACACTCTTCTTGCAACTGGTCCGGGGTACAGAAAATGTGCGCATCGTCTTGCGTGAAGTGACGCACGCGCATCATTCCGTGCAATGCACCAGAAGGCTCATAGCGGTGAACCTTGCCAAACTCCGCCATCCGTAAGGGCAGCTCACGGTAGGATCTCTGGCCATAATTATAAACCTGGACACCGCCTGGACAATTCATTGGCTTCAGCGCGTATTTCCGTTCGTCTGGCATCACCGTCGAATACATGTTTTCGCCAAACTTCTCAGCGTGCCCGGAGGTCTCCCACAGCGAATAGTCGAGTAAATCGGGCGTGTTGATCTCAACATACCCGGCGGCCTCTTGGCGGCGACGCATATATGAAATGAGCATCTGGAAGAGCGTCCAGCCTTTCGCGTGCCAAAAGATCGAGCCGGGCCCTTCTTCTTGCATATGGAAGAGATCCATCTGCCGCGCGAGTTTACGATGATCTCGTTTTTCCGCCTCCTCCAGGCGATGCAGATAGGCTTTGAGCTCTTTCTCATTATGCCAGGCTGTGCCGTAAATCCGTTGCAGCATTTCATTATTGCTGTCACCGCGCCAATACGCGCCCGCCAGCTTCATCAGCTTGAAGGCTTTCGGTATCTTTCCCGTGCTCGGTAGGTGCGGCCCCCGGCAAAGATCGAACCAGTCGCCTTGTTTGTAAACCGTGATGGGTTCACCCGGCGGGATGATATCATCGATGATCTCGGCCTTATACTTTTCACCAATAGAGTTAAACGTTTCGATGGCCTGGTCTTTGTCCCAAACCTCGCGAATAAGCGGGTAGTCTGCATCGATGATCTCCGCCATCTTTTGCTCAATCCGCTCGAAATCGTCTGTCGAAAACGGCGTTTCGCGCGCGAAGTCATAATAGAATCCGTCCTCGATGACGGGCCCGATCGTCACTTGCGTGTCTGGGTAAAGCGCTTGAACCGCCTGCGCTAAAACGTGTGCAGAATCATGACGGATAAGCTCGAGGACTTCAGAATCTTTCGCGGTGAGCAAAGCAAGTTCGACATCGCCTTCGAGCGGTCGCATCAGATCATAGACTTGACCATCGACTTTCGCCGCCAGGGCCTTTTTGGCGAGCGAGTTGGAAATGCTCGCCGCCACATCATAAGGGCTGGCACCATCCTGATATTCTCGAACCGCGCCATCGGGCAGCGTGACTTTAATCATCTTCTTTGTCTTTTCATTTCTTGTTTGGCCCATGATCAGGAAACGGGCGCTCTGTCAAAGCCCAATCTCCATATCGCCATGGTGCCCAAAAGGGTGCAGATTTCGTTTCCGAAGGCACAGGATCATATCCACTCGAGCCGCCAGGGCGACACCGCTGGAGGCGCGCCAAGGTCATCCAGCCGCCTTTCCAAACGCCATGCCGCGCGACACATTCCGCGCAATATTGGCTACATGTCGGCTCATGCCTGCAACGGATCCCCAGCACCATAAAAATGGGTGAGAGCGTCAGCTTATAGGCTTTGAGCACTCCATACACGATGGTTCGGCGAAGACTGGACATAAGGTTGGTCCCAAGACGGAATCGGAAACAGATTGAAACGCTTTAAGCTCAGGCGACCAGGGCACTGAGTTAGGCCGCGGGCAGCGCGTCAGCTGCCGCAGCCCGGCGGGTTCGTGCGGTTTCGATCGCTTCCAGAATCGCCTCATAGGCGAGCATTGTTGACGCATGCCGGGGCGGATAATCGCGAACACCCTCGAGGTGGCGCAGTTCCCAAAACCGTCCTTTTGGCGGGTCACCCTTATCTTTCAGCATGGCGCGGAGCGCATCGCGAACCTGAACGAGTTCAGCATACGTCGCACCGACGGCCTGTTCAGACAGGATTGCCGTGGCCGCCTGGCCGAGCGCGCAAGCTTTTGGGTCAACCGCGATCTCTGAGACCGTGACGCCATCTTCGGCAAGTTTAACATCCACGCGAACCGTCGATCCGCAGATGCGGGACACTTTCGTCGCCGACCCGTGCGCGTCATCAAGTGCGCCGACATTCGGAATGTCAGCGGCAAGTTCGAGCACGCGGTTGTGATACAAGTCGACCATGACGTTCATGTCGCGCTGAAAAAGGTTAAAATCAAGCCCTATATGAAGGGCAAGGCGGTCCAGACACGCGTCAAAACATAACCCGCACCGACAAGGCTTGCCACGGCCAAAACCAAAACAACGCCGTCCCGCGCCGTAATTGCGAGCCCGAACAGCAGAACAGCCAAGCTCGGAATCACCGGCCCGAGCGGCACAAAAGAGAGCGGAAGCGTCACCAAGGCCGCCCCGACACAAGCCAGCGCGACAATTTGGACAAAAGGCGAGCGTGTCAAAAAGGTCAAACGCGGCTTCAAAAAGCGGTCCACCTGAACCACATATTTGTCCGCCATCGCCACGCCTTCGACCAAGTGTTTGCGAGGAAAGCTAAACGCCAGCGCCTTTTTCGGCAGCCATGGATAAGGCCGGCCGAGCGCCATTTGGATGGCAAAAATCAGTGTGACAATCGCCACCAAGGAGTTGGCGCCCGGGATCAAGGTCAACGGACTGATCGCAATGAAACCCAGCAGCAAAAGCACCGGCCCATAGGCGCGTCGTCCAACCGCATCAAGCAGGTCGCTAATCGTCACGGTCTCGCCCTGTGTCTCGCTACACAGCGATTGCAAAAGCGTGCTGAGATTGCGGACTTGAGCCATCTCGCTGTGTAACCAAAAAGCATCGACACTGACAATCATCCGGCCTCGATGATCCCTTTCATCTCGCCTCGAGCGCCCGAATAGCTGGCCCGAATGCCTAACGCTTCGGCCAGTGCCATCGGGAAAGATCATCGCCCTGAACAAATGTCTCTCCGGCATCCTTGTACAATTCGATCAACTCCGCATCAGAATCCAAAAGGCTCGTCACCAACAGCCGATTATGGGAGACGACCACCAACTGACTGTCTTGGCTTGCGGTGACGATCAAGCTCGCGAGCGCGGGCAAGGTCGAACTGTGCAAGCTGGATTCTGGTTCGTTCAAGACCAAAAGCGGGGCTGGACGGGGCGAAAGCAGCGCTGCGGCCAGCATTATAAAACGTAGCGTACCATCAGACAGTTCTGCTGCATTCAATGGACGCAGCATGCCACGTTGCTGCATACTGAGCCGAAACACGCCGTCTGCACCTGTGACCTTTAAACGCGCGCCTGGAAATGCGGTATCAATTGCGGCGTCCAAAACGCTGCCATCTCCAATCTCGTAAATGGTTTGGATCGCCGCTGCGATATTGCCGCCATCCACGGACAGAGCGACAGTTCGGGTGCCAATTTGAGCGCCTCTAGAGGGCGCAGACGTGTCCGTGCGCATATGGTCGTAAAAGCGCCATGCAGAGAGTTTCTGCCGGAGCACAGACACTTCCCAAGGGGCATGAGCGCCGACAAATTCGCGGATCATGGATTGATGGGACGCGACCGAAATCGCCGAATGGTTAGCTGTCTTAGCGCCGCGCTTGGCCGCCATTCTGGGTCCATGGCGGTCGGCGATGATCTTAGATGGAGTCGGTTTCAAACCCGTCCAAAGTGTCTCTCTCTTGATTTCAGGATCACGATTGAACAGCGAAGTGCTATCTTGCCCCGGCAGGCCGAGTTCGATGGCATAAGCGATGTCCTCATCAGCAAAGCCTAGCTTCAACGCGACCCGATCCCGCCGAACAGTGCCTTGGATCGGTACCGAGCCGTCCCGCATCGCTTTTGAGATGGATTCGGGGCCGGCCCAAAGCACGCTGTCAAAGCCCCCTTCCTGCGCAATTGATTCAATGATCCGGTCATCGGCAACGTCGGCAAGCAAGCGAAGCGCTTTATAAATGCTGGATTTTCCAGTGCCACCGGCGCCGGTCACCACGCTCAGCGGGCCAAGCGGCAGGATGATATCGCGCAAGGACCGCTATCCAGAAATCGCAACTGTTTTGATCATCTTTCTAAAATAGAAACGACGCCTCAGTCGTGACAGTCTATTCCGGAGGTGGCCCAGGCGGCTGTGGCAGTTCTAGATCGTGGCGATGGTTCCAGAATTCGACAATCTTTCCGTCATCATTGAAACGCATGACGTTAATGATGGCGACTTTCTCAATCGGCGTTATCCCCATGGACAAGGCTTTGTCAGAAGGTTCCAGCGACACGAACCAACGCGTCGCGACTTTGTCGCCTTCGGCAATTTGATAATCGATCTCGCCGGTCATATCCCCGAACCCGTGGAAGACATCGGCGATCTTCTTTTGTTCAATCGCCGGTTCGGTAACGTTTTTACGCTCGAAAACGTCGTGCACCACATAAGTCTCGGCGACATAATCGGCATAAGCATCTGTATTGTTCGAAAACCATAGATCCTGCAAAAAGGCCAAAGCTATGGCCTTATTGCGTTCTGCGACGTTCGACTCAGCGAACGCCGGATGGCTCGCAACAAGGATGGTCGCCACAATGAGTCCAAATTGTCTGATCATCTTTCCTCTCCCTTAGAGGCGGTATGGGACCGGATCTGCGCGGCTCTGTCAAATTGCGAGTGTGATCGGATTGTCTCGAACGGCGCGGTTGCGCGGGGTGCTATCGGTTTGGCTCGAACGCGGCAACGACACATCGAAGGAATCTCTGGAACGGCGCAATCAGAGGGCTACATGCGGCGCCACGTTGCGCCGGTTGCCCCGTCCATGATCTCAATCCCTTCGGCGGCGAGCGCGTCGCGGATCCGATCAGCCTCAGCCCAATTCTTATCCGCCCGCGCTTGGACCCGCGCAGCGACAAGCGCGTCTATCCGCGCATTTGCAGCGCTGTCGCCGCCTTGTTCCCATTCAGCCGGCGTTTTGGTGAGCAAGCCCAGCAAATGTCCGGCGGCCAGCAGTTCAGCGCGCGCTTCGGCCATCGCTGCGCTGTCTTTGCGGTCTGCGGCGCCATTGGCTTCACCCGCCAGACGCGAAAGCTCGGCCAAGGCGATCGGTGTGTTCAGATCATCGCTCAACGCCTCTCGGACACCCGCATTTTGCGCGACCCCACCATCCGCGTCCCACACCCGGCGCAACGCGCCATAGATCCGGTTCAGCGTGGTTTTGGCTTGCTCGAGCAACTCATTCGTCCAATCCAGGGGTGCCCGATAGTGGCCGCTCAGCATGGCAAATCGGATCACTTCTCCGTCCCAGGTTTTGAGCAGATCATTCAGTAAGACGACATTGCCGAGCGATTTCGACATTTTCTCGCCCGCCATATCGAGGAAGCCATTATGCATCCAATAATTCGCCATGGTCTGGCCGTGGGCGCATTCTGATTGCGCGATTTCATTTTCATGGTGCGGGAATTGAAGATCAATCCCGCCGCCATGAATATCGATCGTCGTGCCGAGATGTTTGACCGCCATGGCGGAACACTCAATGTGCCAACCCGGTCGCCCGGGGCCCCATTTGCTGTCCCAAATGGCATCTTCGGGCTCATCCGGTTTGGCGAACTTCCAGAGGGCGAAATCGGCTGGATCCCGTTTGCCAAGATCGACATCGACCCGGGCGCCGGCTTGATTGTCTTCCAGGCTGCGTTTCGACAGACGACCATAATCCGACATTTGCGGGACATTGAAAAACACACCTGCTTCGGTCGCATAGGCATACCCTTTGCGCTCCAGCGTTTCGATCAGGTCAAGCATGTCACCAACATGCTCGGTCGCCCAAGGGACGATGGTCGGGGCGAGCGCATTCACCGCGGCCGCATCTTGATCATAGATTTCAGCAAACTTTTTTGTCAGCGCCTCAATGCTTTCGCCAGATTCAGAGACGGCCTCGATGATTTTGTCATCAATGTCAGTGAAGTTGCGCGCGTAGATGACGGATTCCTGCCCATAGGTCGCGCGCAGCAAGCGAAACAGCGTGTCGAAAACGATAACCGGTCGAAAATTGCCAATATGAGCGCGATTGTAAACGGTCGGTCCGCAGACATAGAGTGTGACGCGATGCGGATCTTGTGGCTCGAAGACCCGCTTTTCACGGGTCATTGTATCATAGAGACGAATGGTCATTTGAAAATCATCTTAAGGTCAGAAGGATCATGGCGATGGCAGGCTAAGGCGGGTGACCTTAGCCGCTGATACAAACGCAAGAGACCGCATATGGGCGCATGTCCAACTCCTCTAGACGACGGCGTCATACGCGCGCCAGTGATGTTTGGCAATCAACCAATGCTTCTGTTGAACGCGCTTTGCCGGGGACCCGCCGCCAATACGCGCCGCGTAAGCTGGCCCATGTTTAGCGATAAGTTTATCTTCATCGCGCATGAGGTGCATTCTGGTTTTCGTCAACGGACCCCTGACTCCTGCATGAGGCGCGCAATGCATCCGACCATTCGACAAGCCGATTGGCTTAATGAAGCCCGCATCCGGCGAATCTGTCTGATCTTGCTTGGACTATCCTTGCTCGCCACGCTGGCTTTGATTGCCACCGCTTCTGGGAACTTAGACCTTTATGGACGCCCGCTCGGGACAGATTTCTCGAATGTTTGGTCGGCAGGGCAAATGGCGCTCGATGGCCGCGCGGCCGAGGCCTATGTGCCGGTGCTACAAGAGCAAGAACAGCAAGCGATTTTCAATGATCCGAATGTGCCCTTTTACGGATGGCATTATCCGCCGTTTTTCTTGCTCGCCGCAGCGCTCTTAGCGCTTCTACCTTACGCACTTGGATGGTTTGCTTGGATGGGCATCACGCTCCCAGCTTATGCCTATGTCATGAACCGGATCGCGCCTGGGCGCACCGCGCTCTTGATCGCCCTCGCCTTCCCGCCTGTGACGATTAATTTTCTGCATGGGCAGAACGGGTTCTTAACCGCCGCTTTGATTGGCGGCGCCATGCTGATGCTGCTGCCAAGACCATGGCTCGCGGGCGTCTTAATCGGGCTGCTGGCCTACAAGCCGCAATATGGCGTCTTGATCCCGCTGGTGCTCTTGATCGGCGGACACTATCGCACCTTTGCCAGCGCCGCCCTGACGGTCATAGCCCTATGCGCGGTCAGCACGCTTGCCTTCGGACCTGAGATTTGGCTCGCTTTTTATGAAAGCCGCCATTTCACGCAGCACCATATCCTCGAAGCGGGGTCGACAGGCTGGCATCGCATTCAGAGCATGTTTTCGGCCGCCCGAATGTGGGGCGCATCCGTGCCTGTGGCCTATTTCGCGCAAGGCATTGTGGTCGTACTCGCGGCCGGCGGCACGCTTTGGCTATGGACGCGCAACATTGATTTTACATGGAAAGCGGCGGCCTTGATTGCAGGGTCACTGCTGCTCACCCCGTATATTATGGATTACGACTTGGTGGCGATGGCCCCGGCATTCGCGCTGATCGCTATGTATGGTCTGAAGCATGGCTTCCTGCCTTATGAAAAAGCTGGGCTAGCCTTCGTCTGGGCCGCTCCCTTCTTTGCCCGCCCCGCGGCGGAGTACTTATTCATTCCGCTCGGATTGCTTTCCATGCTCGTTCTGTTCGGCCTGATTATGCGACGCGGCTGGTTGGCCATGCCGGTTAAAGCGCTCCGAGTTGGATAAGAGAGTTTGTGCTGGCGAGGATCGCCTCCTCGGCGGGTATATAGTTGATCCCGAGCATGGATTTTGATTTCTCGTTCGAGAACGCACGTTCTTTTTCAAGCTCTGGGACAATCTGCTTGAGCGTCGGATTGACGAGGGTCAGCATTCGCACCAGCCAGCTCGGCAGGTCTCCTTTCGGGAGCTTGCGACCTGGATAGGCGTCACGAAGCGCATCACCAATCTGCGTGAAGCTCAACACCCGCTCACCGACAATAAAGCGTTCGCCGGCGGCGTCGGGCTTTTCCATCGCGGCAACATGCGCCAGGGCAACATCGCGCACATCGACAATACCAAATGTAAGTTTCGGAAAGGCCGGAACTTTATTCAGCATGGGTTGCGTGACAAGCTCGAGCGAGGCAGAGACGTCACCGCTCATCGCAGGTCCTAAGACCGCAACCGGATTGATGGTGGCGAGCTCTAACCCGGCGCCATCTCCGGCAACATAATCCCAGGCCGCTTTTTCTGCGATCGTTTTTGAGCGTGTGTATGACGTGTTGTCTTTGAGATTATCCGGGTTCGACCAATGGCTCTCATCCAAGAGGGCCGGACGCGCATCACCCCATCCATAGGCAATTGCCGCAACCGACGATGTCATCACCGCGCGTTTCACGCCTGCCGCCTTCCCGGCTTTCAAGACCCGGAGCGCGCCATCTTTGGCTGGAAGGATCAGCTCGTTCGGGTCTTTAGGGACATTGGTTGGGAAGGGCGATGCCAAATGCTGAAGATAGGTGATGCCGTGCATCGCCTCTGCCCAGCCCTCATCTCGCGTCAGATCGGCGCTGACCAGTTCAACCTCAATGGGTTTGCCTGCGTAAGTGCTTAAAGTGGCGTTTAACTGCTCTGCTTTGCTGGCAGACCGCGCCGTGCCGCGCACCTCATAGCCTTTCTGGATCAGGGCCAAGATGGTGTGTGAAGCGATAAAACCGGTCGCGCCGGTCACGAGTACCTTAGTCATATTAAGCCCTTCCGACACAAAATCTGACCGAAATAGATACGACTTACAAGAGGAAAGGCGTGATCAGCGTCCGTTCGCGTTCCGCCGTTCGCGCCAACCGATATAGAGCGTCGAGACGACGATAATGGTCGCCCCAATCCAAACACTGACCCCGGGGACCAAGCGGAACACCCAAAAATCCGCGACCGCCGCCATCGGCAGGCGCAAATAGTCTATCGGCGACAGAAAAGATGCATCCCCAATGCTCATTGCGTAGATGAAGCAAAATTGCGCGACGAACCCAAATGCGCTCATCGCCAAAATCAAGCCCCAATCTCGTAGGCTGGCATCCGTCCAGAAGAGATACAAAAACGGGGCGAGCAATATCGACGACATGATATTGGCATATAAAAGCAGAACCATCGCTGGCAGTTCGGCGCTTAAGAATTTGACCATAACAATCGCCGCTGCCAAGCTGAACGCGCTGATCAAGGCGACGAGACTGCCAAGATCAAAGCCCTCAAAACTCACCGCACCGGGCTGCCAGAACACAAACAAACCCGGCATCACCATGACCAGCACACCTAAGAATCCGACAATCAGCGCGGTCCACCGATGCACGCCGACAAACTCGCGCAGGGCCAGCGCCGCAAGCAGCGTTACGAAAAGTGGGCGCGTGAAGCTGATGGCATTGAATTGCGCCAAAGTCAGCGTGAAGATGTCCGAAACGGCGACAATCGCCAATGTGAAACCAAGCGTTCCAAACAGGCTGCGCAAGATGAGCAAACCCGGTCGACGCGTGCGCATCTGATGAAAGCCCAGCATCGCGACAAACGGCACTGCCATCCAGAGCCCAAAAAAGGCCCGCCAAAACGCCAAAAAGACCGGGTGCACATCCGCCGATAGCAATTTATTGAGAAGCAGATAGAAGGTGAATCCCACGCCTGAGAGCACCATCAACAAAGCGCCTTTGATATTCCCGGATAAACCGGGATGTTGCGCCGCGCCCGATCCGGATCCATCTCCTTCGTCTGCCATGTCCCGATTCTCCGCTTCCGATCTTGACGCTATAGACCGCCTTTGGCGATCTGTACCAGAGGATCATGTCTGGACCGGCTGGTCAGCCTGTGGGGAGGTCCCAGATGAGGTCATCCTTTATCGCACCATAGCGCATTGGCGCCGATTTCCATTGCGCAAGTCAAAAGGCGCATTTGTCTTGTTCGATGATCGCGGCGTCGAAGTCGCGCGATCTCAATCGCTGGATGAGCTGCTCGCGCAAGTCGAAGCCATTCCCGGCCTGGCATCTGACGCGCCGCTTTAGGGGCTAACCGGTGCGCATCGCCGCCGCCATTTGTTCAGCTTGTTCGGTCGTGATCCCGAGCGCATCAAGGATCGGTCCTGCGAGTGCATCATTCCAGCTATGTGGCGGCCCGACGGTGATTCCGCCATCGACTAAAAATTCCCCACCCGTGATAAACCCGGCAGCATCAGAACTGAGAAACGCCGCCATCTCAGCGATATCACGCGCTTGGCCAATGCGTCCGATCGGCTGCATCGCGGCGCCCCCCTGCGCCACCATTTCTGCCATTTGGTCGGCTTGCTCTCGCGGCAAGCCTAAAGACGCGCCGAAAATCGATGTGGCGATGAAACCGGGAACAATCGCATTCACGCGGATTTTGTGCTTGGCGAGTTCGGCTGCAGCGAGCTTGGAAAAATGCGCCACCGCTTTCTTGGCCACTGAATAGGTGATCGGCGCATAACCGGCTAATCGGGCAGATATCGAAGAGGTGTTGATCACGCTGCCACTGCCTCGCGCTTGCAGATGCGGGAGGGCATGATGCGTCCCAACAAAGACCGATTTCAAGAGCAGATCCATGGTCATGTCATAGCCATCAAGATCTAGGTCTTCGATGGTCGAAGGGGTGCCCCCGCTGCCAGCATTGTTCCATAAGATATCGAGGCCGCCAAAGCGGTCAGTCGCAGTTTGCATCAGCGCTTTTAAAGCGTCCGGGTCGGTGACGTCACAGGTCTGATAAGCGACGTTTTCAGCCCCGAACCGCGCCACCAATGCAGCCCCTTTATCGTCTTGCAGGTCCCCGGCAACAACCTGCGCCCCAGCGTCAACAAACACCTCGACACCCGCCGCGCCAATACCGCTCGCGGCCCCGGTGATCACCGCAACCTTCCCAGACAAGTCCGCCATTTATTCCTCCTGGCTTTGTGTTTTCCATATTGGGGGGCGATGGAGC
>JBCCXW010000040.1:0-24669 GCA_039191105.1 Pseudomonadota bacterium
CACGTTGTCCTCATCACCTATAATGATAATCAAGCCATCGAAGTCGCGCAGCTGGCGCCGGATTTGATGATGACGGCCGGCATTGACAGCCGCGCGCACCAAGAAGCCCTCGAAGCCGAGGGCGTGAATTTTGATCATGTGATCGCCTGGCTCGGCATCCGCGATCCGAATGTGCGGGCCTTCGAGGCCATTGGTCGGCGCGGTGTCGAAACGGCGTTTGGAACTCTGGGGCGACCGGGGGATCGGCTTGACGATCTTTATTGGGCCGACGGCGATCCCAGCGAATATCGTGTTTTGGTGGAAGGCGGGTTGACGCTGTTGGCTACAGACGCGCCGTACCGTGTGGCAGACGCGCTCACCGCCGATGACGGTGTCATCGCCGATTGCGGCGCGCCTTAGAGCGCATCTTGGCTGCGGCGATTTTATTCGCTGTAAACCACCTCAAGCTCCACGCGTCGATTGAGACGTTCTGCGACCTCATCTTCGGTCGCAATGAACAAGTCCGTCTCGCCGAAGCCTTCGACGCGGATCACCGAAGGATCGATGCCAGCATCTGCAAACCAGCGGCGCACCGCTTGGGCAAAACGCTCGGTTCGGACCAGATTGAGCGCATGGCTCCCCACTGTGTCGGAGTAAACGCGAATGGTCATCGCATTGATGCGGCGACCGTCTTCGACCACGGACTGAAGAACCGGTTCATAGGGCGACAGGTCGAGCAGGTCATAGTTGTCGACATAGAATACGATGAAATCGGATGTGGCCTGCGGCGTGATTGGGACCGTCTCTTCCTCGCCGAGCGGTGGCATAGACTGGAATCCCGGCGGGGGCGGCGGGACGGCCGCGGGTTCCAAATCGTCGATCCGCTCTTCGACCGGGACGCGGTCGCCCTTGCCAGCCAAATATGCTGACCGGCGCAGTTTGCAGGCCTCAACCTGAGGATCAACATTGGTGTTGATGCGGAAATAGGGCGCGCCATCCGGCTCATCGCCAAACCGCGCCATTTCTAAAGCGCGATCTTGCGGCGCGGTCTCGCCGATTGTGCACATCATATCCCACAAAATTGTCGGATTGTCGGAATAGTAATTGTGTCCAAGGCCAAATCCAAACAGCTCGGTCGCCACGGCGGTGGCATCAATTGTCTGATAGTTTTGATCGGCGCGGATATAGGGGCGGTTGCGATTGGTATCTCCTAGGCGGCGCCTGTTTTCTTCATTCACCCATGTCGAGACGTGCAGGGCGCGATCCTTGTCGGATGTGTAAATCGTGACATTTGCGTCGAGATTATCGAACATAATATTGGCGCGGTCGAAGACATCCCGCTCCACATCGGCCGCGACAAGCATGATCCGAAACTCTAAATCGTCCCTTTGATGTCGCTCTAGATAGTCGCGCGCATAATCCTCCAACGCCTGCGTGAGGACCCGATTGCCCATAGAGTGCGCAATAATATTGATCTGCGCCGCCTCCAGCTCGCTGGTCAACAGGTCGAGAAAGGATTCCAAGTAAGGCGCTGCGCCAAGCGAGCGATCACGATCGCCGCGATAATCGTCAAGCGATAACGCACCGGCGGATGGCCAGCTGAACAGCACCGGGGCGCCCACTGCATAAGCCTCATTCGCAGACAGATCATGTGATAGCTGCGCGGTTCGGATCAGCGCTTCATCAAACTCAACATTGAAACCATGAATGAATAATAGGATGGCATTCTCGCCGCCTTCATCAATCGCGCCTTGCAATGTGGTGACAAATCGGTCGGGTCCGGCCGACGTGATCCGCGTAAGGAAGACATATTGCGCCAATTCGCTGGCTTCGCTCGGCGTTGGCCCTTGCACATGCGGCGTATCGCCAATCTCGCGATTGCCGCCATCTTCGATCAGTTTTGGCAGCCAAATATCGGCCCGACCTAGATGCAGCTGTCGGCTGTCTTCTTCTGTGCCGTCGGTGACATCGACCCCATCATTGGCCGCAAGGTGTGGCGCGGTTTCGAGCACCCGATTGGTGCCATACCAAACCCGGATACAGTCAACGCGGTCTTCAACATTAGCGAGTGTCGCGAGGCGGTCGCAATCGGTCCCGAAGCCGGGGTGACGAAGGATTTGTGGTCGGTTCATACCCCACCAAAAGGCGGCGGCGATACCACTTGCGATCAACACAACCGTCAGGCTGAAAACCCATTTGAACATGCGCGTCCTCCCTCAACAGCCTACATCAAACGACGGTCCAAAAACAAGCAAGTCGAAAAGCAATTTCCCGATCTGAACCGGCGCGCTTTCGCAATCCGATAAAATCCTTCTATATCGCGTGAAAACGATCCAGCCGAAGAGCGCGCCCATGTCTGATTTCCTACTTCTGGCCTTTATTCTCCTCTGCGCTGGGATAATTGCGGTGCCGATCGCGACGCGGCTGAAACTCGGCTCTGTGCTCGGATACTTAATCGCCGGGATTGTGATTAGCCCCTTATTGGCGCTGCTCGGCGTCGACGTAGTGTCCTTGCAGCACTTTGCCGAGTTTGGCGTTGTTATGATGCTCTTCTTAGTCGGCATGGAGCTGGAGCCAAAACTGCTTTGGCAGATGCGCAATCGACTGCTTGGATTGGGCGGTGGCCAAGTTTTGCTGACAACCCTGCTCGTAATGTCCGCAGCAATTGCGTTCGGGCAGCCATGGAACCAGGCCATGATCATCGGCATGATTTTAGCCCTGTCTTCAACGGCGATTGTCTTACAGACCTTGAATGAAAAAGGCTTGATGAAAAGCGATGGCGGGCAGGCGAGTTTCGCAGTCCTGCTCTCTCAGGACATTGCCTTTATTCCAATGCTGGCGATCATACCGCTGCTCGCCTTCCCCGAAGCGGCGCAACTCACAGCGGGGGGCGGTGATGAGCACGGGCAAACCTTGAGCTTGGTGGCGGGGTTGAATGGTTGGCAAACCATGCTGGTCACCGTCGGCGCGATCGGCGTGGTTTTGCTCAGTGGGAATTATCTGACACGTCCGATTTTTCGTTTTGTCGCCGGCGCCAACTTGCGTGAATTGTTCACCGCGACCGCGCTCTTAATGGTCATCGGGATCGCGCTTTTGATGACCTTGGTCGGCTTATCGCCTGCCTTAGGCACCTTCCTGGCTGGGGTCGTTTTGGCGAATTCAGAATACAAGCATGAGCTTGAATCAAATATCGATCCTTTTCGCGGTTTGCTCTTGGGTCTGTTCTTTATCACCGTCGGCGCCGGCATCGACTTCAACCTGCTCTCGGCGAATTTCGGCATCGTCATTGCGATGACCCTCGGCCTGATCGCTTTGAAAGCGACGGTGCTATTTCTACTTGGGACCCTGTTCAAAATTCGTGGTGGCCAACGCTGGCTGCTTGCCCTTGGACTGGCGCAGGCGGGTGAGTTTGGTTTTGTCCTACTGGCCTTTGTGACGTCGAATGCGATTTTGCCGGGTGCCGTCGCAGATCTATTGCTGCTCGTGATCGCGCTTTCGATGCTGATCACGCCACTTCTTTTCATTCTGTACGATCAAATCGTCGCTGCGCGTTATTCCAAGGACCAAGAACAAGCCGCAGATACGATCGAAGAAGAGAATGGCATCATCATTGCCGGCCGTGGGCGTATGGGCGGCATCGTCGATCGCATGTTGCGCACGGCAGGCTATCCTTCAACGGTGATCGACTATAGCTCGAAACAGCTCGATATTTTGCGCGCCTTCGGCATTAGCCATGCCTATTTCGGCGATGCGACGCGCCCGGATTTGCTGCACGCAGCTGGGATTGAGAAGGCCAAGCTGTTAATCGTCACCATCGACGATAAGCACCAAATCACCGAATTGGTCTCTTACGCCATTCGCAACTATCCAAATCTGCATGTGATTGCCCGCTCTGTCGATCGTCATCACACCTATGAGCTTTGGGCGCACGGCTGCCGCGATATTATCCGCGAAACCTATGACAGTTCGCTACGTATTGGCCGCTCAGCGTTTGAAGCCCTCGGCACCCCGCGTGCGGCGGCGGACGAGATGAAAGAGGCGTTTCACGATATGGATCAACGCTCGATGATCGAAGTCGCCGACGTGTTTGATATCAATGTTCCAGGGCACGAGAACGAGGCTTATGTTGCCCGCATCCGAGAGCGGGCGGAGTCATGGGAAGCCGACCTGCAGACGCGCATGATGGAAATTATGGACGATGCGGCTGAGAAAGCGTAGCCGCGCTTTTCATTTTTTCGTTGACCTTCATGGGTGGATCAGGCTAATGCCGCGCTCGGTTGAGGCACCTGCCGCTCGCAAGACGTAAGTCTTTGGTGAAGTCCTCCCAGCGCTGCTGGCTGAACGCAGACCATTTCACATTTGGTCTGGCGGCAATGCGAGCCCCGCCTTTTGCAGGACCAACAAAGCGATGTGAAAGGAGACTGCGATGACCTCGCATATCTATACACGCGTGCAGGCTAAGGCGCGTGCACGACAAATCAAAACAGAGAGTGCGGTTCCCATGTCGCTCTCGGCGGCGCTCGAAACGGTCGCCAAAGAAATGGGCTTCCGCGACTGGAACACCGCGTCCGCGCGGCTATCGAACGCGCCAGAATCCCGCTGGCAGGTCGGTGAACGGGTGAGCGGCAGGTATTTGAAACGGCACTTCAGAGGCCGCATTCATGGCGTTCGAGAACTCAATACCGGTTCCGGTTATGAGGTTACGGTTCACTTTGATACGCCGGTAGATGTCGTCGACTGGGACAGTTTCTCAGCTTTCCGGCAGCGCGTCACGGCATGTGTTTCTCCGGAAGGGATCTCGTGGACCAAAACCAGCGACGGTATCCCACACCTGATCGTCACACCCGAAACGGCGTTGATGGTTTAGAGCCGCGTGGAAATGGCGACGTCCCTTGTTTTTCGACACGCAGAGGATGAAGGACGTCGCAAGCTTGGGTTCGATTTCGCTTACGCTCGAGCAATTCAACCTGGCCCCCTCATCGTGACCGTGTCGAAGGACAAGGACGGCTTTCGAAACTCAAGCGGCGCTAAACCTTTTCCGGTGCGCCTTTACCTGGCGTTTTGGGTTTCCGCTTGGCGGGTTTTTCCTCGATATATTTGAAGGTCAATTCGTCCTTCTTCTTATCGAGACCGATTTTCACGGTGCCGCCTTTGGCCAGTTTTCCAAATAAGAGTTCTTCGGCCATCGGCTTCTTCACGTGTTCAGAGATCACGCGCGCCAATGGTCGTGCCCCAAACTCCGCATCAAAGCCGCGCTCAGCCAGCCAATCGCGTGCCCCTGCAGCAAGCTCAATGGTGACATTGCGATCGGCGAGCTGGACTTCCAGCTGCAGCACAAATTTCTCGACCACACGCTCGATAATCGCCGGTGTGAGGCCGCCAAAGGTGATCACCGCATCGAGTCGGTTGCGGAACTCTGGCGTGAACAAGCGCTTCAGCGCTTCTTCTTGCTCATCATCCTTGCGTCCGCGGCCGAAACCGATCGAGTTTTTGGCCGCATCTGACGCACCTGCATTTGTGGTCATAACCAAAATGACATTCCGGAAGTCGACTTTGCGGCCATTGGCATCGGTCAGCGTGCCATTGTCCATGACCTGCAAAAGGACATTGAAGAGGTCAGGATGGGCTTTCTCAATCTCATCGAGCAGGACCACCGAGTGCGGGTGCTGCATTACAGCATCGGTCAGCAAACCACCTTCATCATAACCAACATATCCAGGCGGGGCGCCGATTAGACGAGAAATTGAGTGCCGCTCCATGTATTCCGACATGTCGAAGCGGTGCAGCTCAACCCCAAGGATCGAGGCCAGCTGGCGCGTGACCTCCGTTTTCCCGACCCCGGTCGGACCCGTAAACAAGTAAGATCCGATGGGCTTGTTCGGCTCACGCAATCCGGCCCGTGAGAGCTTAATCGCGCTCGACAGCGCATCAATCGCATCATCCTGACCAAATACCACGCGCTTGAGATCGGTCTCAAGCGACTTGATTGCTTGCGCATCGTCTTTCGAGACTTGTTTGGGGGGGATCCGGGCAATCTTCGCGACAATTGCTTCGATTTCTTTGACGCCAATGGTTTTGCGGCGCTTGTTTTCCGGCACCAGCCATTGCGTTGCGCCAGCTTCATCGATCACATCGATGGCTTTGTCTGGCAGCTTGCGGTCCGTCATGTAACGCGCTGACAGTTCAACCGCCGCGCGGATCGCATCATTTGTGTAACGCAGACCGTGAAAGTCCTCAAAGGTCGACTTGAGGCCGGTGAGAATTTTCACCGCATCTTCAACGTTTGGTTCAACGACATCGATTTTACGGAACCGCCGGGACAGCGCGCGGTCTTTTTCAAAGTGCTGCTTATACTCTTTAAACGTAGTCGAGCCCATGCAGCGCACTTCACCGTTCTGGAGCGCGGGTTTGAGCAAATTGGACGCATCCATAGCGCCGCCAGACGTGGCGCCAGCGCCAATAATGGTATGGATCTCGTCAATAAAGAGAATGCCTTTCTCTTGCTCGCCGATTTCTTTCATCACGGCTTTCAAGCGCTCCTCAAAGTCGCCGCGATAGCGGGTCCCCGCGAGCAAGGCGCCCATATCGAGTGCCCAAATGGTGGCGTCGGACAGGATCTCCGGAACCTCACTATTGACGATCATCCGGGCCAGACCTTCCGCGATTGCGGTTTTCCCAACCCCAGGGTCACCGACCAAAATCGGATTGTTCTTGGCGCGGCGGCAGAGCACTTCGATGCAGCGCTCTATTTCCATTTGCCGACCGATCAGCGGATCGATTTTGCCTTGTTTGGCCTTTTCATTGAGATTGACGCAATAGGCGTCCAGTGCCTCGCTTTGCGGTGCGTTGGGCGGTGAGTCTTCTGCCTCGGCCCCGCGTGGCGTTGTCGGCCGATTTTGGCCTGGCACTTTGGAAACGCCATGACTGACATAATTGACGGCATCATAGCGCGTCATATCCTGCTCTTGTAGGAAGTAGGTCGCGTGACTTTCTCTCTCGGAAAAAATCGAAATGAGAATATTTGCGCCGGAGACTTCGTCGCGTCCGGAGCTTTCAACATGTAAAACGGCGCGTTGAACCACGCGTTGGAACGCTGCGGTCGGCTGGACCCGTCCGGACGGACTGTCGGTGATAAGACTCGATAGGTCCTCATCGATATATTGTTCTAAGGCTTGCTTGAGCGATGGAATATCCACTTTGCAGGCGGTCATCACTTCAACCGCGTCATCATCCTCGGTCAGGGCGAGCAAAAGATGTTCGAGGGTGGCATATTCATGTTGGCGCTCGCCTGCCGCGGTCAGGGCGCGATCGAGAGCGGACTCAAGGCTAGGGGTTAAGCTGGGCATGATCGTGTGTCTCCTAGTCCTCTTTTTCCATCGTGCATTGCAGCGGGTGTTCGTTGCGTCGGGCCATATCCATCACTTGCGCAACTTTGGTTTCGGCCACTTCGTATGTATAGACCCCGCACACGCCGACTCCTTTCTGGTGAACATGTAACATAATCCGAGTCGCTTGCTCGCGGCTCTTATTGAAAAATCGTTCGAGGATCAGCACGACGAATTCCATCGGTGTGTAATCATCGTTTAAAATCAATACGCGATACATGCTCGGTTTTTTGGTCCGAACCCGTGTCTTGGTCGCAACTCCCAAACCTCCATCATCGTCTCCACCCGGCCCAGCTGGTCCCTGCGGCGGTTTGGGGTCTGAGAGTGTTATGCGGTCAATTCTGAAAGGCATGCTGTTGTAGATAAGTGGCGAATTCCGAAAGTGTAGACTGACGCTGCGGAGCGAAAGGATCAAGCCGGAAAGTGATCAATTTGTGGTCACTTTGCCAATTAATTCTTGAACGCGCTTTCGATTGGCGCCGAGATCAGAATAGCCGACCCGTGAACGGGAATAGATCGCGAATGTCGAATGTGCCGCTTTAAGCGCGATGACTTGGATATCGACATCATCCTTAAACCGCATCAGCCCCGTCGTCGCGACGAACCTCATACGCCAATTGGTTTCGTCCTCCGTGACGCTGCCCCAGCGCCGGTTTGAAGCGATCGCGACGCGAAAGGTCTCGAACAGCTCCGCGGCCGAGACGGACAAAACGGGCGATCTCTGATCAGGCTCTGCAGCAAGACAGTGATGTTCCGGCGCCACCAAGAACGTATTCGGCTTGGGGGGCCGCTTGAGCGTTTTGAAATTGATGAAATCAACCATGCCTTCATCCTGGACAGACTCGTCTCATTTGTCAGCGTGGCGGCGACAAAAAAAGCCGGGCGATCATGCCCGGCTTGGATCAAGTTAGGGAGGAAGGGATAAACCGATTAGCTCGACTTCGTGGTCTTGGCCGCTTTCTTGGCCTGCTTTGCCAGTGGCGCAAACGCCTCTCGCATGGTGTCGGCATAAAGCTCGGTCAACTCACTGAAGCTCCTGAGATTGTTCTCGAAAGCTTTTTTAACGAAGCCGGTTTGGATCGTCATCGCGTCTTCAATCGACTGCGCGTCAGCGAGTTTTTTGCCGGTTTCGACCGAGAGGGTCATTTGATCTTTGAGATGCGCCATCATGGTCTGACCCGCATCTTGCATGCCCTTAACGGAGGCACGCGTGCTTTCCGTAGACGCGGCCACCGCCCCGCGCGCGAAGGCGCCCATGGGTTCCGTGTCACCAAAAAAGCTGGTGAAGGAATCGGTGTTGAAACTATTGAAAGGGAATGCGAATGGCGTTGGGGTGGCGGCAGTCATGGTGAAATCCTAAGTTTGTGACGACGTACGGTATAATGCCGGAATTTCGCAATTGCAACAAAAATGTTGCGCTGCACAAAACTGACTTGCGTCCAGGCAGCGTAGGTAAATTTACTTACAAAAATGCAAAGTGCATTTACCTCCGGCTAACCTTATGAACGGATCTTGGTGTCTCCCCGGGAGGCCGGAGCCCATCTTATCGGAGGACCGTTTATGCCCAAGCGCGCTCGAGCTTTGTCTTGCAAATCACTGCTCGCAGCGATTGCGGTTTTATCGCTTGGGACGCTGCCCAATGCTGTGGCGGAAAAATATGCCTCGATCGTGATTGATATGGAACGCGATGAAGTGTTGCATGCGCGGCATGCCGACTCGCCGCGCTACCCAGCCTCTCTAACCAAAGCGATGACGCTTTACATGTTGTTCGACGCCATGAAGGCGGGCGAAGTCCGTCTTTATGAACCGCTGCCCGTTTCTGCGGCGGCCGCGCGTCAGCCTCCATCTTCGCTTCGCTTGCGGGCCGGTGGCACAATTACGACTAAGGATGCCATCAATGCGCTGATCACCAAATCGGCAAATGATGTTGCTGTGGTGGTGGCGGAACGCCTCGGCGGCACCGAGGCGCGGTTCGCGACACTGATGACCACCAAGGCGCGCGCTTTGGGCATGGACAATACGACGTTCAAAAACGCGTCGGGCCTGCCAAATACGCAGCAGCTGTCCACCGCGCGAGATATGGCTGTCCTGGCCGAGCGATTGCTCGAAGATCATGCCGACTATTATGGCTATTTCTCCAATAAGAAATTTTCTTGGGGGCGCGCCACGTATAAAAACCACAACCAGCTCATCGGCAATGTGCAAGGCGTTGATGGGATTAAGACCGGATACACACGGGCATCGGGTTTTAACCTAATGGCGAGCGCCAAGCGCCGAGGTCGCCGGGTCATTGCAATTATGTTTGGCGGATCGACGGCGCGGTCTCGAGACCAACATGTCTCAGATTTAATTGAGGCCGCATATAAAAGCTTCGAGCCAGATGATGTCGAGCCAACACTGCGCTTGCGCATGTCGTTCGGCGAAGTGCAGCCGCCGGTGGATCCAAACGCTGCCGCAATGCCGGTCTTGAACGGCCAGGTATTTGGTGCAAACACTATTCTCGCCGACGGTGACGAAGGCTCTAAGTCAGATTAAGCTTCACCCTGTTAGAGAATTTACATGTCAGTACTGCGTTATGCGGGATGGATCATCCTTGTAACCGCATTTGCCTTTTTACCCGCACACGCCGGGCCGGTTGACTATGACCGGCTGGATCAGCGCTTGACGCAGCTCGCAGACGATACGGCCATTGTTGGTCTTGCCGTTGCTGTGATTGAAGATGGCGACATTACTTTTGCGCGCGGCTACGGCGTGACACAGTTTGGCGGCGACCCCGTGACCAAACATACGGTCTTTCGCTGGGCGTCTCTGTCTAAAGGTGTGGCATCGACAGCGGTCGGAAAACTGGTGGCCAAGGGCCAATTGGCTTGGTCGGATTCGATCGCCAAGTTCCAAACCTCATTGCGGCTTCCGCAGGGCGGCGAACGAGTCGGGACGCTAGAAGATTTAATGTCGCATAAAATCGGCATCGTCCCGAACGCCTATGACACCCGGCTCGAAGATGGCGGCGATCCGGCCGAAATTCGCCGGGCCTTGGGTAAACTCACCCGGACCTGTCCAGTTGGCGAATGCCATACCTATCAAAATGTTGCGTTTGACGCGATTTCTGAAGTCATCGCGTCGGTGCGCGGGCTTCCTTTTGAAGAAGTGGTTGAAAGCGAACTGTTTGATCCGCTTGGCATGACAAATGCCAGTTTCGGCATGAGCGCGTTGACGGCGTCGGCGTCTTGGGCGGCGCCTCACCGCAAGCTGAACCGTGATCTGAGACCCGTCCGCCGGACTTTAAATCCATCATATTATCGCGTGCCAGCAGCGGGCGGCGCCAATGGGTCCATTCTCGACCTCGCCCGGTTCGCGCAAGCGCAAATGGGCCTTGAGCCGGATATCTTAGATCCCGGCACGCTTTTGGAGCTGCACACCCCGCGGATTTACACGCGCCGCGAGCAGTCGAGTATGAGCCGACGCTATGGTGGTCATTTGCGTGATGCCCGCTATGCGCTCGGCTGGCGGGTCTATAAATATGGCGCCCCCGGTTATCGTGTGGTCGGCCATCGCGGCGCGGTTGATGGGTATCGCTCATTGATCCTGTTTGACCCGGAACGCAATTCGGGCGTGGTGGCCCTTTGGAACAGCAACGCGCGCCAACCAGTCGGTGTCCAGTTCGAAGTTATGGACATGATCTATGGTTTCGAACCGAAGGATTGGATGCAGCTCGGCATGCTGGCAAAATAAGCGGGCTCTGAACGCCTCAAAACAGCGGAGAAATGAGCCTTTTACTTTCGCTGATAAGGAATGATTTGCGCGGCACATCTTCTCTGCGAAATATAATGAACTCAACCTGGTTAAATAGTTGATTTCACAAGCACTTTATCGAAAACCTGTATAAGCAATCTTGGGTTGCTCAGTTTGTTCTATTCTCTCCGATTATGAGACCCTAAGACAATGATCGCGCCGCATGACCTGTTACGGTTTCAGCGAAGGATGGCGCCTCAGAGCGCGCCCCTCCAGAGACGAGAAATCGCAGTCGCGAAAGGGTCAGCATAAGTCATGAACGCCACTGCGGAAGCCGGCCCCCTCTTGCCCTTACTGGAGGGTGTGACGATCCAAAAGTCCGCCGAAGCTTGGGAACAGTCAACGTCGGTTTTCGATTTGACGCCAATGAACACGCATAACAATACCGGCGTGTTCATCGCGCGCACTTGGATCACCAATATGTGTGTTTTCGGGCATCTTGTTTTTGACGCCAACACCCATGCTCACGGGGCCAAACATATCAATGACACCGGCGATCTGATCTTGGTCTATCGATATCTTGAGGGCGAGGCGTTTGGTCAGGCAAAAGACGTGCCCTACGCCGTTCGCCCTGGGTTGATGGTGATCCGCGACTACGCGTTTCCTTTTGAGGGTATGCAGACGCCGTGTTTGATCCAAGGCGTCTATCTGCACTATGATTTGCTTCGCCACAGACCCGAATATCGAACGCCGCAACTTTGTTTGTCGGCGGACACCGCCATGGGCCGGGTTCTGCATGCTGAGTTCGACGCCATTTTCGGTCAATTGCTCAGCGGTTCGAAATCACTGAGTTTGGTGCGTTTGAACCGGTTCGTCTCGTGCGTAAAACTCGCGATTTCGAAAGGCAATGTCGATCAAGATGTACGGGTCCAGGCGCGCGAAGCCTTGGGGGGTGCAATCAGAGCCCACATCGAGACACATCTCGCTATGCCCGAATTGAACAGCGAACATATTTTGCGGACGTTTGGCGTTTCGCGGGCGACGCTCTATCGGATCTTTGAACCGTTTGGCGGCGTACGGACATACATTTCGAACCGTCGTTTGTTCCGAGCCGTGATGCAGATCTCGAAAGACCCAATGACGCGCGGTGAAATCAGCCGGGCAGCCGAAAAATGGGGGTTTTCGTCAGATGCGAACTTTAATCGGTCCGTTCGCCGGACCTTTGGGGCGAGCCCAAACTCGCTGTTCGGGCAACCGCTCGAAATGCCGCCACGCCAATTCCCGCGGCAGACAATTTCACAGACGGTGGCCAGCGCACTTGGCAACCGCGCGTTCGCGATGCCGTGATTGCCACCCGCCAGATGTGTATTTAGGCGACTTTGATCCTCGGCGTTTCGAGATCTGCAATTTCAGATGTAAGCCATTGATAGTGCCGCTCTAGCCGCATGATGTGAGAGATATCCAAGTCCGGGCGGGTCGCCACTTCCTCTCGCCAAGCTTCGAGGACACGAACTTGAGACTTAAGCCAACACACCATGGCTGGGTCGTCGATCGGTAAGCACACGCGAGATACTCCTTCCTTGATCTCTCTATGACCGGTTTCAAACGAGGCGATTCGGACCGCATTGAGAACCGTTCTCAAAATTCGTATACGAGGTCGTGGATATGTGCAAGTGAAAATCATTCGCATTAACAATCGGGTCCGCGGTTCCGAAATTCGCCTGTTTCACGGGGCTATGGCGCGCTCCAAGCGCATTTGCAGATCGGTGCGCTGTGCGTTTCGTTCGCTTTTCCGTTCGCCAGATGGCGCAGACCATGATGGGAGGACGGGTGGCGTCGTCGCATTTCCTCATCAGCGCTGCCTTGAAGCTCCGCTGATATGCGCCATCTCGGAAAGCACGAGCGATTATTTGAATGGAGGAAACTGGGTCATGTGTGATGAAACCACGGATCGCGAGTTGGACGACTATCTAGCACGCAAGGCTTTGACGCGGCGCGGCTTCACGATTGGAGCCTCCGCTATACTCGCGGCTGGCGGGTCTGGCTTACCCGCTTTCGCGACCCCGATGTCTGGTCTGTTCAGTGTCACGGAGACCGAAGTCAGCATTCCGACCCCTGATGGCCAACTCGATGCAGTGTTCATCCATCCGGCAGATGCGGCGCATGCGGCCGTGATTATCTGGCCTGATATTCATGGGGTCCGGCCTGCCTTCTTCGATATGGCCCGGCAATTGGCGGGGATGGGTTACAGTGTGCTCGCGGCAAATCCCTATTATCGCACGCATCAGGGGCGTTTGTTTGCCGACGGTCAAACCATTCGCGATCCCGGTGGGCGAGATCTTGTGGGTCCGCACTATCAAGCGCTGACCCCACAAACAGTGATGACAGATAGCGAAGCGATTGTCGCGTGGTTGGATGCTCAAGATGCGGTTGATACAAGCCGCGGCATCGGCGCGGTTGGCTTTTGCATGACCGGCTCGTGGACGCTCCGCGCGGCCGCAGCACTGCCCGATCGGATAAAAGCGCCGGTGTCTTTCCACGGTGGCGGACTAGTGACCGAGGCGGATGACAGTCCGCATCGTCTGGCGGGACAAATCCAAGGCGGCGTTCTGATTGCCATTGCTGAAAATGACCATGAACGGCAACCTGAGGCGAAGGATGAATTGATCGCGGCCTTTGACGCGGCCGAACGACCCGCGGAAATCGAAGTTTATGCAGACGCCATGCACGGATGGGTGCCGACGGATTCCCGTGCGCATCATCCAGAACAATCGGCACGCGCCTGGGCACGCATGTTAGCGCTGTTTGAACGCGAATTGGCAGGTTAGAAATTGTGTGGACACATCCGGGCAGGTCACTTGGCCAAGTCATCGCTATAAGGACTTAAAGACGTGACAGCGGTCGTTTCAATGCTCGTACTTGGCTTGAAGCTTATCTTGGGCCTGATTTGCGCTTTGATTTTGCTGCTGATGGCGCTGGGCGGGATTGGGTCTCTGTTCAGGCTGGGCGCCGCGCCGAGCTTTCAGATGGTCAATGTTGAAGAGGATCGGCGCCTGCACTGCGTCTGCGAGGGCCCAGAAGACGCGCCTTTGGTGCTGTATGATGCAGGCGCATTCGGCATCTATGCGGACGGGTGGTGGGTGTTGGAAGCGCTCCGCCAAGACCACCGGGTGTGTCTCTATGATCGCGCTGGCATGGGATGGAGCGATCCGGTTCCAGACGGGGTCTCGCCGGATCCGGACTGGCATGTCGAAGACATGCGCCGTTTGAAGGCGGCGCTTGGGCACCAAGGGCCATTTGTTCTTATTGGTCATTCGATGGCGGGCATTCGTTTGCATGCCTATGCCAATGCCTATCCCGATGAGCTGCAAGGTCTGGTCTTCGTCGACGCGGCGCGGCCGCAAACCCTGGCGATCGAGCGGGCACAGTCGTTCATCCCCTGGATGAGCCGCGCGCTGTCTGTGAGCGCATTTCTCGCCCGGATCGGTGTGGCGGGCGGTGTGTCTTATATTCTCCCCGATGAGCTTAAGCTTTTCGATGCGCTCGCCCGCGACAAACGCCGATCCGTGGCTGCTGTGCGCCACCATAAGGCGACCAAAGCGGAACTGATGGCGGCCGTCACGGCATGGCCGGAAGCGAGTTGGCGCACAGAGACCGGCGCCGAGCAGGTCCCGGCTTTTGTCTTTTCAAATTCAAGCAATGGCGGCGCCAACGCAGCCATCGCCAAGGCGGCTGCCCTAAATACTGGCTTTGGCGGCGTCACCCCTTTGCCTGATGAGTCGCATGTCTCTCTCTTGAACGCTGCGAATGCACAGCTCATTGCTGCAGATGTCCGGCGGATCACACAAACGAGACGCGATGACTGAGCCATCACAGCCTTTGTCCAACCGAATTCGCGCGGCCAGGTTCGACCGGGCGCCGCGCTATTTAGCGGTTATCACCTTCCTGGTCGGTGCTTTGGCCCTCATCTCGGCTGCGATCCCCAATCCATCTGCCAGTGGCAAAGCGCCGCTTCAGCGATTGATTTTAGAAACACCGGTGATGGCGCTGACGCTTGGGGGATCCGCGCTTATGTTAATGTCATTGGGATTGGCAAGGCGGCTGCAATCGGCTTGGGTCTTGTCGGTTTTCCTGGCGCTGCACGGGATTGTCGCGACGCTTTTTTTACGCCCGCGGCCGCTTGAGTTCGCGATGTATTTCGCACTCTTTGCGGTATTATTCTTGGCCCGAAAGAGCTTCTTTCGGCGGTCGAGCTTACTGACCATTATCATTCCGCGCATATGGATCCTCGCCAGCTTTTGCGCGCTTCTGGTGGCGAGCTTTTTCGCCTTGCTTTGGGTCAGCCATCAAAGCGGCTTTGTTGAAGCGCGATTTGTCGACTTACTGATCGATCCGGCTCTCGGCGCAGCGGGGCGACCGATTGCGATTGCGGGTATTTTGCTCGGCCTGACCTTGCTTTATTTCGGCATTGCCAGTCCCGCTTGGCCCAAACCAAAACCCGCCAGCGATGAAGAGTTGCGGCAGATTTCAGACCTCATGCAGGCGAGCGATCAAACCCGCCCTGATAACCTGCTGGCTTATGTCGGTGATAAAAGCGTGTATTTTGGGCCAGAGCGCAAAGCGGCGATCATGTATTCTGATATCAATGGCACACGCATCGCGATGAGCGTTCCCATTGGGCCGCGCGCCGCCTGGGCATCAGCATTGGAAGAGTTCCGCTCTGACGCTGAAGCCAAAGGCCTGCGCCCGGCGATCTATTCCGCGCCGCCGGATCTGTTGCCCGACCTTCATGATCTTGGCTTCAAATTTGAGAAAATCGGCGAGAACGCCATCCTCGATTTACCCGCGTTTACACTGTCCGGGCGCAAGCGCGAAGTCATTCGTCGCTCGCGCCGTAAATTGGCCGAGCGTCAGGAGGCGACCTTTGACCTCTCGCTGCCGCCGCATCGATCAAGTCTATTGGATGAGTTGAAAACCATCTCCGATCTCTGGTTGGCGCAAAATGGCGGCCGAGAAAAGTCCTTCTCGCTTGGCCGATACGATCCCGCTTTCCTCGCGCACTGTCCAATTGGCCTCGTTCAATTGAAAGGCCGAATCGTGGCGTTCGGATCTTTATTGGTCACGCCAGACCAAAGCTGGGCTGGGATTGATTTGATGCGCTATGATCCAGATGCCGCGGTGACCAACACGATGGATTTCTTGCTTGTTGAACTGATCCTTTGGGCGCGAGAGACGGGCTATCGTAAGTTCGATCTCGCCATGGCACCCCTCTCTGGATTGGTCGAAGAAGAGGTCGCGCCTCTGTTTGCGCGGATCGGACAGTTTGTCTTCGAGCGCGGTGAGCGGTTCTACAATTTTCAAGGTCTGCGACGGTTTAAGCAGAAATTCGATCCTGATTGGGAACCTCGCTATCTCGCCGCGACGGGATATTGGTCCTTGCCAATCATTCTCGCTCAGGTCGCGATCCTAACCAATGGACAAAGCGCGCGGCGGGAGGACCAACAGGTCGAAACACTTATCTGAGGTGGCTCTGGCGCGCGCCAGAAAGGGGGACACCCCTATGTTGTTGTGGAATTGAGGCGGAGCTGTGCCGGTCATTTCGCCGTTCCCGCAAAGAGATATCCATGTTCGCTCAACCCTTGGGGCGCTGATCAACGCGGATACTGTTGACCCATCTTAAACCGGTCGAAAGACATGGGACACAATCGGTTCTCCGCGGCTTTGCCTGTTCGGCGCCAAAAGAACGGGCAGTTACGGCGCTCCGGCGCTATGGATCCAGCATGCTGCGCTGCACGAGCTGGGCCAGGTTGGATACTGTTGCGTTTGTAGAACGATCGTGTTTTTTCTCTCGCTATGCGCGAACCGACAGATATTCCTGTGATTATTCTTGCCGGCGGAGCCTCTCGCCGATTTGGAACACCAAAAGGTGTGGCGGACATAAACGGGCGCCGTTTGATCGATCTTGTCATTCAGCGCATGCAAGTCCAAACGCGTGCCCAAGTGGCCATCAATGCCGCAGCGACAGGGATCTATTCAGAGCTGGGTCTAGATATGGTTCCTGACCAACTTGGCGACCAGCTTGGACCGCTTGCAGGTCTGCATGCTGGGATGCTTTGGGCGCAAGAACAGGGCTATGATTGCCTCGCCACTGTGGCGATAGATATGCCGCATTTGCCCAGCAATATGCTCTCGGTTTTGCGGCTCTGTGGGGCGCCCGCCATCGCCGCCAGCCGCGGGCGTGAGCATTTTGTCTGCGGGCTCTGGCCGGCGGGCTTGGCCGAGGCCTTGGAAGCGTTTGTCAAAAGCGGGCAGCGCGCCGCGGGCGCATGGGCCCGCGAATGCGAGGCGACGGTGGTTCACTTTTCCGATGACGCTTATGGGCGTGACCCCTTCTTCAACGTCAATACGCGCAAAGATTTGGCTAAAGTCGCCGGGCGATAGGCGCTTCAAAGCATATCTCTGAGGTCGTTTTTGACCAGGATCCGGTGGGCCCAACCTCAGCAAAGCAAACCCGTCCTCGCGGCGGCGCTGAAAAATCTGCACCCGCGCTCTAAGGGTTTCTAGACTTTTACTTGTTCTAAGACGCGTTTCACCCGACATAAGGACGATGTCGACCATGCTGAGTGATTGCAAGCCAGATCGAACCAAGGCGCTGCTCCAGCGCGCGGCGGGCGTGTCGGTTCTGATCTTGGTGGTTTCGGCGTGCACCCCGTCTGCGCCGAGTGAGACGCCTCAATCTGCGGCAGCGCCCTTGGCCAGTGAAGGCAATTCTCAGCCCGTAGCTGCGGCGCGCTCAACCTCCGGCGAGCAGTCTCTCGACACGCGGCCAACTCAAAATGCCGCGTCGTTTTATTGGGGGGTCGAAGAGGGCGAGGCGCTAACCCTTAGATGGGAGGAGTTAATGCCGGAAGGCAGCGCGGAAGAGCTCGAGCGCGAACAAGCAGCGTTTTATGCCATGCTCGAAAAACGTTACGCCGCGAACACAACCACTTTGTTCGATGCTGCCGATCCTTACGCGCCGCCGTTTTCGGAAATCGAAGAGGGGTCAGAGCTGGATTTCATGCCGCAATTTGGCAATTTTGAAACCGTGGATGATCTTAATGGTCAGCTGATCAAACTGCCCGGCTATGTCGTGCCGTTTGAGCCCGCAGCGAACAATCGATATCAGGAGTTTTTGTTCGTTCCGCAGCCTGGCGCCTGCATTCACTTCCCGCCACCGCCGCCGAACCAGATCATTCTGGTGCGGACCGATAAGCCGGTCAGGGTCCCGGACATTTGGGCACCATACTGGCTCGAAGGCACGCTCATGATCGAAAAGAATGAGAACGATCTCGGCAATACCGCCTACGGCATGACCTCCGGCACGCTCGACCCTTTCCCCATGCTGGATTAAGGTTCGCGCGGGATCACGTCTTATCCAAACAAGCTATTTGGAGAGTACTCACTGTGTTGATGATGTTTATACCTAACATTCCAGGCCAACCAAAATCAGAACTATTTCACGCCTTAGGTGAATTTATTTTTCGTTTCGGCGAACTGGAAAACCATCTCAAGTGGGCTTTGATATGGAGCGTTAATGCTGAAATCAAAACTGGGTTTTTTCTTGTGCACAAGATGACGTCGCGAACCCTAATTCAAGAATTGCGCGCGGTGATTACTCAAACAAGTAAGCGCGGGATCAGCAAACAAGTTGATCATTTTCTAAAGAGCGTTCGTGAGATCGCGGATTTGAGAAACGATATAGCGCATTTGCCACCCAAAATTGATCCCCGAATGCCTTCGACGCTTTGCTTGGTTCCGTTTGGGCGCCAAATAGCCCCTCCGAAGGGGAGTACTGAAGCGAAATACTATCCGGTAGAGTATCTCCAAACACTGGTCTGCGCGACTCATATGGCGATCAAGGATTTGAATTATCTTGCATGTGTGTTGGAGTTGGGCCGACCCGCAGCCACGGCTGGTCTCTTGGAGTCCGGATTCGCGAACGGGATACCTAAACCCCCGCTCCGGGACCAGACCCATTCGCGATATGTGCTTGATCCAGAGCTTATTGTCGCAGGGTACAAGCGAATTCAGAGCATCGACAAAGAAGTAAAAGAAAATCGTTCAAAGCAATAGCCGCATACTTCTTTACTTAAACGCCTAGCGGCTTTGCTGAGCCGTCCAGAACAAGCAATACTGAGATTGCTAATCACGCTGTCAGACGCCCCCTCAAGCCGCGGCGATTCTCCGGATGCGGTCAGGCTGCATAGATCCGACGGCGCCGCCATGAGCAATGTCGAGCGTCGCTTGATCGGCAAGTTCTGGATGGCCCGTGCCGAAAGGCGGCGCTGGATTGTATTCTAAGATCAACTCGATCACCCGGGCTGTTTCTTCGCCCGCAAGCTTGCCGGCAATCGTCAAGCCGATATCGACCCCTGCAGTAACGCCGCCGCCGGTGCAACGATTGCGGTCAATCACCACGCGCTCATGCACGGGCTCAGCGCCGAACGCATCGAGCGTATCGATCACCGCCCAGTGGCTGGCGGCTTTGTAGCCCTTTAACAGTCCCGCCTTGCCGAGCAAAAGCGAGCCAGTGCACACCGCAACGATCCACTTGGCGGTCTCACCTTGTTTGGCGAGGAAGGCCATGGTGGCTGCGTCTTCGAGAAGATCGATGGTCGGACGGCCGCCACCGGGGACCAAGAGGACATCCGGCGCAGCGCTCGCCGTATCGAACGTCTTGGTGGCGACAATCGCGGCCCCTGAATCGGTTGGAATAGGGGCCAGCTCACGTGCCACAAATTCGGTCGTCGACCCTGGCATTTGCGCCAAAGGCTGCAAGGCGCCAATCAGGTCGAGCGTCGTGAATCCGGGATAAAGTAGGGACTGTATCAGCATATGTGGCTCCTATGGCTTGTAATTCCGTACCGTTTCGAACATTTTTATTGGGTCGTCAAGAATTTTATGCGAAATGGTACGAAATGACTGAAACACGCCCCAAACGTGGCCGACCGGTGAGCATCGATACGGCTGCTGCCTTGGCTGCTATGGTTGAGCAGTTCCGGGACAAAGGCTTCGCGGCGGTATCGCTGGATGATTTATCTGAGGCCACTGGCTTGAGCCGACCCAGTCTCTATCGCGCCTTCGGGGACAAGCTCTCCATGTATCTCAGTGCAACGGATGCATTTGCGACCGAAGTCGGTGAAACGGCCATACCAGCGCTGCAAGCGCCAGGCGATTTGGCCACGGCTGTGGCCAATTTTTTCGATGAGATGTTGGCGATTTACTTCCGCGATGAGTCCGTTGCGCCGGGCTGCTTGGTCTTTGGCACAGCGCCTTGCAGCGCCAATCACAGCGCGATCAAGCAGCGTTTGAAAACGGGGCTGGACGGTCTCCAATCACGCATGCGCACCCGCATGCTCGCCAGCGCGCCGCACGTGACAGAGACGACCCTCCAGACTGCGATTGAGCTTGCGTCAAACACCCTGGTGGCCTTTTCGGCACGTGCGAAATCGGGTGCGTCGAAAGCCGAGCTTCAGGATATGGGGAGGCGCAGCGCGCAAGCGATTGTCAGTCTCTTAGACGCTGACCCGCTTTAGACCGTCCGCCCTTCGACCGAAATGTAATTGCGCGACTTGCGCTTCGCTTTGAGCAATTCCTGATCAGCCGCATCGGTCACATCAGCGATGGAGCGAGATCTCGTGAACGCTGCCATGCCACAAGAAAAGGTCACTTGGTGACGCGAGTCGCGCGATAGCTCTTCGGAGAGCGTGAGATTCTCCATCTGCCGTTTCAGGGCGACCAATGAATGGTACGCCGCGTCGGCGGTTTGGCCGGGAAAAATAATCGCAAACTCGTCGCCGCCGATGCGCGCTGCGAAATCTGTCGGTTCGATGCTCTCGACCATCAACCGCGCCAGGTGCGCCAACACTTCATCGCCCATAGGGTGACCGAACGTGTCATTGATCTGCTTGAATTTGTCGAGATCGAGCAGCGCCAAAGCATAGACTTCGCCTGATTGTTCGGCCCGCGCGTGGACAAAAGAGAGGCGCTCATTAAAGGCGCGGCGATTGGCGACATCGGTCAGCGCATCCGTCCGGCTTTGCTTTTTGATGACTTGAAACTCTTCGTTAAGTTGGCGCACCTGTTCTTGCGATTTGGCGAGTTCGCTGGCCAGGGTTTCGGTAATACTGGACATTTGAGTATTGGTGTCCATCAGCTGCTCAAATAGTGCGACAACGTCCCGTCGTTTCGGACGTTTGGTGATGTTTGCGCTGACCCCATTTAATCGGCCGCGGACGAGCTCGGTTTCGGAGTTCGTTTTCGAGATGAGCGCAGACACTTCGCTCAGCGAGGATTCGATGGCTTGGCTGACGCGCTCACCCCCCGCTTCGAAGGCCGAGTGGGAGAGATGCGCTTCGAATATATCCTCGATCTGCGCTGGATTAATGGCGCCGTGCGCGGCGAGAATCTCATCAACTTCTGTAGTGACCGCTTGCGGTGCATTGGCGGCATACGCGTACCACATCGAATAGGTCATTGGCGCGGGCGGCGTGCGGTGTTTTTCGATCAAATCAAAGGCCGCACCGGCCAGGCGATAGATCGCTGCATCCTCCAGTGTGTCTGCGGGCGAGGTCTCCGCATTCGGTTTTTTCGCCGCATCAGGCATCGTCAATCGTCTCAGCGCCACCGTTGAATGAATATAAACGCTACTCGAAGTTGTTTTCATTGAGATTAATTGCTGTGCAAAAAATTTGCCTTGGCGGTCGGGAAAGTCGCAAGGAAACCTTAGCTGCGGTCGCGGATTCAGTGATTTCGGGGCGAGTCTCTGCCAGCGTGATTCCACCATGACGCGTAAAAAATTAGTCGAACACACCTTGTCCAGGGCGATGCGCATCCTATCTGGCGTCCCACTAGTCACTTACGAGCGCATCATGACCCCCGTCCTGATCACTGAATCTTGGCTAAAATTTTCGCAAGTTCGCCGTCGGCGATTTTGCAATGGCGAGGCGACCTCGCGATGGTCGCGCGTTTCTCTCGAACACTAGTTTCTACCGAATTGGATGATTCACCCGTCTTAGGTGAATCACCAAAATGCGAGCGCGCTCTTGCAGAAGCGGTCGCATCACACCCACGGCGAGGGTCCACAGGCTCTTGTCACCCAACTTCTCAAAAGGAAATTTACGATGAACTTTAGCACGAATGCCATTCTGGGCGGTACTGCAGCGCTCGCCCTCGCAGCCTGCGCTACAACCGCTGTTGCAGAAGATGCGGCCACCACGACCGGCATTACCGAAGCAGACGTCGTCGCCGCCCAAACTGAATGGGGTGAGGGTATTGTTGCCATCTCCAGCGTGCATGCCGCGGATGGAGATTACAAAGCGCGGGCAACCGAGCACATCAATACACTCTACGCCTATGGCGACACAGCCGTGATGTTTAAACCAACCCTGGCGGCCGAAGACCAGTTCCGCGAAACTTTCGACGAAGCTCTGTCTTACTTCATCGGCACGGAAGGCACTGAGGACTCAGGATTTGCCATCAGCGGATGGACCAATGTGCGTTGGGAAAGCAACGGCATTTACACCGATGATGATTCTGCCATGGCGATGGGGAATTACTACTTCACTGGCCCAGACGGCAGCGAAACCAAAGTCGAATACACATTCGGCTATGTTCTGGATGAAGAGGGCGCGTTGAAAATCAATTTGCACCATTCATCTGTGCCGTTTTCAGCAGGCTAAGCTGGCGACGAAATAAAGGGGGTGCCAATCGGTGCCTCCTTTTTTTGAGCGCTGATCTACCGTCGCATCCGCATATGGACGGGATGGTCGGCGATCTACCTGCCAGGCTCGCGTCTGGCATGGCGACTAAGCCCATCAAAAAAGCAACTGCGTTGAGACAATACAAGCGCATCAGATCTTGCAGATCGGGCATCAAGCCGTAAAAAAAGAGGTTTCAAGCCTGCAGCCTTGTCAGGAGACCAGCGCTGTGCCTCACTCTCTAAATGGCGGGTAAGCGTAAGTTTTTTGACGAAATGCATGGCTTCGGGTCGGGCGTGCGCAGTCCTTACAAAGTCTATCACAGTCTCTTAGCCGATATGGATCCGGCGCGCGTCAAGCGTAAGGCGAAGAAAGCCGAAGACTTCTTCCGGCGGACGGGCATCACGTTTAATGTCTATGGCGAGGCGGAAGCTGAGGAACGCCTCATCCCGTTTGACCTCTTGCCGCGTATTATCAGCGCTCAGGAATGGCGCACGCTGACCCGGGGCATTGAGCAGCGGATTAAGGCGCTGAACGCGTTTTTGCACGATATCTACCATCGCCAGGAAATCTTGCGAGCCGGGCGGATCCCGGAACACTTAATCACCCGCAACTCGGCCTTTTTACCGCAAATGGTTGGCGTCAATCCGCCTGGTGGCATTTACACCCACATTGTTGGAACAGATTTGGTGCGCACTGGACCAGACGAGTTTTATGTCCTCGAAGACAATGCCCGCACGCCGTCCGGCGTTTCTTACATGCTGGAAAACCGCGAAACCATGCTGAAAATGTTTCCAGAAGTGTTCTCGCATGTTGGCGTGGAATCAATCAGCGATTACCCAGCTTTGCTCCGCTCGGCTTTGGCCGCATCGCCGCCGCCAGCCTGTCACGGCAAGCCGACCATCGCCGTCCTAACCCCGGGGATCCACAATTCTGCCTATTACGAGCATGCGTTTTTGGCTGATCAAATGGGGGTCGAGCTGGTTGAGGGGCATGATCTCAAAATCGAGGATGGACGCATCTGTATGCGCACCACGTGCGGCTTTGAACCGATCGATGTCTTATATCGCCGCGTCGATGACGATTTCTTGGACCCGCTGAACTTCAATCCTGAGTCGATGCTCGGCGTCCCTGGCATTTTCGATATTTATCGCGCTGGCGGCATCACACTCGCCAATGCGCCCGGCACCGGGATCTCAGATGATAAGGCGCTCTATTCGTACATGCCGGACATTGTTGAGTTCTATACCGGCCAGGAAGCGCTCTTGAAGAATGTCGAAACCTGGCGCTGTTCGGAGCCGGACGCGTTGAAATATGTGCTCGAGAACTTGGCCGAACTGGTGGTCAAAGAAGTCCATGGGTCTGGCGGTTACGGCATGCTGGTCGGACCGGCGGCAAGTGCACGCGAAATTGAGGCGTTTCGGAAAAAACTTGAAGCTGATCCCGGCAACTATATCGCTCAGCCGACTTTGTCGCTTTCGACGGTCCCAATTTTCACTGATTCTGGGCTCGCGCCGCGGCATGTCGATTTGCGACCATTCGTGCTTGTTTCCCCGCATACTATCGATGTTGTGCCTGGCGGTTTGACCCGGGTGGCGATGCGGGCCGGTTCCTTGGTGGTCAATTCGAGCCAAGGGGGCGGCACGAAAGACACATGGGTGCTCACCGATGGGTAAAATGCTCGGGCGAACGGCGTCTGGATTGTTTTGGATGATGCGTTATCTCGAGCGCTTCGAGAATACAGCACGTCTGATCGATGCGGGGTTTCGACTGTCGCTGACGCGTGCGCGATCCTCCCGCAGCGAATGGGAATCGGTATTGACCACTGCGGG